>DASUWP010000339.1:0-13869 GCA_036378335.1 Acidobacteriaceae bacterium | reverse complement strand
CCGCGAGATTCCGCCGGTCAACGATCAGGGGCGCGGCCTGGATTTTGTTGCTGGTGTAGAGCGCAGCAGCGGTGGCTGTCTTGGGGGCAACGATGGCGGAGAGATCGGCGCGGCCGCTCGCTTTGATACCGGCGCGCACGGCTCCCCAGAGAAATCCGCGGGGCAGGGAGGAGGATGTGTCCATGAAGCTTTTACTCTAACAACAGTGAAGAGCAAAAGCGGACGAGTGTGAACAGCATGGATGTCGAATCAGAGTGGTTTGCTGAGCTGCGCGATGTGCATGTAGCGCGCGGCGAGGCCGTGGTGCTGCATGGGATCGACCTGACGCTGAAGCGCGGTGAGCATGCGGTGATCCTGGGCCCGAATGGCTGCGGAAAATCCAGCTTGATCAAGGTGCTGACGTGCGAGTGCTATCCGCTGGCGCGGGAGGGCTCGATGGTGCGCATCTTTGGGCGCGAGCGGTGGGCGGTGGAGGAGCTGCGCAAGCGGCTGGGCGTGGTCTCCGCGGATTTGCCCGGACCGAGTACAGCGCATACGCCGGGACGCGATGCGGTGGCGTCGGGATTTTTTGCGAGCGCGACGCTATGGCCGCATCTGGTGGTCACTGCGGAGATGCGTGAGCGCGCGGCCGAGGCGCTGGCGCTCATGGAGGCGATGCATCTTGCTGCGAAGCCGGTGGGCGAGATGTCCGCGGGCGAGACCAGGCGGATCATGATTGCGCGTGCGCTGGTCCACCGGCCGGAGATGCTGCTGCTGGACGAGCCTTCCAACGCGCTGGACTTGCGCGCACAACGCGAGTTGCGCGAAACGCTGCGGCGGCTGGCGCAGCAGGGAACCGGCCTGCTGTTGGTGACACATCACTTGCCGGATGTGCTGCCAGAGATCGATCGCGTGATCCTGATGCGTGAAGGGCGGATTGTGGGCGATGGTGCGAAGCGCGAGTTACTGACGGCGGAGCGGCTGGGGCAACTGTTCGGGAGGCCGCTGGATGTCGTTGAGCGCGAGGAATACTTTCACGCACTGGCGTGAGTGCGGCTTACTCGTCGCGCAGGATGGTGGCGGGATCGATGCGCAGCGTGCGCCATACCGGCAGACAGCTTGCCGCTGAGGCGATGAGGCAGACCGCGATCAGCGCGCTGATGAAAGAGATGGGGTCCGACGGCCGGACGCCGTAGAGAGCGGAGGCGATCAGCCGGCTGAGCAGCACGCACAGCAGCACGCCTGCTGCGGCTCCGGGAAGCACGATGCGCACGAGATCCCGGAGGAGCAGGGACGCGACGCTGCTGCGCCGCGCCCCGACTGCTATGCGAATGCCGAACTCGCGGGTGCGCTGACTGGCGTCATAGGCCAGCAGACCATAGAGCCCGGTGGCGGCCATGACGATCGAGACAGCAGAGAAGATCGCGGCGAGGACGGCGAGCAGGCGCTCCTGCCAGAGCGATTCAGAGACCTGCTGCTGCATGGTGACAATTTCGGAGAAGGGCAGGTTGGGGTCGAGCTGCGCGAGCGTATTGCGCACTGCGCTGATGACGGATTCGGGCGGGCCTTGTGTGCGCACGTAGAGGAATTCCGTGCCTTGTTCGGTGCCGAGCTGCATGGGCGCGTAGTAGATGGGCAGCAGCGGCTCGCGGAGTGAGCGGTACTTCGAATCGCCGACGATGCCGATGATGCGCTTGTCCGGCTTTGCTGTCTCGCCTGGGCGACCCGTTCCAAAGGTTCTTCCCAGCGGATTCTGCCCGGGGAAGAAGGTGCGGCTGAAGGCTTCGTTGATGACGACAGGCACCGGCACCGGACTTTTCGTGTCCGCGTCGGTCGCAGTGAAACCGCGACCGTCCAGGATCGGCATGCTCATGGTCTCGAAGAAGTTGCTGGAGACGACGTTAAGGCTGGTGTTGAGGAATGCATTTGTGGCGAAAGGATGACCGGGAAGGGCCGCGGAGGTCTTGAAGCCAATCCGGTTCATGAGGGCTGCGCCCGCGACGCTCGCGCCACGCACTCCGGGCAACTGCTGGACGCGCTGCAACAGGTCCTTCAGCGCGCCGGGCGAAAGGGGAGACGCGGTGTATTCGTTGGGACCGTTGCTGCCGGCTGCGAGGGTAAAGGCGACAAGGTGATCCACGTCGAAGCCGGGGTCAGTATGGCGCAGCGCGGAAAACGTGCGGAGCATGAGGCCGCCTTCGACGAGCAGAACGAGCGTGAGGGCGGTCTGCAGGGCGAGGAGCGCACGGCTGAGCCTGCCCGAGCGGCTGGTGGAGGTACCGCGCCGCAACGCCTGCTGGGGCATCGCGCGCGAGGTGAGCCATGCGGGGACTGCGCCGAAGAGCAGACTGAGCAGAAGGGCCAGCCCGAGAGCCAGCAACGCAATCGTGAGGTTGGGCGCGAGCGATATGGGATGTGCGTAGCGGCCCAAAGGCAGCAGCGTGGCAAGGAGTGGCGCGCCGGCAAAGGCAAGAGCGATGCCGCCGCAGCCGCCGGCGAGACCGAGTGCGGCGGATTCAAGCAAGGCATGGACTAGCAGACGCGCGCGGCCGGCGCCGAGCGCGATGCGGACGACGGTGTCGCGTTCGCGCCGCGCGACGCGTGCCAGCAGCAGTCCACCGACATTCGCGCACATCATCAGCAGGAGTACGGCGAGTCCCCATAGCAGCAAAGTGAGCGCGTGACGGAACCCATCGCGCAGGGCGAATGTAGTGTCCGTGATTGGTACGAGAGATCCCTGCGCGCCTGTGTCGTTCGGATCGTCGTGTAGATGGACGGCGCGGTAGACGCCGACGAACTCCTGTTGCGCCTGCGCGAGTGTGCTGCCGGATTGCAGGCGGCCGAAGATTGCAAAGTGCCGGTCTGAATCGGGATCGGTGAGGGACTTGTGGGAGAGCAGTGGCTGCGCGCTGAGTGGGAGCCACACGTCGGGGCTCTGATCGATGCGGGTTCCGAAGAAGCTCTGCGGCATGATGCCGACGATCACGAATGGTTTGCCCTGGATGGTGAGCGTGGAGCCGAGGATGGACCGCGAGTGGGCGAAGGCGCGGGTCCAGAAGCGATAGCCGAGGACGGCGGGTACTTCGGCTGTGGTGGGATGGTCGTCTGCAGGCGCGAGCGCGCGGCCAGCGGCCGGGGCTGTTCCAAGCATGGAAAAGTAGTTGCCGGAGACCATCTGGGCGAGGATGGGACGGATGTCCGCCTGCGCTCCGTTGCGCAGAGAGACGGAGGTATCGATATCACTTTCGGCGGCCACCTCACGCAGCGCGTGCATCGTTCGCATGGCTTCGTAGAGGCCGTAGGGAAACCAATCGGTATTCGTCACGGGAGGGTGGCGCTCCATGGCGCTTACCAGCGTCTCCGGATGCGGGACATCGAGAGGATGCAGCAGGAAACGATCGAGCGCGGCAGAGAGCAGCGCAGCCGCGCCGAGCCCAAATGAGAGCAGCAGCACGATGGTGAGGTTGGCGGCGCGGTTAATTCGCGTGAACAGGAATCGGGGGATTCGCGTCATGCTGCCTCAAATGGGATCGGGTCGCGTGCAGGCCAAGGATACAGCCGGTCTTTTCAATAGACGCGCAGCAATTTAATCGGTGGTATTCGCCCGGGAGTATCGGGTCTCTATTGGCGAATCTGAACGTCAGAATATGCCGCAGAATGCGCCTCACTTGACCTGTCGCGCGGCGCGGCGATAAGTTGGAAATACACGGGAAAGGAGGATGATCCAGCGAATGAAAACTTCTGACGGCAGTTGTTCCACAACACGTGAGGTGACTGAGGCTTAGGGCGTACATGCTCTAGACCTGGCGATACAGTTAAGTGATTCGCTGAGGCCCACTTCGTAGCCGCGTCTGCCAGATTGGGAGGCAGGCGGGTGAAATTGAGAAGCGTGCACGCCTCAGGTCAACTCCAACAGATCACCGGAAAGGCCCGCAGCCAGTATGGTTGCGGGCCTTTCTCTTGGTAGCGATAAACTAGGAGCCATGGAACCATTGGTGATTGCGGGCCGGGCCTTTCAGTCGCGGCTGATTGTGGGCACGGGCAAGTACAAGGATGGCGCGGAGACGCAGCGGGCCATCGAAGCGTCTGGTGCAGAGATGGTGACGGTCGCGGTGCGGCGGGTGAACCTTGACCGCACGAAGGAATCGCTGCTCGACTTCATCGATCCGCAGCGCTATTTCCTGCTGCCGAATACGGCCGGCTGTTACACCGCGGACGAGGCGATCCGCGCCGCGCGGCTGGGCCGCGAGGTTGGACTCTCGGATTGGGTAAAGATCGAGGTCATCGGAGACCAGGCGACACTGTATCCGGATGTGCAGGCGACGCTCGAAGCGACGCGCGTGCTGGTGAATGAGGGCTTTACTGTCCTGCCGTACACCTCGGATGACATTGTGTTCGCGAAGCGGCTGGTGGATGCGGGCGCGGCGGCGGTGATGCCGCTGGCGGCACCGATCGGCAGCGGCATGGGCCTGCAGAATACGGCGACGCTGCGCATCCTACGCGAGATGATCACCGAGGTGCCGCTGATCGTGGATGCCGGCATCGGCTCGGCGGCTGAGGCGGCGATGGCGATGGAGATGGGCGCGGATGCGGTGCTGATTAACTCGGCGATCGCGACGGCGAAGAATCCGGTGTTGATGGCCGAGGCGATGCAGCATGCGGTACTGGCGGGGCGGCAGAGCTTCGTGGCGGGACGGATGCCGCGCAAGCTGTATGCCACGGCGAGCTCGCCGGTTGAGGGTGTGTCGCGGGTCAGCTGATCGGGTTGAGAACCGTCACACTCACTGCCGTCACCCGGCTCTGACGCGATAGACTTCCACACATGCGCGTCTTCGGGATCGACTGCGGCACGGAGTGCACCGGTTATGGCGTAGTCGAAGTGGACGAGTCTGGCCGAACGTCACGTCTACGGGCGGTGGCTGCTGGCGGCATCATGCTCTCGAAGAAGGAGACTCTGCCCGCGCGGCTCGCTCGGGTCTATGCCGAATTGACCGCGTTGATCACGCTACATGAACCGGTGGTGGTCGCGATCGAGGATGTGTTCTTCTCTGCGAACGCAAAGTCGGCGCTGAAGCTGGGGCAGGTGCGCGGGGTGGCTCTGCTGGCCGCGGCAAACGTTGGGCTGCCGATTGCGGAGTATGCACCGTTGAGCGTCAAGTCGTCGGTCGTGGGCTACGGGCTCGCGAAGAAGGAGCAGGTGCAGTTCATGGTGACGCGGCTGCTCGAACTGGAGTCCGAGCCAGAGCCGGCGGATGCTGCCGATGCCCTGGCAATCGCGATCTGTCACATTCACACGGCGCAGACGCTCACCGCACAAGGCATGGCCGGGACAGCTGTGTTGCCGGCGACGCGAACCGAGCGAGCGTCGGTAGCGATTCCAATCACGAGGCAACGATAGATGCGGATGGCGGGCTTCGCTGTTTCCACCGGGCTTGCATGGGCGCTGTGCATGGCGTCGCAGGCGCAGCAGCCCGCAACCGTTACTTTCCATTTCGAAAATCCGCAGTTGCAGCCGGCCAAGTACACCATCACGCTGCATGAGGATGGAAACGGCCGGTTCCAGGCGGAGGCGGGAGCCAGCACGCCTGACGATACCGCGGCGCTGCCCAGCGAGGGGCAGGACCGTCCGATTCAGGCGACCGCGCCGACCATCCAGCACATCTTTGCCATCGCGCGTGCCAAGAAGTTCTTCAACATCCCGTGCGAGATTACGGATGTGCATACCGCATTCACCGGGAAAAAGGAGTTGGGCTACCAAGGCTCGGATGGCCATGGCGGATGTTCCTATAACTACAGTAAAGATCCTAAAATTGAGTGGCTTACGACGGAAATGGAAGGTATCGCTGCAACTCTGGAAGCAGGGCGGCGGCTGGAGATCGAGCATGAGCACGGACGGCTGAGCCTGGACGCCGAGCTGGAGACGCTGGAGACCATGGCCCAGAACGGACAGGCACTGGAGCTCCAGAACATCGCGCAGACGCTGCTCGCCATCGTGAAGGACGACGCGGTGCTGCAGCGGGCGCAGAAGCGCGCACGGCATTTGCTGGCGATCGTCGATGCGGGCGGCATAGTGACGAAGTAGCGAGCAGGCAATTCGATCTGTGCGTCTGTAAGACCGGAGTGGCCTGTCAACGGTCCAGACCGGCGCGGCCGGGATTCTTCAGCTGCGGTTCATCTTTCGCGGTCAGTGACGAACGTGTAGGTCGAGCATGCATTCGGCGCCCAATGACTGCGACATTCTGTAGGATTGCGGGTTCTAACAACTAGAGCGAGCGACGGCATTTTGGAAACGGATGCCGCCTGAGCGTCAGGAGGCGGGCCCCATGCGTGGACACCGTTGGATGGTTTCGTTGATTGCCCTGGTTCTGAGCGCCGGGTCGGGCGCCGGCACAGTGCTGGCGCAGGTGCCGGCCACGACTGCTTTGGTGCGCCTGAGCTATGTGCAGGGGCAGGTCAAGATTCTTCAAGGCGAGACAACGCAGTTCGATCCGGCGCAGGCCAATATGCCGCTGCTTGCGGGCTATACGCTTTCGACCGGAGAGGATGGACAGGCGGAGGTGGAGTTTACCGACGGCAGCGTCGCGCGGGTGACGCCGAACAGCCAGCTTCGGCTGGATCGCCTGCCTCCGGCGGAACAGCGCGATGAGACGACAGAGGTGACGATGCTCTCCGGGCTGGGCTACTTCGAGCTGAACACGGCAAATGGTCAGCATTTCACAGTGCACTTCAACGCCGCTCAGGCGCAGCCGGTCACCAATGCGATCTTCCGCGTCAATCTGGACAACGCTCCGGATATCTCAGTTTTCGTAGGGACGATACGCGCGTCCGTCAGCGGGGGCTTTGACCAGACGATCGAGGAAGGGCGCAGCCTGCACTTCGATGCGGATGATGCCTCGAATGTGGCGACGGCGAGCATCCAGAGTGACACGTGGGACCAGTGGAACCAGGACCGCGACAGCCAGATTGCGCAGCAGGCCCAGCAGCAAACGAGCGCGCGGGAAACCAGCGGCGCTGCCAACGAGCCGGGCTGGGATGACCTGGACGCGAACGGCGACTGGTATCCGGTGGAGGGCTATGGAAACGTGTGGGTGCCGAGCAATGCGCCTGAAGGATGGGATCCTTACGGCGATGGCTACTGGGCAGACTATCCGGGCTGGGGCTACACGTGGATATCGGGATATTCGTGGGGCTGGCTGCCGTATCACTGCGGCGCATGGAACTACTGGGACAGCCTGGGCTGGGGCTGGGTGCCGGGACAGTGCGGGCTGGGCTGGCAACCGGTGGTGACGATCTGGAATACGCCGCGCGGCTGGCGGCCTCCGCCGCGGCCGATTCCCGGCGGTCACGTCGGTCCGCCGAGCACAGGAGGCCATCTGGTTGCGGTGAACCGCGGACCGGTATTGCCGACTCGCGACATTCACAACCACCACACACAGCCGGTGCGGATTGAGGGCCAGAGAGTCGACCCGCTACCTGTGCTGGAGAATGCGAACCGCGGCGGCCTGTTTTCCTATCGGGGAACGGGCACGCACACGGCACCGGTGGCCCGCAGCGTTGGTTTTGCCGGGCTGGGCAACAATGGCGTGAACATGCAGCCTCCGGGGCAGGTTCAGCACCAGCCTCCGATTCAGGCGACGCCTGGAGATTCTCCAGCTGGATCGAGGCCGCCCACCGTTGTGCCGACACGGCCAGTCTTCCGGCCGGCGCCTCCTGTGCAAACAGGGAGGCCGGTGATCATGCCGTCACCGAGGACCTATACACCGGCTCCGGCGCCGCGGAGCTACTCACCACCACCACCGCGAGCGTACTCGCCTCCCCCGGCGCCGCGAATGTCAGAGCCAGCGCCGGCACCGCACGTGAGTGCTCCGGCACCATCGGGCGGGCATCACTAGAGCTGCAGCGGAGGTCAGAGCGGCGGGCAGTGATCCTCGCCGCTTTGCTTTTTAGGTGTTACCGAGCGCGCGGAAGACAGCCGCCATGTGGGGCAGATCGACAGCCTCGGCGCGCACGTTTCGATCCAGTGCCGCTGCGGTCAAGGCGGCGGCGATCGCGTCCGCGTTGTAACCGGCGTTGCGCAGGTTGTTGGCCCAGGTCTTGCGCTTCTGAGCGAAGCTCGCGCGCACGAAGGGCACGAAGCGCGCGGGAGTGATGCCGAGCTCCTCAAATCGCGGCTGCACATGGAAGCGGAGGACGCTGGAGTGGACCTCGGGTGGCGGCGCGAAGGCGCTGGGCGGCAGGGTGAAGAGCATTTCGACCGTGCCGTAGAGTTGCATGGTTGCGCTGAGCACGCCGTGGTCGCTGCTGCCAGGCGGAGCGGCGACGCGCTCAGCGACTTCGCGCTGCACCATGAGCACGGCACGATCGATGGCGGCGTGATGCGTAAGCAGATGAAGCAGGATATCCGAGGTGATGTAGTAGGGCAGGTTGCCGACAACGGTGAGCTTGCGTCCTCGCTCCTGTGCCAGGGCTGTGATGTCCAGAGTGAGGACATCGGCGTGGCGAATTTCAACATTCGGTGACGCGGCAAACTCGCTCGCGAGCTCTGAGGCGAGCGTGGGATCGAACTCAACCAGAGTCAGATGTCGGGCCCGGCGTGCGAGCAGTCGAGTGATTGCGCCATGGCCGGGTCCGATCTCGAGTACGGCATCGTGCGCAATGTCGCCGAGTGCTGCGACGACGCGACGGCAGGCATCTGCATCTACTAGGAAGTTCTGACCGAGCCTGGGTTTCTTCTGCATTTCTCGGGGCGTGGGTGCGAGCCGGATAGAATCGGGTTCAACAATCAGGAACTGCGCTGCTCTCCAGTTGGAACGAAGCGGCAGCACTTGCAGTGTAGAGGGACGGAGCAGGAATGCATATTGTGTACGCGGCCTCGGAGTGCGTGCCGTTTGCAAAAACGGGCGGACTGGCCGATGTGGTTGGAGCACTGCCGCGCGAGATGGCGCGGCAGGGGCACCAGGTGACGGTGTACCTGCCGTACTACCGGCAGGTACAGAAGCACATGACGGAACGGCGGGTTGCGATCCCGAGCATTACGATTCCTTTCCACTCATTCAACCGCTTCGTCACCGTGCTGGATGGCGGCGTGCGCAACGGCGTGCAGTTCTACTTCCTTGATTGCCCGGAGCTGTTCGATCGCGAAGGACTGTATGGCGCGGCTGGGGGGGAGTACAGCGACAACGCAGAGCGCTTCGGCCTGTATTGCCGCTCGGTGATCGAGGCGGCGAAACAGCTTGGCATCCCGGATCTGTTTCACGTGCATGATTGGCATGCCTCGCTGATACCGGTGATGCTGCGCTCGCTCTACTACTTCGATCCGGTGCTGCGGAAGGTACCGTGTCTGCTGACGATTCACAACGCGGGACATCAGGGATTATTTCCGTCGGTCATCATCGAGCGGCTGGACCTGCCTTGGGAGGTCTTCACCGTGGATGGCCTGGAGTTCTATGGGCAGGCGAATTTTCTGAAGGGCGGCATCATCTACGCGGACACGCTGAGCACAGTGAGCCCGCGTTATGCGCAGGAGATCCAGACGCGCGAGCTGGGAGCAGGACTGGAAGGCGTGCTGCAAAAGCGATCCGCAGATCTCAAGGGGATTCTGAACGGCGTGGATTACGACGAGTGGAACCCGGCGACGGATCGCAAGATTGCCGCGCACTACACTCCCGAGCGGATGAAGGGCAAGCGCGATTGCCGGCGCGACCTGATGCACGGCTTCGGACTGAAGAGCAGCGACGAGACACCTGTTCTGGGCATCGTCTCGTGGCTTTCCACACAGAAGGGGTTTGATCTGCTGGCCGAGATCATGCCGGAGCTGATGACCCGCGACCTGGTCCTAGCAGTGCTGGGCACCGGCGAGGCCTATTACGAGGGCCTGTTCCGCTCATTCGCGGAGCGCTATCCCGGGCGTATCGCGGTGAAGTTGGCGTACGACGATACCATGGCGCATAAGATTGAGGCGGGGGCGGATATGTTCTTGATGCCGTCACGCTACGAGCCCTGCGGGTTGAGCCAGATCTACAGCCTGAAATATGGGACGGTGCCGGTGGTACATGCGACGGGCGGGCTGGACGACACGATCGAAGAATGGAATGCTTCCGCACAGACCGGGACGGGCTTCAAGTTCTATCCCTACGAGCCCGCGGCATTCATGGCGGCGCTGGACCGGGCGTTCGCTACCTTCGCGGACAAGGCCGCGTGGCAGAAGCTGCAATGGAACGGGATGGCAAAGGACTATTCCTGGCGGGAGCCGGCGGGGGAGTATCTGCGGCTCTATGAGGAGTGTGTGCGGCGCCGGTCGTAGTGGCGTTTACTTCGTTCCCGGATCGGGACTCGTTCCCAGAATGGGAACACACGGGCGTTGTTACCTCTGATGAAAAGTCTGAGGCATGGCACCCGTGACCAGGGACAGGTGGCGGGGCGGCCGCTTCTCGCGGCTCGATCCGATGCGGAAGCCACCCTGCGTATAGCAACGGCAGGCATCCAGGCAGTTGGGGCAGAAGTCGTGCCGGCACTCATTGCAGCGCAGCAGGCTCTTGCGCAGCATGCTCTTTTTGCAGTGATAGCAGATGGAGATGTTGCGACCTTTGACCAGGTACAGCTTGTCCCGATCCAGGATCGGAGCTACGCGGGTGAGATCCAGAGAAATCATGGCAAGTCCATTAAAAGGTGTAAGTTGCTGGCTGTCGCTTACACATAGGTTGCTCTCTGGGATCCCACAAATGCAGCATTACGGAGGTCGTTTTTCTATGCCGTGGTGCTCTTGCCAAATGCGCGCGGATCAGGCTTAGGACGACCCCAGCCTTTCACATTGCTGAAACAATTCCCGGTTGGGGCGAAATAACGACTGGTTTTGGTGTGTTGCTGCCATCTCACTGCTGACAGGAGGCAGAAGGATGCAGGTGAAATGTGCACATCCCAAATGCATGTGCCCGGTGGTGGCGGGGAAGGAGTACTGCAGCTTGTGGTGTGAGCGACACGCGATGCAAGAGGCGTCTCCCTGCTGGTGCGGTCACGCAAGTTGCGGCAATTGTCGCTGAGCTTAAGACTTACGCTTTGGCGTTGTGCCGGAAGTAATAGAAGAGCGGGATGCCGGCGAGAATGATCGCGGTGCCGAGCAGTGAGTTGCGCAGGTTGCTCTGATAGCTGTAGACGAGCAGCACGGCCGCCGCCACGATGAAAAGCAGAGGCAGCGCGGGATAACCCCACATACGAAAAGTGGTGGCGCTTTCTTTAGCGGCGCGGCGGCGATGTACGAATATGGTGCTGGACGCGATCATGTAGAAGAGCCACTCGGCGAAAATGGCGAGCTCGAAAAGCTGCTGGAACCGCCCCACGGCAAGCAGCAACAGGGTGCTAAGCGAAGCTTGCAGGACGAGCGACGGCGCAGGAGTGCCGAAGCGAGGGCTCAGCTCGGCGACCTTCCGGAAGAAGAGGCCATCGCGTGCGGCGGCAAAGGGGACACGCGCACCGGACATGACGGTGCCGTTCAGCGTAACGAAGATGCTGAGCGCCATGCCGGCGGTGACGAGCGTTGCACCGGTGGCCCCGAGGACGACGCTGACTGCAGCCACTGCGGGGCGTGGCGATGCAGCAACCGCTACGGCGGGCAGCATGTACTGAATCGCCGCGTTGACGGAGATGTAGAGGAAGCCGACGATGCCGACGCCGAAGAGCAGGGCGAGGGGGACGTTGCGTTCAGGATTGCGGACTTCGCCCGCGACCATGTTGAGGTCATTCCATCCGTCATAGGCCCAGAGCGCCGCGATGAGCGCGACCATGAATCCGGCGAAGCCGCCCTCTGCGCCAGTGAAGACGGTGCCGAAGTTGGCTGCGAGTCCATGCGCGCTGGCGAAGCAGGTGATAGCAATGACCAGCACCAGCAGGACCTTCAGCCAGGTGAAGACGAGCTGGAAGTTTGCCGCGCGGCGGATCCCGATGTAGTTGAGGCCGGTCATCAACCACGTCATGGTGATGGCAAAGAGCTGCGACCATGCGAGCGGGAAGGGGGTGGCGATGGCGGTGTGGTCGAGCCACTTGAGCGCAGGAAAGAGTGCGAGCGTGCGGGCGAGGCCGATGGTGACGGTGGCGATGGACGCTGGCTTGGCAACGGCGAACCACGTCCACATGTAGAGAAAGGCGGGCAGGTCGCCATAGGCGCGGCGGATATAGACGTATTCGCCGCCAGCCTCGGGCATGCGCGCGGCGAGTTCGGCATAGGTCATCGCGCCGAAGAGCGAGAGCAGTCCGCCGGTGATCCAAGCAAGATAGACCAGCGAGGAATGGCCGACGGCGCGCATCATCTCCTGCGGGACAAGGAAGATGCCGCTGCCGATGATGGTGCCGACGACGATGGCGGTGGACTGCGAGAGGCCGAGGACGCGCTCAAGCGGCTGATGTTCACGCTGGACGGCGGTGCTTGCGGGCGCGGCTATGGCAAAGGCTCCGGCAGAGGGATGTGTTCCGCTAGGGTAGCGCGAGTTCAGCTGCGCGCTGCGAAAATCTCCAGAGGATTGACGGAGCTAGATGTACTTTTTGAACTTCGGCCAGTCTTTCACGATGTTGCCCTTGCGTCCACGGCAGAGATAAATGTTGCGGTGCTCGTAGGGCATGGCGTACGGATGATTCATCACGCCCGCGATTTCGACGGAGTCGTAGTATTTGCGCATCTCCTCGAGCGATGCGCCGTTGATGACGATCATCACGTCGCCGGTTTCGCCGTGCGGTCCCCAGATCCAGTAGTTATTGTGACCGCTGATCGCGAAAGGCAAATCGTGGCCGAGAAAGTTGATGGCGCTGGCCTCGCCGTAATTCGAGCAGAGAATGCCCGCGCGGGCGCGATCCGCGGGCGAGAGACCATTGACGATACGCGTGACCTGCCCGACCATCTCCTGCCAACCGAAGCGGTCGGCATAGAACTGCGGGAACGCGCTGGTGGCTTCGTTCTCCATGTTGGCGGCTGTATTGCGCAGGTGCATGCGGGCGGTGTAGTCCAGCCACCGTTCGGGGGTAAGGACGGGCATCGACATGGGGAGCGCAATGATGCCGCCGATGATCAGGACCAGAGCATACGCGGGGACGAGCCAACCGGTGCTGCGGCGCTTCAGCAGCGCCTGCCATGAAACGCCGCCGGCAGCGAAGATAGCGGGGTAGATAGGCGCGAGATAGTAATCCTTCGCATCGCGTGTGGCGAACATGAGCGCGAGAAAGACGAGATAGGTCCAGCCGAGGAAACGCCATTCGCGGCTCCGGCGGCTGGCCAGCAGCCACACAACGCCCGCAGACCAGAGCGGCAGGCTAAGCGGGTTCAGCATCAGCGCCTGCGCGCCCACGAACTGCAAGGGCGAGAGCACAACATTCTTGTGGTCGACCTTGCCGTTGTGGATGAACTCGAGGGTGGGGAAGTGGTTGTGGATCTGCCACAGCAGGTTGGGCAATGCGAGCCCAACGATGAGCGCGGCTCCAAGGAGCGCGCCACGTGTCAAGACGATGCGGCGCTGCGGGGTGATGAGCAGGCCGATGAGCAGAGCAACGAGGAAGACGACCATCGAAGGTTTGTTCTCGATGCCCAGGCCGCCGGCGATGCCGAAGACTATCCACCAGCGAGTGGTGAAAGCGCCTCGGAGCAGCATCAGGATGGCCAGGACTGCGGTCATCCAGAAGACGGCTTCGCAGGAATTCATGGAGAGAAAGCTGTCGAGCCCGAGATACTCCGGCGCCAGTAGGATGCCTAGCATGGCGAGCGCCTGCGCAACGCCGCGGCCGCCGATGGCCCAGGCGATGATTCCGGCGAGGAAGACAGTGGCTGCGCCGGCGAGTGCGCTGAACATGCGGATGCCGGCCAGCGACGTTCCGAAAAACGCGAGGGCAGCGCGTGCCTGCAATGCCACG
>DASUWP010000338.1:0-2543 GCA_036378335.1 Acidobacteriaceae bacterium | reverse complement strand
GTAATGAGTGACGATAATGCGCGTGTTTTTGTAAGCGTCTTGTAATCCGCTGCGGGGATAGCTCACGATTTGTGGGGATCGGCGGATAAGTTACGCCTGGGCTGGGGAAGTGGTGGGCTTCCAGTTATGCGGAAGCAATTGGCTTAGTCGCGTGATCGAGTGGGCCGGGATGCGCGCGAGCACGTCACGGAACCAGGCAAACGGCTCGATGCCGCACCGCTTGCAGGAAGCGATGAAGCTGCGCAAGACCGCTGCCGTTTTGCCGCCGCCATCGCTGCCAAAGAATGTCCAGTTGCCGCGGCCTAGCGCGATGTCGCGATTGGCCCGTTCCGTGGCGCCGTTGTCAATCTCCAGTTCGCCGTCTTCGAGAAAGCGCGTGAGCGCCTCCCACTGATTCAGCGCATAGCGCACGGCGGCGCCGGACGGACTCTTCGGCAACACCTCCGGCTGCAACTCCATCAGATACTGGTGGAGCTTGCCAAGTAGCCGCGCCGACACCCGCTGACGCAATGCCAGCCTTTGCTCCGCCGAAAGCGATAGCGTCCTGGCGCGCTCCTCCACGGCATAGAGGCGTGCGATCAGGTGGAGCGCCGGCCCCATGTGTGGCTCGTCGGATTCCAGCGCCTTGAAGAAGTATCTCCGGGCGTGCATCCAGCACCCGACCTCCGTCATGCCGCGTTGCGACTTGAAAAATGCGTCGTAGACGGAGTAGGCGTCGGCTTGCAGATAGCCTTTGTATCCTTCCAGAAATTTCGCCGGGCCGGCGCGCGATCGCGTGGGCGTGTAGTCGTACACGATCACCGGATGCTGAGCGTCTCCGACATACGGCCAGATTCGCCCAGTCCTCGCAAAGGGAAGCTTGCGGTCCAGTACCTTCACGCTGGTATCATCGGTGCCGATCACTTTCGAACTCAGCACCTCTTTCTTCATCAACTGATACAAAGGATCGAGCAGTTCCGCGCACCGCGCCATCCAGCCGCCCATGGTCTTGCGAGAGATGTCGATGCCATGCCGCTCGAACATCTTCTCCTGCCGGTGCAAGGGTTGGTGGTCCGCCCATTTCGCCACGATCACTTGCGCCAACAAGCTGGCTCCCGCCGTGCTCTTCTCGATCGGTTGCGGCGGCTTGGTAGCGGTCTTCACCGTGCAGTCGCAGGCGTACTTCAGGCAAACGTCCTGAATCACCCTCATCGAGGCGGGAACGTATTCGTAGCGTTCGCTGGTCTCTTCGGCAATCAACCGCAGATCCTTGCCGCAGCCGGTACAGTGCTTCTCCGCTTCGGCCAGATCGTGAATAGTTCTTTCCCGCTTCAGATGCCGCGCCAGAGGCTGACGTCCGCTGCGTCTCTGGCTTGGCGTTTCCTTCGGCGCCGTCCCCGCTCCCGCGTCGCCATCGAGGTCATCGTCGTCCTCGCTGGCAGCGGATTCGTCTTCCGTATCGCGCGCCTTCCAGGCCGCCTCGAACAGGGCTAGTTGTTCTTTCGACAACGCCTCACTCTTGCGGTTGCGCTGCGCCTCCAGCAGTTCGCGCAGCAGACTCTGATACTTGTTCTGCTCGGACAGAGACCGATCCAGTTGCTCGGCCAGATCCATGACGATCTTCCGCAGCGTCTCTGCATCCCGCGGCAAGCTGTTCGGATCGATCGGCACGGTGCATTTAGCTTACGCGGAAACCGATTCCCTTCCAAGTAAAAACAGCAGTAAATAGAAATGTTTTATATGCCCTC
Source organism: Acidobacteriaceae bacterium (assembly GCA_036378335.1). Classification (GTDB taxonomy): domain Bacteria; phylum Acidobacteriota; class Terriglobia; order Terriglobales; family Acidobacteriaceae; genus KBS-83. The sequence continues at coordinate 816 of DASUWP010000338.1, read as the reverse complement.
GCGCCGGTACCGCTTTCGCCGTTTCGCCGTGCTCAGATCGATACCGCTCAGCAGCGCTCCTAATTCCTGCGCCGTGATCTCACGCCGGCGTTCTGCGCCGTCGCCAAACGGTACTGTGTACGTCCCCTCCTCCAGCCGTTTGCTCCACACAGCGAAACCGTCGCGATCCCAATAGAGTATTTTCACCCGGTCCTTACGCCGACTCGTAAAGACAAACAGGTGCCCGGCGAAAGCGTCTAACTCCAACTGCTCGCGGACCAGCGTCTGTAGACTATCGAAGCTCTTGCGCATATCGCACGGCGTCAGGCAGAGGTATACCCGCACGCTGGCTGGCAGGTGGATCATCCCCGCAGTACGTCCAACACCGTCCGCAAGGTCGTGATGTCTACACCGGGGCTGATCCGCAACCGCTCGCCGGTCGTCAATACCAGTTCCACTACCGGCTCCGCCGTGCGCTCCTGCCGGCCCGCGCTCCTCTCCACCAGGGCGAACCGCACCGGGCCGCTTTCCCGTAGCCGTTTACGCCAGGCATAGAAGGAGTATTCGGTCAGGCCGCGTTCCTTACAGAACTGCTTCACGGAGATGCCGCTGCGCTGTTGTGCCGCGATTCGTTCCGCCCACTCGTCCGCTTTCGGGTTGGTCGTCCTCTGTTCAACGGCAGTGTCGCTCATGACACCACAATGCAGCGCCGGCCGGTGCGTGCGGAAGAGCGGTTCACGAGCCGCTTACTCTCTCCAGACAGTATGAGGGTGTGGGAGCCACACTCACATCCTATTGCTGAGACTGGGCGCAATGCGGTATGGAAAGTCACAATAG
>DASUWP010000337.1:0-3478 GCA_036378335.1 Acidobacteriaceae bacterium | reverse complement strand
TTTGCGCGCTACCGGGCTGAGAACAGGAGATCCCCCACTTCGCTTCGCAGCGGTTGAGTGCGATGCATCGTCCCGCAGGTGTATAGTGTCGAGCGGTTGGAGGTAGGAATGGAACGCTCCAGCCTGTCAGGAGAAGGTCATGAAAGCAAGAAACCTCGTGTTGACGCTGGCACTCTGCTTTGCCGGGGCAGCCGTGTGCCTTGCGCAAAGCGCACAGATGGGCACCTGGAAGCTGAATGAAGCCAAGTCGCAGATCCCAGCCGGGGCTACGAAAAACACCACGGTCGTATACGAGGCCGCAGGTGACAGTGTGAAGGTGACTACGGATGGCACAGACAGGGATGGCAAGACACAGCACACGGAATGGACAGGTAAATTCGACGGCAAGAGCTATCCGCTTACCGGCGATCCCAGTGCAGACTCGCGGTCGTACAAGCGGATCAACGAACATACATTGACGCTGGCCAACATGAAGGACGGGAAGGCTATTGCCAGCGGTCGCATTACCGTTTCGGCAGACGGCAAGACCCGCACAGTACGCGTGACCGGGGCTGATTCAACCGGCAAAAAGGCCACCAGCCGCGCGGTATACGACAAGCAATGACCGGGTAGGACGCGCCCATCCGCTGCACGCACACGGGAAAGGGGGCCATTGTTTCGAAGAAAGCGCACGGACGCGTGGCTTGCAGGGATGTTTTGTTTAGCGAATTAGTCGCAGTGACAGGATCACGGAGACTAACCGGAAGTTATCCATTGCCGCCTGCTGCGAAAACTCACGTCGCAACACAGGAACCGTGGGACCCACCCTTCGCCCTTCGCTAGGACGGGGTACCAGACGGTGTAGGCGCTGCTTCAGCGGTTTGCAAAGGCAGGCTGGCTGCTTCCCATGCGGCGAAGCCGCCGGCGATCTCGGACACGGAGGCGAAGCCGCTGCGCTGCAAGAGGCTTGCCGCGATGGACGAGCGGTAGCCGCCCGCGCAATAGACGAGCAGGGGACGATTTTTCGGCAAGGTCTTTAGATTGTCTGTGAGGTGATTGAGCGGGAGGGCCACACTGCCTTCGATGTGCTTCTGCTCACGTTCGCGCGGCGTCCGGACGTCGATAGCCAGCGGAGGCTTGTCGGAAGACAGGAGCCCTGCAGCGAAGGACGCGCTGACGCGCTCGGTGGAGGCGACGAGTTCCGGCCGCGATTCGAGGCTCTTCAATCCGTTCTCGAGGTAACCGGCGATGTGATCGAAGCCGATGCGTCCGAGCCGAACGGCCGATTCGTGCTCCCGGCCCGGGGTGGCGATGATCACGATCGGATGCGTGCGGTCGAGGATGGTGCCGGCCCAGGTTGCGTACTGGCCTCCGAGCCCGATGTTGATGCTGCCCGCAAGGTGCGCGGCGCTGAATTCTTCGGGATCGCGTGTGTCGAGAATCTGCCCGCCGACGGACTGCATGGCCAGCACCGCATCGAGCGGTAGAGGCTGCATCTGACGCTCGAGTGTTTCATCGAGCGTGGGCCGCTCCTGGCTGTTGAGCACGGCGTCATAGGTGAAGTAGGGAGGCGCTTCCGGCTGATCGGCAGTCACCACGCCGATGAATGCTTCCTTGCTCATGGGCTGGAGCGCGTAGTTGAAGCGGCGCTGCTCGCCGAGCGTGGATACCGTTTCCTTGCTGATGGCTCTACCGCAAAGCGAGCCCGCGCCATGGGCGGGATAGATAAGGCTCTGATCGGGCAAAGGCAGCAGTTTGTCATGCAAGGAATCGAAGAGCATTCCGCCCAGGTCCGTCGCCGACCAGCCGAGCGCCACACGCAGGTCCGGCCGTCCCACGTCGCCGATAAACAATGTGTCTCCGGTGAGGACGGCGTGCGGTTGCGTGTCGCTGGCGTTGAGGTCGTAGACGAGGAGGGAGATGGATTCCGGTGTATGGCCTGGCGTTTCCAATGCCTTCAGACGCACGCGCCCGAACTCGACCGTGTCGCCATCGTGAAGCGGAGTGAACGTGTAGCCGGCCTTGGCCGCCGCGCCGAGATAGATGGCCGCGCCGACGCGGTCGCGCAATTCCAGATGCCCGGCAACGAAGTCGGCATGGAGATGCGTGAGAAAGACGTGCTTGATCGTGAGCCCGTGCTCAGAGGCAAATTCCAGGTACTGATCCGTATCACGCTGCGGATCGACAACGGCTGCCGTGCCGGTCGCCTCGTCTCCAACCAAATAGGAGGCGTGCGCCAGGCACGACAGATAGAACTGCTGCAGGATCACTTTGCACCCACGGGCTCGGGCTGCTCTTGCTGCAGGCTGACCAGGCGGATGTAAGGCTTGGGAGTCTTCCAGCCCTGCGGATATTTCTTCTTGGCGTCCTCATCGCTGACGGAGCCCGCGATGACGACATCGTCGCCCGGCCTCCAGTTCACCGGGGTCGAGACCTGCTCCTTGGCGGTGAGTTGCAGCGAGTCCACGACGCGGAGGATTTCGTCGAAGTTGCGGCCGGTGCTCATGGGATAGCTGAGCATCAGCTTGACCTTCTTGTCAGGACCAACGACGAAAACAGTGCGTACGGTGGCGTTGGTGGCTGCGGTGCGGCCTTCGCAGGTGTCCCCGGCTTCGGCCGGCAACATGTCGTAGAGCTTGGCGACCTTCAGCTCCGTATCACCGATCATCGGGTAGTTGACCTTGTGGCCCTGCGTCTCTTCGATGTCCACCAGCCATTTGGAGTGACTGCTTACCGGGTCCACGCTCAGGCCGATGATTTTGGTGTTCCGCTTCTCGAATTCGGGCTGCAGGCCGGCCATGTAGCCGAGTTCGGTGGTGCATACCGGAGTGAAGTCCTTGGGATGCGAGAAGAGGACGGCCCAACCATTGCCGATCCAGTCATGGAAGTTGATCGTGCCCTGCGAGGTCTCGGCGGTGAAGTTTGGAGCTTCGTCGTTGATGCGCAACATCGTGTCTCTCCTAGTTATTTGTATGCAGGTAGCGTGTGTAGGCTATCGTGTGTCGTTTTCCAGGGTTGGGGAACAGTTTCAGCGTTCGACCATTTTAAGCCGCTAACGGTTTCAGGAGGGAGGAAGTCGATCTTACGCCCCGGCTATCGGACGCACAATGAAATCCTGTTCCAGCAGAGTTAGCGCGAGGTGGTCTGCTGGTGGGGGCTTCCGGGCTGGTGCATGACGGCGGTGGCGGCTTGGTCGAGAGTGGGGCTGGCTGGCTCCGGGGTGAAGCGGGAGCGTTCGTCATCCTGTTGCAGCGAGACGCTGTGGAAGAGCAGCGCATTGCCCTGAAGGTGGACCCGGATGGCAGTGAGCTGCCAGAGCGAGGGACCGACCTGCTGCTGATCAAGGGCGAAGGAACTGCCTTCTTTGAGGCGGCCAAGCAGACCACCGCCGAAGGTGACGTCATGGATGAGATGGCCGCTCATGGAGCGGATGCGGTGCTGCTGATTGTCGGCGACGAGATCGCCGGTCATCGCGGCAAAGACGCGGGCCTCGCGCGTT
>DASUWP010000336.1:0-2581 GCA_036378335.1 Acidobacteriaceae bacterium | reverse complement strand
AGTCATTGCACGTTTCTTCGGGGCACGCTTCGTACGGCAGGACCAGCAGACCATGATCGAGCAGGCGGAAGGGCTGCGTCATAACCCGACGCTCATGCTGATCGACGACGCCGATAAGCCGGCGAAGTGGTACTTTGCGCTGAAGCAGGCGCGGCTTGCGGGCGAGGGTAGCCATCCCATGGATGGCCCGGTCACGCTGCACTGGCGAAGTTAGAGGACCACTTAGAGCGGATTTCCCATTACTATGCAGGGCCGCGTTCAGCGCAGAGCTCTAGTTGCGGGCGTCACTTGAAGGGCGGGACGCGTCGGCAGTCGTGGTGGGCACATCCATCAAGCTCTTGCGGCAGTTTTCCTTCTTGGCTGCAAGCGCGGGCTGGTGTACCTGATTCAAGGCGGCCAGCGCCTCACGCCGGTGCTGCAGCATATACGTTTCGGTCTGGCGCACGAACGGGTAGCCGCATGCCTGATCGAAATGCTCTTCCGTGCCGATCATCTTGAGGACGCCTGTGGGATTGACCACCAATGCGTCTGCAATGGCGACCCGGATGCCTTGGCTGAACGTCGCGTCCGTATATGGAGCGATCTGGGCAACCACGTGAAGCCAGTCGCTGCTGCCTTCCGCGACATGCTCCAGAACGATGTCGTAATTCGGCTCTTCCGGGCTATGAGGATCGATATCCTTGATGAGGCGCCGCACAAAGTCCTGCGCGCCCTCCTGGTCAATATGCCGCTGAAAGTCCGCAGCCGTCATATCGCGCAGCTCGCTCGAACTCATACTCTGCGCCAGGCACGCAGGCGCCCACGCTGTAAGCAGCGTCAGTAAAGCGGCGGGTGTGAGGAGCCGAAAGTACTTCATAGGCAAATCATCGCACCGCCTGGCCGGTTTCCGACAAAAAACTGTTCGGGGATATCAATTCCACAGTAATGAAATTGCTATGACTACAAAGGCTGCTCGGGTACACCTCCGGGTTCCCGATTCCGACTCCGAGGCAACCTTTCATCCCGAGTTATGGGTCAGGTAACTGCCCGCGTAACTTTTCCAGGTAATTTTTCCTAGAATGGGGCCGGTCTGTTGTTATCTGGGAGAAAAAATTGCCCTATGTAACCAGCTTTGGGCCGCGGTCTACGCGGTCCACCCGGATATTCAGCGCAGCGCCTAACGCGAGAAAGTCATCCCGCAGCGCCTTCCCCTCGCCCACAATCCGCGGCGACAGCCCATACCAGATGTTCTGCGCCTGCCATAGATCCAACGCGAATGGGAGCGCCCGAAGAGCAGTTGCGAGCGCGAGCGCGTGGCGTACTGTCTCTGCATCCGACGGGGTTTGCTGCAGCCGCTCCATGGCCGCGTGCATGCGTTCATCGGCCAGATAGCCGAAGGTCGGATGGTCCACAACCACCGCGTCTTCGCGGGCCTGCGCCAGCAGCCGCTCCACGGCCGGAAGATCGATCGGGTCGGCTTCCAGCGCACGGCGTAATTGCGTATGGATAGCGAACTGGGCGGCTACCTTGAGGGCCGCGGGTCGCGGCAGTCCACTGCGGCCAAGGAAGTGCAAGAGCGATGCGTGGCTCGTGTACAGGTCGGTAAGAGCGGTCTCCAGCGACTGCATGGCCGGGTCAAGGATGCTCTTCACGATGCGCCGCTGCTCGTCGGCAAAGAGCGAGGTGAGCGAGAAGCGGCTCTCTCCGAAGTAGTCATCCATTAGCCGAACCACTTCGGTGAGGTTGCTTGCGTCTACGGCGTCTTCCACTTCCTTTGCCAACAGACTCAAGGCTTCCTGTTCTCCGGGTTCCACGCGCTTTACCGCCGCGGAAACATTCTGATCGCCGAAATGCAGCAGACCATAGGCGGCCTCTTCGCACTCTTCCGTCAGTACGGAACAGATGCCCACGCGGCCCAGCCGCAACTGACCCAGTCCGTAGGGCAGCGTGGTTTCCCAAAGGTGCGCGATGGTGTAGCAGAAGAGCCGGTCGCGCTCCATGAGGGAAGTCTCACCTGCGCGCGGGAAGAGGCAACTGATGGCGTAATGCGCTACCACCTGCTCCAGATCGACCACCATCGGACGGATGGACTCGTCGTAGATGTGACGGCCATCGCGCCATTGTGGGTCGTTGCTTTTGGCCTCCGCCAGGCGACCGGTGAAATTCTGCTCGAGTACGCCGCGGGTCTGGGGAAAGAGCATCGCGGCGAGCTCCAGCACGCGCGCGGCATAGATGATGATCTGCACCGTCTCAATGCCGGAGATGTCGTCGAAGAACCAGCCGCAACTGGTGTACATCAGCATCGCGTTGCGTTCCAGCTCCATCAATTCCAGGGCGCGAACGCGCTCCTCCGGGGTGAGCGTGCGGATGCTGTGGCGGGCGAAAAAGGCATCGATCGACGCAGGCGAGCGGTCGAGGATCACGGAGATGTAATCGTCGCGCGCGGCATCGGCGTCGGTCAGCAGCTCGCAGCTCGCATCATGTACCAGCGGCGCCAGGCAGTCGCGGAGCCAATCCAGCGCCTCGCGCAGCGGAGCACGCCACTTCTGATTCCAGCCCGCTTTGCCGCCGTTGCAGCCGCAGTCGGAGCGCCAGCGCTCCA
>DASUWP010000335.1:0-4610 GCA_036378335.1 Acidobacteriaceae bacterium | reverse complement strand
GCGCAATTGCCCGAACGGCCAGTTCAGAACTTCACTGCCGGCGCAGTCCGCGATGCCTCACTCGCCTGGAAGTACGCATTGTGGGTGTGGAACCCGGCCATCCCCGCCCAGATGCTGTTGGGGAACTGCCCGATGAAGGTGGTGTAGTCGCGCAGCGTTTCGTTGTATCGCCGCCGCGCCACCTGGATGCGGTTCTCCGTCCCCTCAAGCTGGTCCTGCAGCGAGAGGAAATTCTGATTCGCCTTCAAATCCGGATAGGCCTCCGACAGCGCCAGCAGCCGGCCCAGCGCTCCGTCCAGCTGCCCGTTGGCCTGCATCTTGTCCTGCGGCGTCTTCGCGTTCAACAGGCCCGCGCGCGCGTTCGCGATGTCAGCAAACACCGTCTCCTCATGCTTTGCGTAGCCCTTCACCGTCTCCACCAGGTTGGGGATCAGGTCCGCGCGCCGCTGCAGCGTGGTATCGATGTCCGACCATGACGCTTTCACGTCCGCGTCCTTGGCCACCATCTGGTTCTTCGAGCTCACATAGCTGCCGCCCACCAGCAGCAACACCACCACAAGCACCACCACGCCGATCAGTAAACCCTTCATCGCTCTCGCTCCCTCGCTCTATCAAAAATTCAAAATCTTCATCAAAACGACGCTCCACCGCCACCCGAATCGCCGCCCCCACCGCCGCTAAACCCTCCGCCGCCGCCACCGCTCCAACCACCACCGCCACCCCAGCCTCCGCCTCCACCACCCCAGTAGCCGCCATAGTATCCGCCGCGTCGGCCGCCGAAGACGCGCGAGATCAATAGAAAAATGGCAATCACCACCAGCCATCCAATGATCCGCGCCCCCGGGGACTGCTCGCGTTGCACCGGTTCTGGCGGCAGCTCCTTGGTATTGTCGAGCGTGACTTTGGCGTCGGCAGCGATGATCCCGGCAAGCTCCTGCGACCCGTTTGCTGCCGCAGTGTTGAAGTCGTTCGACTGGATCGCCGGACGCAGCCCCCGGCCAATGCGGCCCGCGATGCTGTCCGTGACGACGCCTTCCAGGCCGAGCCCGACCTCAATGCGCCCGCGATGATCCTGGGTCACCAGCAGCAGCAGGATGCCGCGGTTCGTCGCCTTGTCGCCGATTCCCCACTTGTGGAAGAGATCGTTGGCGAACTGATCGATCGGCTCGTCTTCGAGCGTCTTGATTGTCACCACGAAGAGCTGCGCATGCGCCTGCTGCTGGAGCTGCAGGCACAGCGTATTGGTCTGATCGGTGACCTGGGGTGAAAGAACGTGAGCGAAATCGCTGACGTAGTTGGACGGCGCCGGCAGCTTCGCCACCTGCTCCGCCCGCGACCCGCAGCAGACGAGCAACAGCACCAGCAGTGCCAGCAGGTAGGGGCGACGAACGAGCATCGTCGTCATTCTATCGTCCGCCGGTGCAATCCTCTGCAAAACAAAGAGAGGCGCTCCTCGCGCCTCCCTTTTGCAACTCAAACATCAATATCTGTCCTTCCTTCCGGACCCGTCTCGCACAAGCGAGATCGGCGCAGCGGAGAGCTTACCCTGAGCTTGTCGAAGGAAATCTGCTCTTCCGCTCTCTAGCTAGCCGGCTACTTTGCCGCCTTCTGCGTTGTTCCCTTCGACTGCGCGAGCTGTTGAGCCTGTTGAAGGTGGCTTTCAATCGTCTGAGCGCCCTCGCTTACCACCTGCTTTAGTTGTGGGTTCTGCGTGGACTGCGCTTCCAGCTTGAAGTCGCTCGAATCCTTCTTGTGGTCCTTCACCATGTCCTTGATATACGTCTGGTCGAAGGCATCACCCGAAAGGCCCTTCATCTTGTCCATGGTCTTCATCTGGCCCTTGGACGGCCCCTCAGGTACCTTCACGCCCATCTGCTCGGCGACCGGCTTCAGTTGGTCCTGCATCTTGCCGTGGTCGTCCACCATGCGTTGCGCAAACTGCTTCACCTGGTCGTCATTACTCTTCTGCAACGCCAGCTTTCCCATCTCGACTTCGGCCGCATTGCCTTCCATCGCCTTCTTCACAAAAGCCTTGTCCACGGCCGGACCTGTGTTCATGCCAGACGCACCCTGCTGCGCCTGTTGTTGCTGCTGGTCAATGGTGGAGGAGCCGTTGTTCATGCTGCCGCCTGGCTGCTGCGCCTGCCCGGCACCCGGCGCGCCGGCTCCGCCGCTGCCTGGCGCCTGCGCCAGCAACATCGGGCTGCAACATAGCGCCGCAATCACTGCCAGATTCCGCATTCGTATCGTCCGCATTGTTCATCTCCTTGCGTGAGATTCCTGACACCCGATTCGTCGCCGGGCTGCATGTAAGCCATGGGCGCACGAGGCACGGGGACATTCGCCTCTTTGTATTAAGTAGCCCCGCACTCGAGCGCTGTTGCCCGCAGCTCGAAGCTTTGCCGGAGCGTCGAAATTTCCCTGTACATCCAAGACAACCAATCCAGGCGCGCCACCCACGCCCGGAACAGCGGATATCCTTGAACTTATGTCCGAGATGCCCCTTCCGCCCGTCGCCCGTCGCGAGCCACTCACCACCACCCTCCACGGCCACACCCTCCACGACGACTATGCCTGGCTGCGCAACAAAGAATCCCAGGAGGTCACCGCGTACCTGGAGGCTGAGAACGCTTACGCCGAAGCCTGGATGGCTCCGACGAAAGATCTCCAGGAGACCCTCTACCGCGAGATGCTGAGCCACATCAAGGAGACGGACGAGTCCTATCCCTACCACTACGCCGGTCACTACTATTACTCGCGCACCGTCGAAGGTTCGCAATACGCCATCTACTGCCGCCGCAGGGGTTCTCTCGAAGCGCCGGAAGAGGTCATCCTGGACGGCAATCAGCTCGCCATCGGGCATCCCTTCATGGCGCTCGGCGCCTTCTCGATCTCCGAGGACCAGAACCTGCTCGCCTACTCCGTCGACCACACCGGCTTCCGCCAGTACACGCTGCACATCAAAGATCTCCGCACCGGCGAGATGTTGCCCGATACGGCAGAGCGCGTCGGCTCCATCGTCTGGGCCAACGACAACACCACGCTCTTCTATTCGGTCGAAGATGAAGAGACCAAGCGTCAGCACCGGCTCTATCGCCATACGCTCGGCCAGCCGCAGTCAGCAGACATCCTCGTGTTCGAGGAGCCCGACGAACGCTTCAACATCGGCGCCGGCAAAACCCGCGACAACAAATACATCCTGCTCGAGATCGGCAGCCACACCACCAGCGAAGGACACTTCCTTCCCGCATCGGATCCCACCGCTCCGTGGACGCTGATCGAGCCTCGTCGCGACAACATCGAGTACTACACCGACCACCGCGATGGCCTCTTCTACATCCGCGCCAACGACAGCGGCCGCAACTTCCGCCTCGTCACCGCGCCCGTCGGCCAGCCATCCAGCAAAAACTGGAGCGAACTGATTCCGCACCGCGATAACGTCATGCTCGAAGACGTCGACCTCTTCGCCACGTTCGCCGCCATCGGGACACGCTCCAAGGGACTGCCCCACATCGAAATCGCGCACTTCGAAGAGGGTGCAAAGCTCGGCCCGGCGCGTGAGATCGCGTTGCCCGAGCCGGTCTACGCCGTGCACGGCGGCACCAATCCCGATTTCGCTGCCACAAGCTACCGTTACGGTTACCAATCCTTGGTCACGCCGGCATCGGTCTACGAGCTCGACATCGCCACTCACGAGTCCATCCTGCGCAAACAGCAGGAAGTCCCCGGCGGATTCGATCGCACTCGATATGCCTCAGAACGCGTCTTCGCCACGGCGGAAGACGGCACCAGTGTGCCCGTGTCCATCGTCTATCGCCGCGACAGCAAAACCAGCAGCAATCCTCTGCACGTCTACGCCTACGGCTCCTATGGCTATCCGCTGCCCATCGGCTTCAACAGCAATCGCCTCAGCCTGCTCGATCGCGGCGTGGTGATGGCGTTCGCGCACATCCGCGGCGGCGGGGACATGGGTAAGCCCTGGCACGATGCCGGCCGCCTCATGCAGAAGCGCAACACCTTCACTGATTTCATCGCCGCCGTCCAGCACCTCACCCAGAACGGCTACGGCGATCCAGCGCGCGTTTCCGCTGAAGGCGGCAGCGCCGGCGGCCTGCTCATGGGCGCTGTCACCAATCTGCGCCCCGATCTCTTCCGCGCCATCATCTCTCACGTACCCTTCGTCGATGTGATGAACACCATGCTCGACGCGAGCCTCCCGCTCACCGTTCCCGAATATGAGGAGTGGGGCAATCCGAATGAGCCTGCAGCCTTTGCCTACATGCTCAGCTATTCGCCCTATGACAACCTGAAGCCCGGCAAATATCCCGCAATCCTGGTCAAGACCTCGCTCAATGACAGCCAGGTCATGTACTGGGAGCCGGCGAAGTACGTAGCGAAACTGCGCACCCTCAAGCGGGACAGTAATCCTCTGCTGCTCTACACCAACATGGCCGCCGGCCACGGCGGAGCCTCCGGCCGCTACGACTACCTGCGCGAGATCGCCTTCGATTACGCCTTCATCCTGCGCACACTGGACGTGGAGAAAACAACGGCAGAGGACAGCAGAGCGCTACAGACAACACCAGCGAATACCCGCCAATGAGAAAAGG
>DASUWP010000334.1:0-4652 GCA_036378335.1 Acidobacteriaceae bacterium | reverse complement strand
AAGGTGCCGGAGTTGTCGACGCGCCCGATGAGGTTCTGCGCGATGGTGATCTGGTCGCTGGCGTTAATGAAGATGCCGGAACCGGCGCAGCCGCGCTGGCCAGGCGTACCGGGCTCCGCATTGCGCACGTCCCAGATGATGTTGTTGTCAATCTGGTTGGGTTGCCGGTTCATCTCCATGTGGATGGCTGCACTAACGCTAACCGTATCGGCGAAAACGTTGCCAGTGATACGGCAGTTGCGGTCGCCGCTGTCCAGCCAGATGCCGTTGCCATGCCGCATGTGCCGTACTACGTTGTGCCGGAATAGCATGTTCTGCGCGAAGTGGAACTTCGCTCCCGCGGACTCCCACTCGCGTTCCGCATCTGCCCAGCCGCACCACTCAATCAGATTGCTCTCCACCAGCACATCGCGCGTTCCCATGCCGGCAATACCGCAGATGCCGCAGTAGCGCATGGTGTTGTTGCGAACGATGTGGTTGGACACGGGCTGCTGTGGCGCGCCCGCGGCAGCGCCTCCGCCAAATCCGCCGCCGATCTGGAGGCCGATCGAATTCGCCCACTCAAACGTGTTGTCTTCGATGATCCAGCGCGTGCCGCCTGCGGTGTCCACCATGGACCCGCGCTGCGGCAGCGGGAAGCCATTGCCGGCGTGCGCGAATGTGATTCCCTTCACGCGGATGTAATCGACTCCACGTGTTGCCGGCGCAAACACCTGCTCACGCGTGGTGATCTCGATGGTGTGGTCAGCCGGAGTGCCGCTTTCCAGGCGAATGTGGATCGACTGTCCATTGGCATCCGTGTAGAACCTGCCATTCAGCGTGCCGCCGATCTCCTGCATGATCGGGCCGGGACGAACGCGCGACGGAGTGCCGGCCATCGAAACCGGAGCATTCGGCGGCGGCGGCCCGGGAAGGGCTGCAGCGGTCAACTCGCGCTGCTGCTCCACCGGCTCCAGCGGCTTGCCGTCGACGAAGACCAGCCCACGCCGCCGGAAGTACGGTCCCATGTCAACCGCTTTGGTATCCAGCCACACGCGATCGCCGGCCACACTGGCCAGCGCGAAGGGATTGTACGCATCGGGAAACATCGCGGCGGTCAACTGTAGGCCCCAGGTGGGAGCAGGCGGAGGAGGAGGTGTTGCCGGAGCAGCGGCGTTGGGGCCGCCGGGACCACCTGGCCCTCGGCCGCGAAACGGCTGCACCGGGTCCTGCGTCCAGTCCTTCACCACTTCGGAGCCCTTAATGTAGACCTTGGCGCCGGGGGCAGCCTCATAGCTGATCATCTTGTCGGCGCCCGAGCCGCCGCGCGCCGGCCGCACAAACTCTCGGTAGGTCCCCGCGGCAATCACCACGCGCTCGCCCGGCTGCAACACTTGCGCCGCTTTATTAATGGTGCGGAAGGGCCGTGCGCTGGTGCCTGGGCCGTTGTCATCCGCCTTTGAGGATTGATTGTCGACGTAGTAAGTCTTGGAAAACGTCAGCGGCTGCTCCCACAACGGGAGCGCGGCACCGTCAGGCAAGCGGAGATTCGCCGATGCGGCCGTATCACCCAGGGCAAAGGCGCGTCCGCCCCAACCGGTCACTGCGCCCGCCGCGGCCATGTACTGCAGGAAGCGGCGGCGATCGAGATCGCAGCCCCTTGAGTCGTGGCGAGACGAGGAATCGCCACGAGTTTCGTTCTGCGATGCGCGCACGTGCGAGAGGAGGTTCTTCCGCCCGGATTTCATCACCATCACCTTATTGAGTAGACGTGCTTGCAGGGAGCCGTTTGGAAGACGGCTCTCGTCTTCCGAAAGTCGCACAGGAAGAGCGAGACGATTCCGGCTTTCGTCAATAGCCGAGGTTACGCTGCTCGGTGCATCGGATACAGCCATGGCATTGCAACCACTGCACCGTCGGCATTCCGGTAGCTTCCGCTGTCATTTGGTCCTTGTATCGAATGCGTCGCGAACGGCAAAGAACGCGGGCTTTGGTTTGTTGTTGGCGTCGAAGAGCAGAGGCCGCTGTGGCGGGCGATGCTGCTGTGCTCCCTGCCCACCAGGCCGAGGGACCTCTCCGGGAGGCACTACCTCCGGCTGTGCCGGCGGCGCAGGAGGTCCTGGAGGCAAGACCTGCGCCTGCCCCGCGCCTTGGCCCGCCACTTGTCCCGGCCGCAGTCCAGGGCGCGGACCGAGGCGCCTGCCGGCGAGCCAGGAATGCGCGTCGGTGACGCCCCATGTCAACACGGCCGCGACGGCCGGTTCGCTCACGATGACATCCATGTAATCGTGGTAGCTCTTCGCCACGGCCGTATCGATCTCAGCCGGATCGTCGGTCTTCAACGTGTCGTCGTTGATGTCCAACTCAGTGACAAAGATCTTCAATCCCATCCCGCGCAGAGTCGCCATCCATTCGCGCAGGCCTTTGCTATCCGCAGTAGACCAGCCGGCGTGAATGTGCGACTGGATACCGACTGCGTCAATCGGCACCTTATCTGCCTTCATCCCGCGCACCAGTTCGAGTATCGCGGCGCGCTTCTTTACGTCCCCGTCGCTGTCGGTCTCGATGCCGTAGTCGTTATAGGTCAGCAGCACGTCGGGATCGGCCGCGCGGGCTGTCTTAAAGGCGAGTGGGATAAACTCCGGCCCCAGCAACTTCAGCCACGGCCCATTGCGGAGCCCATCCGGTCGTCCGTCCGGCGTGTTCACCGCCTCGTTCACAACGTCCCAGGACTGGAGCTTGCCCTTAAAGTGTCCGGCGACGGTCGAAATATGATCCACCAGCAGTTGCTGCGCGTTATCCTTGGTGGCCGTGGCATTGAACCACGTGGGCAACTGCGCGTGCCAGCACAGGTTGTGTCCGCGTACCTTAATACCGTGCGCATCGCCGAAAGCAACCAGCGCGTCGCCTGCTTCGAATGAGTAGGTACTCGACGTAGGCCGCATCGGCCCCATCTTCATCGAATTCTCCGCGACCAGGATGCTGCATTGATCGAGGACAACCTGCGCCACCTCCGTGTTGGTGGACAGTAACTGTGCTTCCACCGCGGCACCGAATAGCAGGCCCTTCGCGCCGGCATGCGCCTTCAGCGAACCGGAACCGGTGATCTGTGATGCCGAGTCGCCGGACTGTTTAGTCTGTGCCTCTGCAGCAGCAAAGCAGAGTCTGTGCGCGCCGAATGCCAGGGCACCTGATACAGCGACCCCGTTCGAGATGAAAGTGCGTCGAGTGGATCGGTTGATGGAAGTCATGGTCCTCGTTCTCTCCTTTAAGCCAATTTGGAATTCATTGGCCTGAAATCAATGGTTGACACTCGAATCGCACCACGTACGAGCAACAGTTCTTCACTGAGCGTTTCACCAGTTTGTGATTGAGCCGTCTGGCCGATAGTAGAGTTGCCCGCGCTGAAAATCCGGCTCGGTGAACTCGGCAATCTGCGTCAGCTGTTTGAAATCCAGTTCAACGCCCAGACCGGGCCGGTCGTTTGGATAGAGCTTGCCTTGCTTGAAATCGAGGCACACCGGTAGGTGCGGCAAGTCGCGTCCCTGGTAGTTGTACTCCATCACTACCGGTCCGGAGAAAGTGCTCAGAGTATTGACGAGTGCAGCCGTCGCGATCGGTCCGGTGAAATGCGGTACCATCCCGACGAAATGGGTTTCGCAGATCGCCGCAATCTTATGCATCTCGGTGATCCCGCCTACGTTGGGAAGCGTAGCCCTCAGGAAATCGATCTGGTGATTCTCCACAAGCGAGTTGAATTCCCAGCGATTGCCCCATTCTTCACCGGCAGCAATCGGCACATTGACCTTTTGCCGCAGAATTGGCAGGTCCTGCTGAAAGGCCTCGGTCCGCACAGGATCTTCCACAAAGAAAGGCGCTAGATCTTGTATTTCGTTGCACCCGCGAATGGCATCGGAGAGGTCGAAGCGTTGATGAAAGTCGATGGCCCAGTCTCCGTTTTTTCCAACACCCTCACGCACTTGTGCGCACACGTCGCGCATAGCGGTGACGCGCTCGCGTACGTCATATACGGTATTGATCGGCACAGAGAGCGCGTCAAAACGAAACAGACGGTACCCCGCTTCAATGGTGAGTCGCGCTCGCTCCTTGATTGAGGTATCTCGGGTGATTCCTGGGATCATGCCGGCGGTGTTGTAACACTCGCAAAAGTTGCGGACCTTGCCCCCGAGAAGCTGGTGAACCGGTACGCCGAGGGCTTTGCCCTTGATATCCCACAACGCAAGATCGATGGCTCCAATCGCATCTGTCCGCTCGCGTCCGGCTGGATAGAAGTAAGCGCGATTCATATCCTGCCACAGGTGCTCGATATCCTGCGGATCACGACCGATCACGCGGCTCGCGCAGGGTGCGAGAAGGTCCTTGGAACCGCCTTCGCCGATACCCATAATGCCAGCATCCGTCTCAACAGTGACGACAACATAGCTTTGATTGAAGATCTGATTGACAGAAAAAAACGATGTCGGAGGCGCATAAGCGCGCACCCGAGTGATCTTCAGTTTTGGCAGGGCACCGAATGCGAGGCGCGGCCGCGCAACCGCTCCGATGGAGGCTGCTGTCGCAAGGGATTTCAAAAAGTCACGACGATGCACTCCAAGCTCTCCTGGTTATGCCTCCACTTCAAACTCGTACAGACTCACGCTTACTGCTGGCGC
>DASUWP010000333.1:0-6437 GCA_036378335.1 Acidobacteriaceae bacterium | reverse complement strand
CACGCATTTCACCGCGCACTCGGAAGGCCGCCAGGCGCAGGTCTTTTCGCATCTTCCACTCTCCGGGTTGCTCAGCAAAGATGGCGCAGCCGCCGATGGCGTTTCCTGCTCCGTCTGCCATCAGGTCGAGAAAAACCGTCTCGCCACGCCGGACTCCTTCAGCGGCAATCTCGCCTTCGCCAGTCTCGACGACAAACACCAGCGACCCGAGTATGGTCCTTTCGTCATCGACCATGGACATCAGCGCATCATGCAGTCGTCCACCAATGGAATGATCCCACAGAACAGCGACCACATTCGTGACTCTGCGCTCTGCGGCAGTTGCCACACGCTGTACACCAAGGCGCTCGGGCCACAGGGCCGGCCGATTGGCACGTTCCCGGAACAGATGCCGTACCTGGAATGGCTGCACAGCGACTATCCCAAGCGGCAGACCTGCCAGGCATGTCACATGCCGGAGGTCCAGGAGCCGGTGGCCGTCACTGCTGTCTACGGTCCTTTGCGCCAGGGCATGCATCGCCATGAATTCATCGGGGGCAATTTCCTGCTGCAGCAGATGCTCAATGACTATCGCGGCGACCTGCACACCGCCGCGCTGCCTCAGGAACTGGTCGCGGCCTCTGCTCGCACCAGAGACTTTCTCCAATCGCAGTCTGCCCGGATTACCTTGGAGGATGCGCAGCAAAAGCCCGGAACACTCTCGCTCCAGGTGCAGGTCAAGAACCTGACCGGGCACAAGCTGCCCACTGCTTATCCGTCGCGCAGAGCATGGCTGCATGTCATTGTGCAGGATCGCAGCGGCGGAACCATCTTCGAGTCCGGCGCGCTGAATCCCGATGGCTCAATCGTCGGCAATAGCAACGATGCCAATCCGCACCGCTACGAGCCTCACTATCGCGAAATCACCAATCCGCGCCAGGTTGAGATCTTCGAGCCCATCCTGGGGGACGCACACAAAAACGTAACCACCGGCCTGCTCTCCGCCGTTGGCTATCTCAAGGACAATCGTCTTCTGCCCAGCGGCTTCGACAAGCACTCCGCAAGCCGAGACATTGCGGTGGTCGGCGAAGCGTTCGACGACCGCGATTTTACCGATCAGGGAAGCAGCATCCGCTACGTGATCGGCACCGCGTCTGCTTCTGGCCCCTTCCATGTGCGCGTCGAGCTCTGGTATCAGCCCGTCGGCTTTCGCTGGGCCCATAACCTGGAGCCATACCAGGCCGCAGAGCCGCAACGCTTCGTCCGCTACTACGAAGCCGAGGCGCGCCGGTCCGCGGTGGTGCTGGCCAGCACGGAGGCGAATTACTGATAGTGGAAAACCGCAGCTAGCCAGCCTCCATCCGTGCACTGCGAAAATACCGCCCAGCCTCGGGACGAAAGAGAATCCACCCAATCGCAGCACAGAACAAGGCGTGAACAGCGAATTCCGGGATGGCATGAAACGCACTCAGGACCACATGGAATGCAATCCAAGCCAGTGCGACCCAGCGCGCCCAGTTGTGGCCGCGCAGCATGAATGCTCCACAAAGAATCCCCACAAGCTCGGTGAGTTCGATCCACGCTGCATCGTGCTGACGAGCCAGCAGCTCGTGAAAATGGGCAGCGAATCCGAGAGTGCCAACCGCCAGATAAACGCAGGCGAGGACCGTCACAGCAATGGGCCGTTTTTTCGAATTCACGGCAGCATCTCCAGCACGGCTTCGCTTGGCTCCAGTTCCTGCGCGTGGGGCGGGAGTGTCGCGCCCGCCTCCAGCAGCGCCCGGATCGTGGCGACGTAATCCCCCGTCTCGCGATGCCAACCGTTCCCCGATCCATATATAGCCCACGCGAGCGCAGGCCCCGCGTAGTCCCGCGATTTCAATTCCAGCTCCGGATGGAAGCGCAGAATCTCGCGCGTCATCTCTGCATTGCCATGGAAGCCGGCCCAGTGCAGCGCCGTCGCTCCAGCGTCGCCCGGCGTGTTCACCGGCCAGCCCGCCTCCAGCATCAGCCGCACCGCTCGTGTGTTGTTCGTCTGCGCAGCATCCGGAAGCTTCCGCTGCTCCGCCTCGGACAGCGCCTTCGCAGCATCCGGATGCTTCGATAGAAATTCGCGGAACGCCGCTTCGTCGCCCAGTTCGCAAGCCAGAGACAGTTTCAGCTCCTCCGGCGTTCGCTCAAGCAGCAAATGGAAGACATCCTCATGACCGAAGTCACGCGCCACCGCGTGCGCAGTCCGGTGCGCGCCCAGCATCCAGATGTAGATGGTGCCGCCCGCACGCGGATTCTGCTTCGGAAACCACTCCTCCGACACACTCATCCGGATGCAATTCGGATCATCGTCCAGATGCCGCCGCACCAGATCGATATCGCCTAGCGCCGATGCCATCAGAAGGTCCGTATGACAACCGCGTGATACCAGATAACGCGCCACGTCCTGCCGGTCTCTCGGATAATGCCGCCTCTGATCCACCCGCAGCATGTACTGCGCCGGCGTCGATTCATGATCCACATCGCGCGCATCGATATCAGCGCCCTTCTCCAGCAGAAACTCCGCAACTTCAATCGTCGAAGCGAAGTGCAGCGGTGTCTGCCCGTCTCCGCCTCTCGCGTGAACAACACCCGGATCTGATGCCACCAGCTCACGCAGCTTGGCCATCCTTCCCAGTCGCGCAGCGGAGTGCGCATCGAGCACTGCACCGCGTTCCACCAGAAAATCCACCAGGTCCGGATCGCAATCGTCCAGCAAGCCAAAGCTGCCGGCCCACCACTCGGTTCGCTTCCGGATGTCAGCGCCCGCGTGCAGCAGCACGTCGATGGTTGCGCGATCGCTCCGCTGCACCGCGGCAAACAACGCATGCAGCCCGAAGCCATCGTTGGGAAGCGGATCGTTGATCTTCGCCCACAGCTCCGGATGCTTCTTAAGAAGATCGCTGACGCGTGCCGCATCGCTGTCACAAACCGCTGACTTCAACATCTCAGCCGGACTGAGGCCCAGCGATTCAACGTGTGACTTCAGCTTTGCCCAGGTGGCGAAACCATATTCATTGGCCAGCGCATGTTGCGCGTCCGCCAGTTTGCCTTGGCCACTGCTGCGCAACAGTTCCTTGGCTTGCTTTTTCAGATGTTGGAGATTTGGGTTTTCCGGTAGCTCACGAGACATAACTCCTCCTTCTATGGCCCGATGTCCGCTACGACGGGCAGAAGAGAGGTGAATGCTCGGTGCTCAGAGACTGGTTCAGGTGGGATAATCCCTTTCCGCGGACGAGAAGCAACCTGGTTTGCGGCTCCCACTGTAGCATGGCGCCGCGCTCGCTGCGGCTCTCCGCTGTACACAAGAGACTGAGATGGACACCATAACCTTTACGAAGACTGCACGCCGGAATGGCTGTTGGTATTTTGCAAAGAGTTCAACAACACCGCGTTAAACCGAAAACCCTTTGCTGAGCAAGTCTGCCGAGTTCCGCAGTCTTCCCAAGCAGACGAGAAAGCGCCAAAGGGAAGCTTGCTGATAACGCGAGAAATAGCTTGACAATCGTAACTGCGCAAGTTCAGAGTTTCGTTGTTTAGTCATACACTTCGTACTAGCTCATACGACCGACTGAACCGGCCCCTAAGAACACTTCTAACGAACGACCTTCCCCGTTCCTACACTCTTTGCTGAAATCTCCGCTTCTCGCGGCTGTAGACACGCACGTTCGTGCTTACATCGAGATTTGTAATTGACCCCACTCTGCCCGCTGCTCAAGGGCGCAGCAGGCTACAGCACCATGAATTCGCTTTAATTCCGAGCAGGCTAAATCTCAGTGGGGCCTGAAGCTGACAATGGGGTCGGCTGAGATCACTAGCCATTCCTAGAACCGTCCGAACTACCCGAAAGGAGAATTCGTCATGCCCACTGAAACGATAGTCGGCGGAGTTTCCGCTCAGCCTTCACAACCCCGCGAAAGTAACGGCAAAAAATCACGGCGAAAAATCGGCGGAGTTTCACCCAAAATGGCTCATGAGGGGTATGCGACTCCCGCCAATAAACCCCTCCCCGCTGCCCCTGCCCACGGCGATTTCATCTGGAACGGCGGGCCTGTCCTTACTTGCCCCATGATGTACGCGACCTTCTGGGGTCCCTCCTGGACCAGCACCCCCTCCGGGCTCGCAGAAGCTGCCCGGCTCTCTCAATTTTTGCAGGACATAGTCAATAGCCAGTTTATGAACGTGCTCAGCCAGTACGGGGTCGGCAATGGGCCCGGTACAGGCCTTTTCATGCAGGCTTCCTTTATCAATAATGTCGCCGCAAACATCAGCGATACCGATATTCACAACATCATTCAAGGCGCCATCAACTCTGGCGCACTCCCTGAGCCACCAGCCAAGAACACGACCCACTGTATCGTCATTTACCTCGACTCAAGCATAGCCGTGAAAGATGCGTCTCTCGGGATTTCGATGTGTGAGCCGACGGGCGACAACGCTTTTGGCTATCACTTCTTCTTCACCACGGCAAAAGGTAACTCGTGCTACTACTCGGTGATCCCCTCGCTCGACGACACCTGCCTGACAAATACCGGGTGCGGCGGCGGCGGCTGTTCGCTTTCGCTTTCACAAACTCAGGAGCAGCGGCGCACACAGGTCACCAGCCACGAATTCGCCGAAATGGCTACTGACCCCGCGTTCCCGAGCGGTTGGTTCGGCCCGTCGAGCGACGAGAATGGAGACATCTGCAATGGTGAAGCCGACTCGATTACCGCCGGCGCAAACACCTGGGATGTCCAACGAACCTACAGCAAAACCGACGACATTGCCACGAATGGTGCTTCCTTCTGCCGAGCCACTGCGCCAAATCCGATTCCGAAGTTGAGTCCAGGACCATCTGCTATCACTGCTGCCATGACCTCCGCGCAGCACTTCGGCAACTACAAACCATTCCTTCCCCTTCCCACTGTTTTCCATGATGCGAAGTCCCTCCAGACGACATGGGATCCAAAAGAAGTTGAACGATACGCGCACCGATTCTTTTATCCTCTCCACCCCACCAACATCCTCGGCGACTTCGCAGGAACACTCCGGCAATTTGCCGATGTCCTGGATCCCGCCAAAAAGAAGTAGGCCAGTCAGGTGGCTTCGCGATTCTGCGCGGGCCACCTGCTTTTTCATTTCTTTACGGCGCCCAAAACTCAGCCCTCAAGCTCGATCCCAGTACGGCATAGCAGGCATTTGGTATGTTGCGGCTGCCCGATGACACAGCATCGTGCCTGCAGTGGGGGCGGCATCGGGACCGGCTTCAAATTACTTGCTATCGCTCGGCGCCGATAGCCTGGCCGGACGCGTGCGCACTTTCCTAAGGATGTGTCCATCCCCGAACACCATCCTGAAGGAAGATACTGCTAATGATTCAAACAAAGGAGGAACAGACTTCAGGCACTTTCGACGTGGAAGCTGATCCCCATTGCGTGCACCGCACCCGGCGCCAGCGTCACCGCATTCTCAGCCGCATTGGCAGGCTCCACGCACACAAAGTGCGGCCACGCATCCCCGCCGAGATCGGCTATTGCGCTCGCTTTTGCCTGCCACGGATTCCATACCACGGTGCTGTGCGATCCGCGCTTCTCAATCACAATGCGCCGTCGCCATTCCGGGTCGGAAATCGTAACCGCTGCCTGTGTATTGAGGTGAAGCTGGTCAGTTTCGCCGGCAAAGTGGATCGCGCCTGCCGCCAGATGCTTCGGCTTCGCGTTGTCTGCGCGGTCGAGATAATCTGTATCGCCCACGCCGCTCACCTCGATCTGACGCACATCGCTGACCGAGTAGTACGCATGGAGTGCTTCTTCGAACAGCAGAGGGCTGTCTCCGACATTCTCCACTTCGAGCGCAAGACTTAGTTCCTCGCCAACGACAACTTCATAGACCAGCACAAAATGATCGAAGCCCAGATCGCGCGTCGTCTGGTTTGGCAGCAGTTTGAAGCTGAGCGCCACACCCTCCGCGCGCCGCTCCGCAGCGACCACCTCCCACGGCAGTGTGCGCGCGAATCCGTGCATTCCGCCCGGCAGGCCGCCTTTACGCTCCGCAAACCACGGAAAGACCAGCGGCACTCCGCCACGAATCGCTTTTCCAGAAGCGAAGTGACTCTTCCCGCTGAGGAACAGCACCGGATGCTCGGCGCCCGCCGGCTTCCACTGCGTCACATGCGCGCCCTGCAGATATATCTCCGCCGTCGCCGCCTCGGTCGCGATCTTCGCCCGCGTCAGCCCGCCGGGTCCGTCTTCAACCCGCAGGGCATCGCCTAATCCGAAACGGTCATTCAATTCGCTCGACACGCTCATCGATCAGGCGTCCAGCTTCTTCGTAACCAGCTCGTTCAGCAGCCCCGGATTGGCCTGCCCTTTGGAAGCGCGCATCACCTGTCCGACAAAGAACGCTGCCACCGTCTTCTTACCGCCGCGATACTGCTCTACCTGCTT
>DASUWP010000332.1:0-15507 GCA_036378335.1 Acidobacteriaceae bacterium | reverse complement strand
AGATAGATCCCCGGCACGATCAGCCCGACCGCCAGGATCGAAGCGCCCGCGGACGATAGTACGTTGTACGCCTGAAACTCCTCGGGATAGAAGTGGTAGCGACGCGGCATGCCCAGGTAGCCGAGAACGAACTGGGGGAAGAAGGTGAGGATGAAACCGATGAAGGTGACGACCGCGGCCAGCTTCGAGAGCCCCTCCGGATACATGCGGCCGGTCATCTTGGGCCACCAGAAGTGCACACCAGCCAGATAGGCCATGAGCATGCCGCCCACCATAACGAAGTGGAAGTGGGCCACGATGAAGTAAGTCTCAGTAAGGTGAATATCCATGCCCAGCGAACCCAAGAAAACGCCGGTGAGTCCGCCGATGGTGAAAAGCCCCATGAAGCCGAAGGCGTAGAGCATTGGCGTCTCAAATGTGATCGAGCCCTTGTAGAGGGTCGCGGCCCAGTTGAATATCTTGATGGCCGAGGGCACGGCGACCAGCATGGTGAGCAGCGAAAACACCAGCGCCGAGTAGTTGGAGACGCCCATGATGAACATGTGGTGCGCCCAGACGAAGAAGCCGAACACGGCGATGGCGACCGAGGAGAACGCGACGGCCGTGTAGCCGAAGACGCGCTTGCGCGAGAAGGTGCTGATGACCTCGGAGATCACGCCCATGCCGGGAAGAATCATGATGTAGACGGCCGGGTGCGAGTAGAACCAGAAGAGATGCTGGAAAAGCAGCGGATCGCCACCCTTGCTGGGATCGAAGACGCCAATGCCGAAGGTGCGCTCGAGAGCGACCAGCACCAGGGTGATGGCCAACACCGGGGTGCCCAGCACCATCAGGATGGATGCCGCGTAGTGCGACCAGACGAAGAGCGGCAGCCGGAACCAGGTCATGCCCGGCGCGCGCATGCGGTGCGTCGTGACGATGAAATTCAGCCCCGTAAAGATGGAGCTGAAGCCCGCGACAAAGACACCCATCGCGGCGGTGATGACGTGGGTATTCAGATAGTGGGTGCTCAGCGGAGTGGTGAAGGTCCAGCCGGTATCGACGCCGCCCAGAATAAGCGAGGACAGGATGATGATGCCGGCGACGATGTACAGGTACCAGCTCAGCAGGTTCACCTTGGGGAAGGCCAGGTCGCGCGCACCCACCATGATCGGCAGCACGAAATTCCCGATGACCGCCGGCACTGACGGCACCAGGAACAGGAAGACCATGATGATGCCGTGAGCGCTGAACAGCTTGTTGTACGTGTCGGACGAGACCAGGTCCGGCATCGGCGTCAGCAGCTCAAGCCGGATCAGGCCGGCGAAGGCACCCCCGAGGAAGAAGAAGAACGTAATCGAGATCAGATAAAGGATCGCGATCCGCTTGTGGTCTCCGGTGAGCAGCCAGCTTTTCAGGCCGTACTCGGTATTCAGATAGCTGCGCTTCGGCAGTGTTGCATCTTGCTGGTTGGGAAGACGGACGATTGTACTCATTGTGGCGAAGGCCCCATCCCCTTCGAAGTCGATGTGTCCGGTTTTGCGTCGGGCAGCTGATCAGCTCCCGTCAATTGCCGGGAACGATAATTCGGCGCCGGGCCAGTGGGAGCTACCTGGTTGGGCGAGTAGTTGCTATCGTTCAGTGTCTGATGCAGGCGATCGGCTGTGTCAAGACTCTTGATGTATTCCACCAGATCGATCAGGCCCTCTTCGCTGATCTGCCCCTGGAAGGTGGGCATGATGGGCACGTAACCCATCACAACGTGGGTTGAGGGGTTCAGAATGCAGCCCCGCAGGAAGGCGTCATCAACCGTCACCGTCTTGCCGTCGGACAGCATCTCCTTCGATCCGTAGAGCCCCGCAAGATTCGGACCTCTCGCTCCGGCGGTGGCGCTGTGGCAGGAGACGCATCCCAGGCTGGCGAAGAGCCGCTCGCCATTCTGCGCCAGAGACTGCCCGCTGGTCGAACCGGCGGTCCACTTCCGGTAATCGTCCGGCGCCATGGCGACGATGTCGCCGATCATCGATGAGTGCAGCGTGCCGCAATACTGCGTACAGAACAGGTGATACTTGCCCGGCTGGGTCGCGCGGAACCAGACCGTCGAATACCGGCCCGGGATCACCTCGCGCTTCACGCGGAACGCCGGGATGGAAAAGCTGTGGAAGACATCCTGCGAGATCATCGTGAGCTGCACGTCGCGATTGATCGGAATGTGCAGCGCATTGATCTCGTGCTGGCCGCCCGGATGCTCAGCCTTCCACATCCACTGCTTGCCGACGATATAGATGTTCATCGCATTGGTGGGCGGGTTGTAAATGCGATAGTACAGCCACGCGCCCCAGACAAAGCAGACCATGAAGAGCGCCAGCGGAATGATGGTCCAGGTGGCTTCGAGCAGCGTCGAACCTTCGATGTGCGTCGCCTGCGGATTCTTCTCCTTGCGGAACATGATGGAGAAGACACCCACCATGAGCCCGACCAGCACCAGACCCACCAGCGAGATCAGCACCAGGAAGAAGTAAAAGGCGTCCATGTAGGGCGCAATCGCCGACGCCTGCGGCGGAAACAGCGCGAACTCGGTGAGCCACTTGACCAAGAATTGCCAAAGGACTGGACTGAAAAAATGCATCGTTCCCTTTACCTGCGTTCCTTTTCCTAAACCTGCCGTGATCTGCTGGGCGCCTAACTCATGCCTTCGCTGAATGTTGTTGGTTTGCCATCGCCCGGCCGCTCTTGATATCCCGCCGGAACATCACCAGCATGTAGCTGCCCAAAATCAAAACTGTAAGTAGACACCCGGCCTGCACAATACGCGCGATCATCAGGCTGTGCTTATTCAGCGTCGGATCGTAGTGATAGCAGTAGGTCAGGATCGTATCTACGGGTGTGCCGATCTTGTGGTGGGAGGCCTCAATCAATCCCAGCCGCAGATCCTGCGGTGAGTACTCGACCCCCAGGTAGTACTGCGCGATCCTGCCCTCCGGCGTCACGATCTGCATCGCGCTCACATGAGCGAACTGATCCATCTTGCCATTCGGTCCGGGCGAGCGCACGTAGCCGAAACCAGTCGCCCTGGCTACGGCAGTGATTACCGCCTGCTGCCCGGTGAGAAAATGCCAGCCCGGCGCGCTCTCCGGATGTCCGTAGTAGGTGACATACTCGCGCTTTTTCGAGGCCGCAATCGCGGGCGTCTCGGTGGGGTCGATGGAAATGGCGACAATCTGGAAGTCCTTGCCCGGCTGATAGCTAACCATCTCCAGCGCGCCGGTCAAGCCTTTGAGTTCTTCCGAGCACAGGATGGGGCACTTGTAATAAACCAGCGCCAGCAGCACGGGATGCTTCCCGTCGAAATACTGACCCAGCCTGACCGTCTTGCCGGTCTCGTCAACGAAGCTTGCATCCAGCGGGAGTTGCTGGTTGAGGTGCTGCTGAATATTGACGCCGTTGAGGATGCTGGGCAGCTTGTCGTCAGCCGGCTCGCCCATCTCTTTCTGGCCGGTGGGTGACACCTGGGCCTTCGCACCGGCGAAGCATGAGAGCAGCACGCACGCCGCCACGAGCATGCGCCAGCGGGAAGAAGTCCGGACGGCGATCCGGGCAATCCTCTCGTGCTCCATCGATGCTGTGTGCTGCGTCTTCACTGCCCGTTTCTCCTGCTTCGACTACTGGTGCATCGGCGTTAACCGCGCCTGCTCACCCGGCTTTGTTTCCTTGTGCTGCTCTTGCTGCTGCCGCGATTGCTCTACTTCGAGCCGCTGCTCGTAACCCGTACGGGCAAAGCCGTTGGTCAGGGGCGCGGTCACATGCGGCTGAGAGTCGGCAGTCATCAGCGGCTCGGCCACACCACCCTCCGCCCCACCTTGAATGACCGGCAGCCCCCGCTGAGCAATGATCTCCATCGCCCGGCCAATGGGAATGCGCACCGTGCCCTGTTGTTGATTCACCCAGGTGTAGTGGTCCAGCAACAGGTCTTCGCGATCATGCAGGTCCACGACATCCTGGTCGCCGTCATCCATCTGGAGCTGCGGCGTGGGGAAGCGAGCAGTCATCGCGTGAAGCTGCTGCTGCTCCAGTACCGCGTTCGATTCAAGATTCTTCCCTTTGCCCTCGGGCGAATACTCGAAATTGTTCCACTTATTCGGCGGCCCATCGTGCTTCACCAGTGAGGTGTTGATCACCTTGCCCATGCCGAAGCAGAAGACAAAGAAGACGATGAGGAAGACGAACAGCGAGACCATGAAGACGACAATGCCGCCGACCTTGACGTCCGAGGTCTCGTAGCCGGGCGTGGGCACCCCATACCCGGTGGAGGAGATGCCGTGCTGCTTCTGCGGATTCTGTTCCGGAGTATCAGGCGTGTGCATGTTCAGCCTCCAGAATTTCCGCCAGATGCGGATCGTTGGTCTGCACCAGCGGGCGTTTGCCAAGCTGGCTGATGTAGGCGACCACCCAGAACGAGATCATCGCGCCCGGGACGGCTATGTATTCAAGGATACCGATAGAGAAGTGCAGGTTGCGCGGCGAGAAGTTCGGCTCGATCAGCAGGAACATGTCCCAGCAGCGCGCAAAGATCATCCACATGCCCACGATGACGATGCGGCGCTTGTTGCGCTTGATGTCACGCGAAAGCAAGAGCGAGAACGGAATCAGCCAGTGGAAGATGAAGTCGAAGGTGAAGATCACGCCCCAGTGCCCGCGGATGCGGTCCAGATACCAGGAAATCTCTTCCGGCGAGTTGCCCGACCAGATGATCAGGAACTGCGAGAAGTTGAGGTAGATATTCAGCATCACGAAGGCGAACATCAGCTTGCCCAGATCATGCTGCTCGACCGGCCGCAGGATGGTCTTCATCGGCTCGGCCTTGGAAAGGCTGACCACCGTGATGACCGAGAGAGCCAGTACCGCGTACCCCTGCGCCACCAGATAGTTGAGGCCGTACATGGTGGAAAACCAGCCGATGTTGGTGGACATCACCAGGTCGATGACCAGCACGGTCAGCGTGAGCGAATACACCACGATGCCGAAGCCGCTGATGTTCTCGAAGCGCTTCTGCCAGAAAGGCACATCGGGCTGCGTATCGGCATCCCGCTGCAGGGACCAGCGGTTCATGAAAAACATGTACCCGAACCAGATGGCGAAGCAGATGACGATCTGCACCGTGACACTGACCGGGCTGAGCATGGGGTGTTTCCAGTTGAGCGCGTGCGCCTGGCCTTTGTCGATCAGCCCGCGGCTCAGAGCCTGGGCCACTTCAGACGGATTGCTGTAGCGCGCCCAGAGATAGATCTTCTTCATGAAGATCAGGATCGGCAGGAACATCAGCGCCGAGAGCCACAGCGTGCGGCTCATCGCCTCCAGCGGACGCCGGATG
Organism: Acidobacteriaceae bacterium; assembly: GCA_036378335.1. Classification (GTDB taxonomy): domain Bacteria; phylum Acidobacteriota; class Terriglobia; order Terriglobales; family Acidobacteriaceae; genus KBS-83. Next base: position 10,157 of record DASUWP010000332.1, on the reverse strand, counting down.
AGCAATCCCCATTTGCCGCCCGAGCAGTACTGCACCATCAGCAGCGCGAGGCCGCCGAGGGAAAAGCCCCAGCACAGCATGGCGCCCATGAGCCAGGAGGTAAGCAGGTGGAGAAACTTGTCGCCCTCCATCACTTCTGCCAGCACCACCAGCACCACCGCCAGGATGGTGAAGACCGCCCCAATGGTGAGCGCGCGGCGGCGCCATCCCGCTAGCAGAGCGGGAGCGTTCAGGTCGCCCGTCAGAGCTCGTGTTGCGTAACTGTATCCGTTCGTCACCGTGTTTCTATCCTCACTTCGGTCCACCTGACTTCGGTCCGCCAGTCCGGGCCGGGGCAGCGGCGGCAGGCTGACCGCCGTACCCGTACTTGTCTACCGTAGGCGCGGTCTGCGGATTGGGAACATCGGAGCTGTCCCCGTTCTCGAGCTGGTAGACCGGATGCCGGCTGGTGATGGGGGTGGTGATGTTCTCAGCCGGAGCCATGCCCGGTGTATCCGGACCCGGAGACGTCGGATAGACCGCCGTGTCCGGCATCTTCCAGGGTTGCGCATAACTCGTCGGCAATCCCTGCTGTTCCGCCACCTCACCCAGCTGATGGATGGCCACTCCGGCGGGCACATCGCTCTGCTTTGCGTTCAGGCTCAACTGCAGTGCGCGGATGTATGCCGCAATGGCCCAGCGATCGGCAGTCGGCACCTGCTCGGAATAGTCCGGCATAGCGCCATAACCGTGGGAGATGACATAGAAATAGTGGCTCAGCGGCTCGGCCATTCTCTTGGCATCATGGAAATTGCTCGCCGGCCGGTAGCCGCGCTGGACGATCATGCCTGCGCCGTTGCCGACACGCGAGTGGCACGGGCTGCAGTAGGTGTTGAACTGCTCCTGGCCACGCTCCAGAACTGCCATGGTGGCCGGGAAGGGCAGCGCGTCCACTTCTTTGCCGTCCTCGAGGCCGGTGTGAAAGAAGTCCTGCAGGTTGGATTGTCCTCGCGCTACGGTGTGCACCACCTGCTCGCGGGCCGACCGGCCGTCAGGGAAGAAGGCCGTGCCACGCTGCGGGACGAACTTCGGCTGATCGTGCATGTCCTGGCGGCAGCCGGCAACCAGCACAAGCGCAGCCGCCGCGCACAGCCCAAGGCTCTGCCGGATGCGCGACCTGCGGTGGCGATATGGATTGCTCGGATTAATACTCCACCTCCACGATCGAAACCGGATGCATGGCCTCGAGAAACGCCCGCGATTCCGCGAGAGAGAATTTGGGATCGCGCGCCTCGAGGCACAGGAAGAATTTGTCCGACGTTGCCCCGGTGCGGAAGTTCGGCGCGTTGAACAGCGGATGATATGGAGACGGCAGACCGCACATGGCAAGCATCCCGAAAGCCGCAGTCAACCCGGCGAAGAGAATCGTCCACTCATAGGCGGGCACGACGAAGGCCGGCCAGGAGTAATAGGGGCGGCCGCCGATATTCAGCGGATAGGCCCACACGTTGATCCAGGTCTCCATCAGAAACATGGCGAAGCAGCCCATCAACCCACCCACCAGAGTGAGCAGCGGGACGTAGTTGCGGTGGAAGCCAATCGCCTCGGCGGCCTCTTCGCAGGCGTAAGGCGTGTAGCAGTCCAGGCGGCGCCAGCCGTCGTTGTACGACGCCGCAGCAGCGGCGGTCAGTGACGTGGCGGAATCGAATTCGGCCAACAGGCCGTAGACACCCTCAGGAAATGGCATCAGTCACCAGCCTCGTGCGCGGCTTCCGGCAGATGTTTCACCTTGGACTGAGGCAGCAGAACGCGCAGCTCAGACATGGGAATCATGGGCAGGAAGCGAATGAACAGAAAGAAGAGGAACGTGAACAGCCCCAGCGTGCCGATGAAGGTGCCGTAGTCCCAACGGGTCGCCCGGTAGGTGCCCCACGAGGACGGCAGATAGTCGCGGTAAAGGCTGGTCACAACGATCACGAAGCGCTCAAACCACATGCCGGTGTTCACGATGATCGACATGAGGAACATGAGCCCGATGTGGGTACGGACGTAGCGCGACCAGAGGAATTGCGGCAACGCGATGTTGCACGTAATCAGGACCCAGTAGCTCCAGCCCATCGGACCGAAGAGGCGGTTCCAGAATGCGAAGTACTCCCAATGGCTGGCCGAGTACCAGCTCATGAAGAGCTCCATCCCGTAGCCATAGGCGACGATCAGACCAGTCGCGAGCATCACCTTGCCCATGTTGTCGATGTGCCGGAGGGTGATCAGGTCTTCCAGGTGATAGAACTTGCGGATCGGAATCGCCAGCGTGAGCACCATGGCGAATCCGGAGTAGACGGCGCCGGCAACGAAGTAGGGCGGGAAGATCGTAGTGTGCCAGCCGGGAATGATGGCCACGGCGAAATCGAAGCTGATGACGGTATGGACTGAGAGCACCAGCGGCGTTGATAAGCCGGCCAGCAGCAATGAAGCCGTCTCGTACCGCATCCAGTGCCGCACCGAACCACGCCAGCCGAGAGAGATGAGGCCGTAAAAGTACTGGGCCACGGGACTTTTTGCACGATCGCGCAGGGTTCCGAGATCGGGAATCATGCCGATGTACCAGAAAACCACCGAGATCGTCGCGTACGTCGAAACCGCGAAGACGTCCCACAGGAGCGGCGACCGGAACTGCGGCCACACGTTCATCGAATTGGGGTAGGGAAAGAGCCAGTACCCCAGCCATGGACGGCCGACGTGGATCAGCGGGAACATGCCGGCGCAGACCACGGCGAAGATGGTCATTGCCTCGGCAAAGCGGTTGATCGAGTTACGCCAGGTCTGCTTGAACAGCAGCAGGATGGCGGAGATCAGTGTTCCGGCGTGGCCGATACCGATCCACCATACGAAGTTGACGATGGCGAAGCCCCAGCCGACCGGGATGTCCAGGCCCCAGATGCCCACGCCCTTCAGGAACAGCCAGGTGAGGCAGGTCAGCAGCAGCATGACGACGCCGCCAGCTACCAGCAACCCGAAGAACCAGCCGACGGGGGTGTGCGCGGTTAGAACAATCCGCGAAAGCTTCTCGGTGACCGACTTGAAGGAGTGACCGGGTGCAATGACCACCACCTCACCGGTGATCGGATCCAGCATCGGGTCGTTTGTTGGTAGATCTCTGGTCGCCATGTCTTCTGTATCTCGCTAGCTGTGCTCGGGCGCGTGCTCCACCGGTGCGCCAGCCAATGCCTGGTTCGGGTTAAAGACCTCTGCGATATAGGTGGTCCGCGGACGCGTGTTCAGATCCGCGAGCACGCCGTAGTTGCGCTTCTGATTCTTGATCTTGTACACGCGGCTGTTCTTGTCGTTGATATTGCCGAAGACAATCGCATCGGCAGGGCAGGCCTGCTGGCAGGCGGTGACGATCTCGCCGTCACGAATCTCGCGATTCTCTTTGTCTGCCTCGATCTTCGCCGCCATGATGCGCTGCACGCAGTAGGTGCACTTCTCCATGACGCCGCGGCTGCGCACGGTCACGTCCGGGTTGCGCATCAGCTTCAGGCTCTCCGTCTCATAGTCGGAGAAGAGCAGGAAGTTGAAGCGCCGCACCTTGTATGGGCAGTTATTCGAGCAGTAGCGCGTGCCCACGCAGCGGTTGTAGACCATCATGTTCAGGCCTTCCGGCGTATGCACGGTGGCCGCCACCGGGCAGACCTGCTCGCACGGCGCGTTCTCACAGTGCTGGCACAGCATCGGCTGGAAGTGGGCACGCGGTGACTGCAGGTCGCCCTCGAAGTAGGTATCGATACGGATCCACTGCATGTCGCGGCCGGTCTTTACCTGGTGCTTGCCCACGACCGGGATGTTGTTTTCGGCATAGCAGCTGATCACACAGGCATTGCAGCCCACGCAGGAGTTCTGGTCGATCACCAGGCCCCAGGCGTTCTTGGTGTAAGGGAAATTCGCGAAAAGGCTGGTGTCGCGCGACGGGTCTTCGGGGAAGACCCCCTTCTCATGCGCGAAGTCCGGCTCCTTGCGAAACTCTTCGAGCGTGGCCGAGCGCACGATGCCGCGGGTGATCGCCTCATCGCCTTCCAGCGAATGCGAGCGCATATCGCCGCTCTGTGCCGAACCGGCCAGAGCACTTGCGCCGCGCTCGTCACTGTAGTGACTCTTGGTCACCGCAACACCCCAGACATCTCCTGTCTTCCTGAAGGTTGCACCTTGCGCGAAGAGCGGAGCATCCGAGGTACGGAGGGCGTAGGCATTGAAGCCATAGCCCGAGCCCACGCGGCCCGCGTACTGGCGGCCATAACCGAGGTGAAGCGTGAACGCGTTATCCGGATGACCCGGCACCGAGACCACCGGTCCCAAAACCTTGCGGCCATTCAGCGTGACCTCAAGAACGTCGTTCTCTTCCAGGCCCAGCTTGATCTTCGTGGGACCGCTCATGATCACGGCATTGTCCCAGGAATTGTTCACCACCGGCTTGGGCAGTTCCTGCAGCCAGCCGTTGTTCGAGTAGCGGCCGTCATAGATCGACGGATCGGCGCGGAAGGCGATTTCAATCGAGTTGTCTGAACTCGTCGGCTGGGGCATGCGCGCCACGGCGCCGGCTGAAAGCGACTTCGCCGGGAATGCGCTGCCGGCCAGGAAGCCGTCATGCAAAACCTTGCGCCATGCGGAGTCGAAGTCGCCTTTGCCGGCGAGTAGCTGGCGCCAGTTGTCCTGCACGACGCGATAGCTGGAACGAGGCGGATCATCGAGCAGCGTCTGCATGACGTCATGCGCCGACTTGCCGGCATACAACGGATCGATCATCGGCTGGATGATGGAAAGCGTGCCGTCATACGCCCTCGCATCCGACCACGATTCCAGATAATGAGCGCTGTTGATGTGCCAGGCCGCAATCTGCGCCGTCTCGTCGACATGGCTGCCCAAATGTGCGCTCTTCGGCACCTTCGCGAGCGCTTCTGCAAACTTCAGATCGACCGGCGCGGTGTAGACCGGATTCGTATCCAGCATCAGCAGCCACTTCACTTTGCCGGCATTCATGTCGGCTACCAGCGACTTCAGATCGTCGAGCTGAATCGAAGGCAGGGGCTGCACCGTCTCGGTGTAGACCACCGTCTTGCCCACGTTGCCTAGCGCCTGGTTCATCGCAATCGCTGCGAGATGAACTTCCGGTGACTGCTGCTCGCCCGGGATCACCACACACTTGCCGGCGTTCGCCTTGAGATCTGCCGCAAGGGCAAGAACCAATTTTCGCTGGTCGTCCGCCAGGAAACTGGCACCAGGGATCATGCCAACTCCCGCGGGGCCGGTCATCGCGCCCACCGCGGCGGCAATTACATTAGCGCATGCGGCAACCTGGCTTGCCTTCACCTTCAGCCGGTGCTCGGCCTTGAAGCCGGTCGTGGTCGGCATGCTCTCGACCGCGTACAGCCGATTCATCTCGATCGACGGATCCATCAGCTTGCGGCGGTTCGCATATTCCCGCGAAAGCTTGACGAACCCGGGATGCGTGATGCCGGAGAGAAAATCGGCGTCGAGCGACAGGATCACATCCGCCTTGCCCAGCATGTACTGCGCATCGTAGAAGTCGCCAAAGGCGGCCTTGGAGGCGCGGCGGGCGGAGTCGCGATTGACCGGGTCGTACTGAATCAGCTTTGCCTGCGGCAACCGCTTCTGCGCGTCTTTCCACTGCGCAGCAAGGGTGGGCGAGGTGATGGTCGAGCTCAGGATGTAGAGGCCCTGTCCACCCGGCATATTCGCCAGGTCACGCAGGAGCGCTGCCTGGAAATCTGTAAACGCGCTGGTTTCCAGCCGATAGAGCACATGCTGGGAGCGATCCGGATCGTAGAGCCCCAGCACAGAAGCCTGACTCAGCGGGTCGGAGCCGCCCATGCTCATCGGGTGCTCAGGATTGCCGTCCACCTTGATCGGCCGGTAGGCATCGCTCTTCACCAGCAGGGGAAGCGCGCCGGTCGAAAAAGGAAAGACGGTTGCGAAGTAATTGGGCCGGCCGAGGATCAGGTCCTCCGGCGCCTTGACATAGGGATAGATCGGCTCGTCGGGCTGCTTGGTACAACCGGCGAGGCCGGCCATCGCCAAGGAGGCGCCCATCAGTTTCATGAATCCACGCCGCGATACGGGGTCGACCCATTCGCTGGCCATGGCCGGGAACTCCTGCTCCATGCGGCGGTCAAAACCAGGCTGCGTCGCCACCTTGTCCAGCCCCTGCCAGCCGTTGCCGCCCCCGCCGGTATCACTGTTGAGCTCGGCGCGCGCAGCCGCCAGCGTCATGCCCTGCTTTGCCGCGGAGCTCGCTTTAGCCTCAATCGGTTGCAGCACTGCCAGTCCTGCGTCCTTCGCCACCATTCCGTCCTGTGTTTCCATCGTTTCGGCTTCGCTCTCAATTCCCATCGTCATGACCGCCCGCGGCAATGCGCCTAGCGGTGGCAGGTCTCGCACGAGCTCAGCTCATGCGGATCGCGAATGTGATATTGCTTCACCAGGAATAGCCCCAGCGCCTCCTGGTCGGTGAACTTTGTGTAGCTCACGTTGTCCGCACCAGTCGGTCCTGCGGCGCCATTCGGATGCGCTGCCACGTCCAGCATGTGGGTCTCCGGCGAATCCGTAGGCGGCAGCATGTCGAGCGAGGCCGTACGTGCCCCAACCTGCTCGGGATTGATCGTGGTGCAGCTCACGGTCTGCGCCGTCGGAGTTCCGGTCTTATCGCCTGTGGTTCCGCACCACACCGGCTTGCGCGTCGAGGGGCCTTCCCACGCCATGTTGTAGAGCTCGCTAGTCGGCCGCAGGTTCTTCGCCGGATTGCGGTGGCAGTTCAGGCACCACTCCATCTGCAGCGAGTTCTCCTGGTACATGATCGGCATCAGGTCGACGCGGCCGTGACAGGACGAGCAGCCGATGCCCTTGTTCACGTGGATCGAGTGGTTGAAGTAAACGTAATCGGGAAGATCGTGGATCTTGATCCAGCGGATCGATTCGCCCGTCGCCCAGCTCTGACGGACCGGCTCCAGCAGTTGCGCGTTGGTCCAGATCTGCGCGTGGCAGTTCATGCAGGTCTTGGTCGGCGGGATACCCGCATAGCTCGACCGCTCCACCGAGACATGGCAGTACTGACATTGAATGCCAAGCCCCTGGACGTGGTGCTTGTGGCTGAAAGGTACTGGTTGATCCGCTCTCTGCCCCTGCCGGGTTACCCATGGGGAGCGTTGCAACTGGTCCAGCGTTACTCCCAACGCAATCACAATCAGTCCCGTCAGGATCAGGCTCATCCGCGCCAAAGCGTTTGAGCTGCGGTCAAAAATCTGCGGCATCGATCCGTTCCTGTTTCCCTTACGTCAAAGAGAGGAGTTTAAGAGGTCCCTGCAATCAACCATTTGCGACCCCGCTAGTCGTATATCGAAAAGACCTTGAGGGGGCAAAAAAGGACTATAACAGCATTTCTTGTCTTGACCATAATGGGCCACCGTGGTCGCTGTAGTTTTGCGAACTTCGCGGCGAGTTGGGCGCGCGTGAAATCGAGATTTTTGCCTGCCATAAAAGATCAGCATTGACTTCGCTGATTCCCGCTGCGCCTGCGCGTCACCAGGTTCGTGTTCACAGCGCCGCATCCACTCTCAAGCTAGACTCAAGCTTCAATGAATGATGGCCGCCGCAATGTCCGCTACGACCCCGAAGAGGCAATCGCCGCGCTGAGCGCCGCAGATCCGAAGCTGGGCGAGCTGATCCGCCGCGCCGGGCCGTTCACCATGCGGCTGAAGAGCCAGCATTCGCCCTTCGAAGCCCTGGTGGAATCGATCATCTACCAGCAGATTCACGGTAAGGCGGCCTTCGCCATCCTGAGCCGGCTGCTGCGTGCCTTCGGCGATATCCATCCCCAGCCGGAACATATTCTGGCCGCGCCGGAGGAGATGCTGCGCGCCTGCGGACTCTCTGCAAACAAGTTGAAGGCCCTGCGCGACCTGGCCGCAAAGACACTCGACGGCACGGTTCCCACGCTGGCTCAAATTCGCCGCATGCCGGATGAGGAGATCGTGGAGCGGCTCACGCAGGTGCGCGGCGTCGGACAGTGGACAGTGGAAATGCTGCTCATCTTCCGGCTGGGCAGGCCGGATATCTTCCCCGTCAGTGATTACGGCGTGCGCAAGGGCTTTTTACTGACCTTCGGACGTCCACCGAAAGCCAAGCCGATCACGCCGGCGGTACTGCCCAAGCCGGATGTGATGCTGCGCCGCGCGAAGAAATGGCAGCCCTGGCGCTCGGTCGCTAGCTGGTATCTGTGGCGCGCATGCGACCTCGCGGGCAGCGCGTCTCCACCTCCGGAATAAAGCCGTACCTCTCGCGTAAGCTGGCAGCATGGCCAAGCAATTCGCCAGCATGACACCGGCGCACCGCGAGTTCATCGCGCGGCAGCAGATCTTCTTCACCGCGTCGGCAACAGCCGCCAGCCGCGTAAATGTTTCGCCGCGGCCCACCGACGCGCTGCGTGTGCTGGACGAGCGCACAGTTGCCTATCTCGACCTGACCGGCAGCGGCAGCGAGACCGCTGCGCATCTCCGCGCTGATGGCCGTATCACCCTGATGTTCTGCGCCTTCGACGAGCCGCCCTCCATCCTGCGGCTGTACGGCCAGGGCACCAGCTTGATACGACACACCAGCGACTACTCGGCACTGCTCGCCTCGGCGTTTGACAATCAGGAGCCGCCGGGCGCGCGGCAGATCGTCCGCATCGATATCGACCTAGTGCAGACCTCCTGCGGCTACGGTGTCCCCCTCTTCGACTACGTCGGCGAGCGCGCCACTCTGCGCCGCTGGGCGGAGCACAAAGGCGAAGCCGGACTCGACGAATACCGCCGGGAAAAGAACGCAAGCAGCATCGATGGACTGCCTACCGGCCTCGCCGAAGAGGAAATTTGCCTCCCGTCTGAACCGCTCGCGGCGCATCGCCGATAACCGCAGAACTTTCGCGCCATATGCAGAGATCACAGCCGGCCAGCTAGACTGTTCCAGCATGTCCGTCTCTCCCGCCCACCGTTTTGTCTGCGTTCACGGACACTTCTATCAGCCCCCGCGCGAGAACCCCTGGCTCGAAACCGTCGAGACGCAGGACTCCGCCTCGCCTTACCACGACTGGAACGAGCGTATTACCGCCGAGTGCTATGCGCCGAACGGGGCGGCGCGCATTGTCGACAGCAAGAACCGCATCCTGCGCATCACCAACAACTACGCGCGGATGAGCTTCAACGTCGGCCCCACGTTGCTCTCCTGGATGCAGGACAAGGCGCCGCTCACCTACGCGATGATCCGCGATGCGGACCGGCTGAGCCAGCGGCAATTCGGCGGGCACGGCTCGGCCATGGCGCAGGTCTACAACCACATGATCATGCCGCTCGCCTCCACCCGCGATCGCGAGACGCAGATCGTGTGGGGCATCGCCGATTTTGAGCATCGCTACGGCCGCAAGCCTGAAGGCATGTGGCTGGCAGAGACAGCGGTGGATCTGGAATCGCTCGACTTGCTGGCCCGCCATGGCATCCGATTTACCATTCTCGCGCCGCACCAGTGCGCGCGCGTGCGGCCTCTGTCCGGCGCCGATGCCCCCTCTACGGTCATTGCGAAAGACCTCACCACTAGCGCGGACGCTTCAGAAGTCGCCGTAATGAAAGCTCGCTGGAAAGAGACGCCGGAAGCCAGCGTGGACACGACGCAGCCCTATCTGGTTCAGACCAGCCCGGGCCACTCCATCGCGGTGTTCTTCTACAACGGACCGGTCTCGCGTGCTATCGCGTTCGACGGTCTGCTCAACAGCGGAGAGGCCTTCGCAGACCGGCTCATGGGCGGCTTTGGTGAGCGGGAAGGCGCGCAACTCGTCCACGTGGCGACCGATGGCGAGAGCTACGGACACCACCATCGCCACGGCGAGATGGCACTCGCCTATGCCTTTCAGTTGATCGAAGAAGGCGATGCCAAGCTGACCAACTACGGACAGTTCCTGGCAAACTTCCCTCCTGCCTACGAGGCTGAAATCGTCGAGAACAGTTCCTGGAGCTGCTTTCACGGCGTGGAGCGCTGGCGCTCCGACTGCGGCTGCAATGGCGGGCGCCCGGGATGCAATCAGAAGTGGCGTGCGCCGCTGCGAGAGGCGCTGGACTGGCTACGCGATTCTGTAG
>DASUWP010000331.1:0-15661 GCA_036378335.1 Acidobacteriaceae bacterium | reverse complement strand
TAGTGCAGCTCGCAGGCGGGGTCTTGATTGACCAGGTTGGTTGTCGGCGGGGCCGTCTGCTCGATCAGCGCCATCACGGTGATGCCCGCTTCCAATCCGCCCGCGCCGCCTAGCAGATGGCCGGTCATCGACTTGGTGGAGCTCACCGGCATCTCGCCGCTCAGTGCGCGCTGGCCAAAGAGCTTCTTCATCGCAGCGGACTCCAGTGCATCGCCCAGCGGCGTGGAGGTCGCGTGCGCATTCACGTAACCGATCCTGTCCGGTGTGAGTTCGGCAGATTTGAGCGCATTGTTCATTGCGCGAAAACAGCCTTCACCCTCGGGCGCCATGCCGGTCATGTGATATGCATCGGAGCTCATGCCGTAGCCGACAATCTCCGCCAGAATTTTCGCGCCACGCGCTTTTGCATGTTCCAGCTCTTCCAGAATTACAATGCCCGCGCCCTCGCCGACGATGAAGCCGTCGCGGTCCTTATCGAAGGGGCGGCAGGCGTGTTCCGGGTCATCATTGCGCGTGGAGAGCGCCTTCATCGCGGCGAATCCGCCAACTCCCATGGGAGTGATGGCGGCTTCCGAACCCCCGGCGATCATCACGTCGGCATCGCCGCGCTGAATGATGCGATACGCGTCTCCAATGGAGTGCGCGCTGGTGGTGCAGGCAGTGGCCGTCGCTTCATTGGGGCCCTTGGCGCCGTAACGGATGCTCACCTGGCCGGCGGCCAGGTTGACGATGGCGGCGGGAATGAAGAACGGTGAAATCTTGCGCGGGCCGCCATTCAGCATGTTGCTGTGCTCGCGCTCGATAATGTCGAATCCGCCGATGCCCGAGCCGATGTGAACGCCAACGCGCTCTTCATTTGCCGGTGTCACCTTCAGGCCGCAATGCTTCATCGCCTCATCGGTAGCGGCGAGGGCGAAGTGGATGAAGCGCGACATTTTGCGCGCTTCCTTCTTCTCAATGAACTGCAGTGGGTCGAAGTTCTTCACCTCGGCCGCGAAGGTGACAGGGAAGCCGGTGGTGTCGAAGCCGGTGATCGGCGCCATGCCGCTCTTGCCGGCCAGCAGATTCTGCCAGAGTTCCTGAGTCGTATTGCCGGGTCCGGCAATGAGGCCAAGCCCCGTCACCACTACCCGTCGATCGCAACGCAAGGCTACTTGCCGCCTTTCGCATGTTTCTCGATGTATTCGGTCGCATCCTTGACGGTCTTGATCTTCTCGGCGTCTTCGTCCGGGATCTCCATGTCGAAGGCTTCTTCAAACTGCATCACCAGCTCCACCACATCGAGCGAATCCGCGCCTAGATCTTCCTGAAATGAGGCGCTGGGCGTCACCTCGGCCTCATCCACCTGGAGCTGCTCTACGATGATCTGCTTTACCTTCTCGTCCACTGCTGCCATGCGTATCTCCTCAACAAATCAAATGAACTGAATCACTTTGAGACTATCAGGTGCGCGAAGTGCAGGCGCACCAACGGTGCGCCTGCTTCCCGGTGTGTGGATGCGGCTCCCGAACTCCCAAGTCTACTGAGGGGGGTCTGGGGTGTAAAGGCGGGCAACCTGGCCGGATTCGCGCCACAACAGCGGCATCCGGTCGTACATTGCGAAAGAGCGGTTATGAACCTTACGGGCTATCTTTTCGCTGCGCTCGCCTGCCTCGCCATCGGGGTGCTGGCAGGCTATCTGGCGGCGCTTTCCCGGCGTGCGGCGATGGCCGACGAGGCAGCGCAATTGCGCAGCCAGATCGCCGCACTGCACGCCACTCTGGCTGCCGAGCACGCCGCGCAGGCGCGCCTGGACGATGGGCGCGATCTCATGGCCGATCAGTTTCGCGTGCTGGCGAATGACATCCTGGAGGAGAAGTCGCGCCGCTTTACAGAGCAGAGCCGGGCAAATCTGGCGCAGCTCCTCGATCCGCTCAAGACGCGGCTGCAGGAATTCCAGTCGAAGGTCGATCAGGTCTACGTGCAAGAGAGCAAGGATCGCAGCGCGCTGGCCCAGCAGGTGACCTCGCTTCTGGAGATGAATCAACGGCTGGCGGCCGAGGCTAGAGACCTGACCCAGGCACTGAAGGGCTCCGCGAAGACGCAGGGCGACTGGGGCGAGGTCGTGCTGGAACGCATCCTGGAAGCTGCGGGACTCCGCCGCGGCCACGAATACACCCTGCAGGAGACGATCACGAGGGCGGATGCGACCCGCGCGCGACCGGACGTTGTCCTGCATCTGCCGGGAGATCGGAAGCTCGTCGTCGATGCCAAGGTGTCGCTTCTCGATTACGGCACCTACTGTGCGACGACAGACGAGGCGTTGCGTAAGCATGCCGCCATGCGCCACTGCGCCTCCCTGCGCGAGCATATCCGCGATCTGGCAGCCCGCAACTATCACCGTCTGCCCGGCCTGGAAACGCTGGATTTCGTCATTCTCTTCGTGCCCATTGAGCCGGCGTTCCTGCTGGCGCTGGAGACAGACAACACGCTGTGGGTGGACGCGTGGGAGAAGAACATCCTGCTGGTCTCGCCCAGCACACTGCTTTTCGTCGTGCGCACCGTGGCACATCTGTGGAAACAGGAAGAGCAGGTGCGCAATGTACAAGAGATCGCAAAACGTGGCGCCGATCTGTACGACAAGTTCGTCGGCTTTGTCGACGACCTGAGCGCCCTCGGCGCGCAACTGGAACGCACCCGTGTCACTTACGACGCAGCCATGGGCAAGCTTGCCATGGGGCGCGGCAACCTGGTGCGCCAGGTGGAGTTGCTGCGCACGCTCGGTGTGCAGCCAACGAAACGCTTGCCGCGGCAACTGACCCGGCGTGCGGAAGAGCTCGATATTTTTGAGGATCTCGATCGCTCCGGCCAGGTTAGTGCCTCATCGGAGGCAGACGAACCACCTCGCAGCGAACCGGATGACGGTGAACGAAACCGCGGCCAAGCATAGGCGCGGCGTTCCCGCAATGCGGCTCAGTTTCCAGGCGGTGAGCCATCCCCCAAACGGGTAGCTTGCAAACCGCCGCGCCGCTCGGTAGCATCCGAAACAGAAACCGGCCTGCAAAGCAGGTGCGGAGCTAACGCTGGTAGAACCTATATTCATTGAACAGGGACTCGACTCGAATAATTGGCTCGGTGTGCAGTGTCCGCCAGTCCGGAATGCCTAAAGAGCTGCGGAGAGTCCCACCGTCTTAGGACGGGTTCACCAGCGCGCACCGCACGGCCCCGTGGGTCGGTTTTGTTCTTCTTCCCGCCGAATCTCTCGCACTGCGTTGCAGGATCACTGCCTTAGCAAATGTATCCTCGCTTCCTCCAGTTCGGCGCGTTTGTGATCTCCACCTACGGAGTCCTTGCGGTTGTCGCGGCCTTCTGCGGCATCGCGCTCTGGACCAGCATCGCGCGCCGCATCGGCCCGGACGGCGGAAAATTAGACCCGGTCAAGATCCAGAACGCCGGCGTGATCGCCGTGGTGTCCATCGTGGTCGGAGCGCGGCTTGCGGTCGTCATCGCCAATTGGCGCGGCTTTCTCGAAGCGCCGCTGCTCATCCTGAGCGCCGGCACATTGGCATACGGCAGCGCGGCACTCTTCGGTGTGTTGCTGGCGGCCGTTGCCGCCATCCTCTATCTGCGGCGCGCTCGCGTGCCGTTCCTGCGTGCGCTCGATGCGGCAGCGCCCGCGGTGATGTTGGCTGCTGCAATCCTCGACATCGGTAACTTCGCGGCCGGATCCCACTATGGCGCTCCGGCAACCGTGCGCTGGAGTGTCGTCTACTCGAGCCGCTTTGCCGCGCGCACCACGGGCGTGCCGCTCGGCGTCGCGCTCCATCCGGTGCAGCTCTACGCAGCGATCGCGCACTTCGCGCTTGCCGCGGTTCTGGTCACGATGCTGCGCCACGCAAGCCGGCCGGCGCAGGTGCTCGGTACGGCGCTCTTTGCAGAGGGCGTCCTCCGCTTTGTGCTTGCGCCTCTGTCGGGCGACTATGCGGACGCGTCTGTTGTCTTGCATGTGGTCACGCACGCGCAGGCCATCGCCATGCTGATGGTGGCGCTCGGCGGCGCATGCTGGCTCGTTCCAACATCACAACGTCGGGGATCGCAGTCTGCGCTGCACCATGCCTGATACCACCTCTGCATCGCGCATGCTGGTGGTTCCGGCAGAGGCCGCGGGCCGCCGCCTCGATCAGTATCTGGTCGAAGCGCTGGAGGTCAGCCGCGCGCGCGTCCAGTGGCTGCTGTCGGAAGCCAAGGTCTTGCTCGAAGGCAAGCCGCCCAAGGCCAGCCTGAAGCTGCGCGGCGGCGAGCAAATCTCCGTCACCGGGGAAACCGAGGCGCGGCCACTCCGTGCCGTGCCCGAGGCAATCACGCTCGACATCGTCTATGAGGACGACGACATCGCCGTCATCAACAAGGCCGCCGGCATGATGGTGCATGCCGGCGCCGGTTCCACTGATGACGCACGCAACCGCGGCACGCTGGTGAATGCACTGCTACATCACTTTCAGGATCTCTCCTCGCACGGTGGAGCACTGCGTCCCGGCATCGTGCATCGGCTGGACAAGCAGACCAGCGGACTCCTTCTAGTGGCGAAGCATGACAAGGCACATGCGAAGTTGGCGGACATGTTCGCGCGCCGTCAAGTGCGCAAGACCTACATTGCGCTGGTACATGGTGCTGTGACCGCCGACACCGGAACGGTGAACGCTGCCATTAGCCGCGACACCGTGCGCCGCACCCGGATGACCACCCGCCGCGATGATGGCCGCTCCGCCATCAGTCACTATCGAGTGCTGCGCCGCATCGAATCGCCCTTCGGCCGCTTCACTCTGGTCTCGGTGCGCATCGAAACCGGTCGCACTCATCAGATCCGCGTCCACATGGCATCTTTGGGTCATCCGGTTGTGGGCGACACGCTCTACGGCGCGCCTGCGCAGATCCATCTGGCGCCGGCGACCGGCCGCGCACACACTCCTCGACGCAAAGCAGCCGAACCGGGCGCAGCGCACCCCACGCTTCAGCTCGAACGCAACTTCCTGCACGCCGCAGAGCTTGCGCTCGCGCATCCGGTCACAGGGCGCTCGCTTGCCTTTGAGGCGCCGCTGCCTGCGGAGTTGGAGCAGTTTCTCAAACAATTAACCACTGAGTTAATCACTCAACACCGCTCTGCACCAGCGGCCTCTTCTGCGGGCAGGGAACGCATACAATGAAAGCAGCCTCCATGAGTCCTCGTCATCCCTCTGCCCAGGGCCGTTCGGGCTTCCGCCGCTTCAGCTTATGTCACTGCGTCTCTGGCGTTTTGCTGACAGGCTTGGTGTTTAATGCGCTTCCGCTTGCCGCGCAGACCGCGGCCCAACCTGCAGCTCTTCCGTCCGCCCCTGCGGCCCAGGGAACTGCGCAACAGTCCGCTCCGCCCAGCACGCTGCCCAACGCACCGGGCCAGACGACTCCCACACCCGCGCCGAAACCCCAGACACCCACGCCCCAGCCGTCCGCAGCGCCGGCGACACAGCAGACCGCGCCTCCCCCGCAGCAAACATCCACATCTCCGGTTCAACCTCCAACTCCGGCGACGGCGCCAGCAGCGCAGACGCCCGCCAGCAACCAGGAGCCGGAGCAGGCCGCGCCGGGCGACGAGCAGGGCACCTACACGCTGAAACAGAACGTGAACGAGGTCAACCTGACCTTCACGGTGACCGATCGTCACGGGCGATTCGTCAATAACCTGCAGCAACACGACTTCGCGCTGCTCGACGACCAGCGCGCGCCCGCACAGGTCTATAGCTTCAGGCAGCAGACAAACCAGCCGCTGCGCGTGGGTTTGGTCATCGATGCCAGCACATCCATCCGCGCGCGTTTCAAATTCGAGCAGCAGGCCGCTACGGAGTTTCTGCTCGACATCCTGCGACCGCGCACCGACCGTGCGTTCATCATGGGTTTCGACGTGACCTCCTACGTCACGCAAGGCTTCACCAACAACCCGGACCTGCTGGAGACCGGACTCAACCGCCTGAAGCCGGGCGGCGGCACCGCGCTTTACGACGCCGTCTACAGGGCATGCCGCGACCAAATGCTGCGAGGCGTTCCGGAGAATGCCGAGGTACGCAAAGCGCTCATCCTGGTCTCCGACGGCGACGACAATCAAAGCCGCGCCTATCTGGATGACGCGATCAAGATGTGCCAGCGTGCAGAGACCACGATCTACAGCATCAGTACCAACACCAGCCCGACACGCGAGCGCGGCGACGATGTGCTGAAGAAGATGGCGCTCGCGACTGGCGGCACCGCGTTGTATCCCCAGCGGATTGAAGACATAGCCAACGAGTTCCATCGCATCGAGGAAGAGCTGCGGTCGCAATACTCGCTCGCCTATAAGCCGGCAGACTTCCGCGCGGATGGCTCCTTCCGCACCATCTATCTCACGGCGCTCCGCAGCGGGTATGTGGTCCACGCGCGCACCGGCTACTTCGCGCCGAAATAGGGCACTCACGGAATCGCTGATTGCGTCCTTCTGTCATCTCGACAGGAGCGGTCTCGTAACTGTTCACAGGTCACCGCTCGCCGGGCAGCGGCGGCGCGACAAAGCCGCTGTCGTGCACAGCTTCCATAAAGATGCCGCAGCGCTCAAAGTACAGCCTGCTCGGGTCCAGGAGCACGATGGTGTCGAACGGCAGCGTGCCGGGCGAGCCAAGGTGAATCACCTCAACCTTCGAGCCGCGATCGAGACCAAGCTCATGCATCGTTGCTCCGGCCTGGGAATGCTGAGCGCTGAACTCTCCCGGATCCACCATGATGACGCCGGCCGCCGGATCTGTCGCCGAGGCGCCGCCCCACACGATGTTGCGATCGCTCATCAGCACGCGCGAGCCCCGGGACATCTTCGAGAAGAACGCCGGGTTGGCAGTGCACGCAGGCGTGGCGGTCGGCTTCTTCGGGAACATCTTCGTGATCTTCCAGTAGCCGCCCACGCCGGCCGGCAGGTTCTGCGGGAGAGCCGCGGGCACGGTTCCCAGCACGGCCATGAGAGCGAACGTCTTCAACAGCGGCAATCCAGTTTTCATCCAAGCATCTCCAGTAATTCTGCTTCGCCGATCACCGGCACTTTCAGCTCACGGGCCTTGTCCAGCTTCGAGCCGGCTTCCTCGCCCGCCACGACATAGTTGGTCTTCTTGCTGACAGAGCCGGACACCCGCCCGCCTGATGCTTCGATGCGTTCTTTCGCGTCCTCGCGTGTCAGCGTGGGCAATGTTCCGGTGAGCACGAACGTAAGCCCCTCGAACTTGGCGCTTCGTTTGCGCCGCTCCGCGGTAAACGTGAGGCCCGCTGCGCGCAGGCGTTCGATGAGCTCACGATTCCGCTGTTCGGCGAAGAATTCATGCACCGCTGCGGCGACTCGCGGCCCTACTTCCTGCACGCGCTCCAGTTCTTCCGGCGTGGCCGTCAGCAGCGCATCCATCGATCCGAAAGCATCCGCCAGTAGCTGCGCGGTCCGCTCGCCAACAAATCGGATGCCCAGACCGAATAGCACGCGATCGAGCGGCGCTTTCCTCGATTGCTGGATTTCTGCGATCAGAGAGTCGGCCGTCTTCTGTCCGATGCGCTCCAGCGTAAGTAGCTTGTCGCTGGTGAGCGAATAGAGATCAGCGATCGAGCGCACCAGTCCGCGTTCCATCAGCTGCACCACCACGGCCTCACCCATGCCATCGATGTTCATCACATTGCGCGAGGCGAAGTGCAGCAGGCTCTCCCGCAGCCGCGCCGGACAATCAATATTCACGCAGCGGTAGTCGGCCTCGCCCTCGGTACGGACAATCTCGCTGCCGCACACCGGACAATGCGCCGGAAAGTGAAAACGCTTGTGCCCCCGTGGGTGGTCCTTGTCTTCGACCACTTCGACGATTTTCGGTATCACATCCCCGCCGCGCTCCACGCGCACAAAATCGCCAATCTTTACGCCTAGCCGCTCGATCTCGTCAGCATTATGGAGAGTCGCGCGCGTCACCGTGATGCCGCCGATCGCAACCGCGCTCAGCACGGCCACCGGCGTCAGCTTGCCGGTGCGCCCCACCTGCACCGTGATGTCTTCCAGGCGCGTCACGCCGCCGCGCGCGGTGAACTTGTACGCCACCGCCCAGCGCGGCGCCTTACCCGTGAAGCCCAGCCGCTTCTGCACCGCAGTGCTGTTCACCTTGATCACTACGCCATCGATCTCGTAGCCAAGCGACGCACGCTGCTCCTTCGCGCGCGCGACGAATGTCTCCAACTGGTCAAGTGTTTTGAGCGCGTCACGATGCGGGTTCACGCGGAATCCCGCCGTGGTCAGCGCATCAAGCGTCTCCACCTGGGTGGCAAAGGCGTTTTCGCCTTCCGAACCAGGCGCGAGTTGCAGCGCGAAGTAGCCATAAAAATCCAACCGCCGCTGCGCCACGATGTTGGGTTCGATGGTACGGATGGTGCCCGCTGCAAAATTGCGTGGATTGGCAGCGGGCGATTGGCCCAGCGCCTCGCGCTCCTGGTTCATCTTCAGGAACGCGGCCATGGGCATTACGACCTCGCCGCGTACTTCAAACGGCACCGGCAGCTTGCCCTTTTTCAGCTTCTCCGCTGAGATCGATAGCGGCACCGAACGTATCGTTCGCACATTGCTGGTCACATCCTCACCGATGGTGCCGTCACCCCGCGTGATGGCACGCGCCAGCACAGCGCCACCATTCGCGTTGGCCGTGTAATGCAGCGCCAGGGAGAGCCCGTCCAGCTTCAGCTCGGTTACATATGCAATCTCTGCATCGCCCCCCAGCGCGCGCACGCGCCGATCCCAGTCTGCCAGTTCTTCCGGCGTGTTCACATTGTCCAGCGAGAGCATGGGTCGAGAATGCGCGACTTTGGCAAAGCCCTCTTTCGGTTTACCGCCCACCCGCTGCGTGGGTGAATCGGGCGTGATCCATTCCGGATGCGCGGCCTCGATCTCCTTGAGCTCACGCATCAACGCGTCGAATTCGGCGTCCTCAATCTCCGGCGAGTCAAGCACGTAATAGAGATTCTCGTGGTGCCGGATCTGCTCGCGCAGCGCCTCTGTTTCCGCCTGTGTTGGTGACTGTCTCGCTCGCTCGGCCATCGTCCCGGATTATAGAGATGCAGACGGTGTGCCTGTATGCTTCCCTCGAGCGCTCAACGTCCGTCATCGACCATGGAACCAATCACCCACTTCCTCACCGGCGCATGCCTGGGCCGCGCCGGTTTCAATCGCAAGACCGCGTACGCCACGCTGGCCATGACGCTGGCCGCCGAAACGCCGGACCTCGATGTGTTCTGGGGCTTTCGCGGACCGCTGGTTGCCTTTCAGCATCATCGCGGCTTCACTCACACCTTTCTGGCTGCGCCGCTGGTCGCGTCGGTGGTCACGCTCTTCTGCGGGGGTTTCCATCGCCTGCGACGAAAGCAGCCGCCCATCGCGCCGCGCTGGCTGCTTCTCTGGGTCTTTGCATTGCTGGCCGATCTCAGCCATCTCCTGCTCGACTACACCAACAATTACGGGATCCGTCCCTTCGCGCCATGGAACCCGCGTTGGTACTCCTGGGATATCGTCTTTATCTTCGAGCCCGTGATGTTTGTCATGCTGCTCAGCGCCCTTGTGGCCCCGGCAATGCTTGGTCTGGTGGACCGCGAAATCTCCAAGCGCAGAAATGTATTTCGCGGCCGCGGCTGGGCAATCGCCGCGCTGGTTGGCGTGGCCGCGCTTTACACGTTCCGTACAACGGAACACACAGTTGCGATTCGTCTGTTGCAGCAGACCTCCTTCGACCGGCCAGTCCTGCGCGTCGCCGCTGAACCTTACCCAATCAATCCCTTCCGCTGGCAAGGCATCGTGGAAACGGACACTGCCTACCAATTTGCAGATGTGCGCACGCGTACTGGCAGCGTCGATATCGATGAGACCACCGGCGCTATCTACAAACCCGCGGTTACACCGGCCGTCGCTGCGGCTAAGCGCTCCTGGCTGGGCCGTGTCTATCTCGACTGGTCGCAGTTTCCCCTGGTGGAAGACATCGGTCCCGCCAGTCCGCCCGACATGGCGCAGGACGCCAACCAGCACCTGGAGCAGGTGAACTTCCACGACATGCGCTTCGGATACACCGACTGGTTCGGCACGCATGAGCGCCGCAAGCCGCTCTCCGGCTCTGTCTTCGTGGCGCCCAACGGACAGATCGAGGCCACTTATATGGAGGGACGCCCGCAGGACTGAAGGGGCATATCGCGCTAGGTTCTGTCACGATTCCATCCCCGTCGCGATAAGATAGGTTGTTGCCTGCGAGCGTCGACCTGGCGTTCGCATGAACGGATCGAGGTTCCGCTATGTCCGCGTTCTTCCTGATTGTGGCGGCTCTTGCCAGCCGCCTTGCCGCTCTCTCCGGCTGGTTCAACTTCACCGCCGTTGGTGGCTCGCTGCTCTACTTCGGCGCACGGCGTCCGCTGCGGCAGGCAGCCTGGGCCATCGTGCCGTTCATGGCCATGGACGTCTATCTCACCACGCGCGTCTACCGCATGGCCTTCCACGCGCAGGATTACCTCATCACTTGGCTCTGGTATGCCGCCGTGCTGGTCCTGGGCTCGCTGCTGCTGAAGCAGCGCACCAACGTGGCCCGCGTTGTCACCGGCTCGGTGCTGGCATCGACCTCCTTCTTTGCCGTCAGCAATTACGCGGTCTGGGTTGGCTCCAACATGTACCCGCATTCGCTCGGCGGACTCACCGCCTGCTACGCCGCGGCGCTGCCGTTCTATCGCAACGATCTCGTCTCCACCCTGCTGGTCACGAGCGTAGCCTTCGGCGCGGAAGCGCTGCTTCGCCGCTCGCGCGAGTCCCATGCCGCCAGCCATGGCCGGATCGCGGCCTAAGCCGAACCGATATAGCAACATGAAAGGGGCGCGGACATCAGCCGCGCCCCTTGTGTCTGCAGCAATCTAAAACGCCGCTTTGGCACCCACTTCCAGTTCCTCCGGAGTCACCGTCTTAATCGTCTGGCCCGCCGACCACGCATGCCCGAACGGATCGGTGAACTGCCCGTAGCGATCACCCCAGAACTGGTCCTGCAGCGGCATCGTCACCTTGGCGCCCGCCGCGACGGCATTCGCCCAGAGCGTGTTCACGTCGTCGGTGTGCAGGTGCAGGGTCACGGGCGATCCACCGAAGGTCTCCGGGGTGCGGCTGCGGCCCATGTGCTCAGGAAAATCATCCGAGAGCATCAGGTCCATGCCCAACACCTTCAGATGGGCATGCATTAGCCGCTTGCCGTCGGGCGCTGCGTGGCGAGCGAGCTCCTCGGCGCCAAAGGCCTTTTTGTAGAAATCGATGGCCGCGGCAGCGTTGCTCACGGTGAGGTACGGTGTTAGAGACTGGCTCATGGATATCTCCTCGAATTTCGCTTTGTCGGGATCGTGCCGGGGAGAACGCCCACCCGGCGCAGGCCAGCATACGCGCCCGCCATGACAGCCACAACAGCCGCGGGCCGAACCAACCGCATGCTGATTTATCCTGACGTTTGACCATGCCCGACGATTCGATTCCTGAACTTGGCGGCTATGACGATGCCGCGCTGGACCGAGCTTTTGCTCTGCTGACTACTGATCTGGAGCGCGCCGCCGGCTCGCTCGACGGCGCAGATGCCGTAGAGCAATTCCGGCTGGAATGGCTGGGGCGCAAGCACGGCCGCCTCAAGACGGTGAGCGACGCCTGGTTGAAAACCGCCCCGGCGGCGGCACGCCGGCCGCTTGGGCAGCGCTTCAACAGCCTGAAAGAGCGGATCGAAAACCTACTCACCGACAGCGCAGCCGGCAAGCACCGCGTCTCAATCGGCGCAGCAATCGACGTCACTCTTCCGGGCACGCGCCCGCAGCCTGGTGCGGAGCATCCGATCCTGCGCACCTGGCATGAGGCTGTGCGCATCTTCGCGTCCATCGGCTACTCCGTCGCGACCGGCCCGGAGGTCGAGACCGACTATTACAACTTCGAGTCGCTGAACTTTCCGCCCAATCACCCGGCGCGCGACACGCAGGACACCCTGGTGGTCGCCGGCCAGGAACGCAAGCCGCTGCGCGACCGATTGCTGATGCGCACCCACACCTCGCCGGTGCAGATCCGCACCATGGAGCAGCAGCCACCGCCGATCCGGCTCGTCATCCCCGGCAAGGTGCATCGCAACGATGCCGCAGACGCCACGCACTCGCCCATCTTCCACCAGCTCGAAGGGCTCTGCGTGGATGAGGGCATCACCTTCTCCGACCTGAAGGGCACACTCGACTACGCGATGAAGGCTTTCTTCGGGTCCAGCGTCAAGACGCGGTTCTTCCCCTCATTCTTTCCCTTCACCGAGCCCAGCGCGGACGTGCAGATCTCCTGCATCTTCTGCGGCGGTAAGGGCTGCCGCAAGTGCAAGCACTCCGGCTGGATCGAGCTGCTCGGCTGCGGCATGGTGGACCCATCGGTCTTCGGCTTCGTGCGCGAAAAGCAGCCCGCCTACGATCCGGAAAAGATCTCCGGCTTCGCCTTCGGCATGGGCCTGGACCGCATCGCGATGATGAAGTACGGCGTCAGCGATATCGGGTTGCTCTACTCCGGAGATGTGCGCTTCCTGGAGCAGTTCGCATGAATGTACTGAGCTCTTGGCTGCGCTCTTATCTCCCTACAGTTGCCGCCACCGATCGCCAACTTGCGGACGACTTAACTCTGCGCGGCATTGCCGTCGAAGGCATCTTTGACGTGAGCGCACCGGTCGGCGGTTCTCTCTACGAGACGGACATTACCACCAACCGCGTAGACGCCATGAATCACTATGGCGTCGCGCGCGAGGCTGCCGCGATCTACGGGCTCACGCTCGCGCCACTGGATACAACGCTGCCCGCAGCCAAATCCGGTGCGGGTCATCCGGTTCGCATCGAGGCACCGGATGCATGTGGCCGCTTTACCGCCCGCATCCTGCGCGGCGTAAACATCGGTCCATCGCAGGGCATTGTCGCAGAGCGCTTCGCCGCCCTCGGCCAGAAGCTCATCCTCAATGCGGTCGATGCCAGCAACTACGTGCTCTTCGGCATGGGCCACCCGACTCACGCCTTCGATCTCGACAAGATTGCGGGCGCCATTCTCGTTCGCCGCGCGCGTCCGGGCGAGAAGCTGAAAACGCTGGACGGTGTCGATCGTGTCCTCGATGTCGACGATGTCGTCGTGGCCGACGAAAAGCAAGCACTCGGCCTCGCCGGCGTGATGGGCGGATGGGACACAATGATCACGCCGGAAACGAAAAACATCCTCGTCGAAGCCGCCTGGTTCGATCCCGCCGTGGTGCGCCGCATGAGCCGCCGCCACGGCATCCACTCGGACGCCTCGCATCGCTTCGAGCGCGGCGCGGACTTCCATGCTCCGCCGGTCGCGTCCGCTCTGGTCTCGCAGCTCATTCTTTCCAACGGCGGCCACATCGAAGGCGAATTGGTCGATGTTGTCATCCCGCAAGTGCTCGCGCGGGTCGCTGCCCGGCGTCCTATTGCCTTCTCCGTAAGCCGCTGCGCGCAACTGCTGGGCCGCACTAGCGAAGGTCCCGGCATCACTGACGAGGTCGCCACCGGTGTCCTGCGTGCGCTTGGCTGCGCACTGGAGCAAACCGGCGAGGGCCGTTACGCGGTCAAGCTGCCCAGCTGGCGGCTCGATCTGGAGCGCGAGATCGACCTCGTCGAAGAGGTGGCGCGGGTCTACGGCTACAACGGCTTCGCGAACACGCTGCCCAGCTTCTCCGGAACGGTGCTGGAGCTTCCACACGCGCCGAAGGGTGCCGCATTGCGCGAGCTGCTCCTCGCCGCGGGCTATCACGAAGCCATCTCCTCGACCTTCTGTTCTGCAACCGATGCAGCCACATTTGCCGCGCAGCCCGGCGTTGCCGTGGCCATGGACAACCCGCTCAGCGAAGAGGCCGGCATGCTTCGTCCATCGCTGCTGCCGGGCATGCTCACCATGCTGGCCCACAACCTGAACCGCAATGTCGACGATGTGCGGCTCTTCGAAATGGGCACCGTCTTTACCGGTTCGCCTGAACGGGTCGATGAGGCGCAGGGGCTTGCCTTTGGCGCGACGGGGCGGCTCCGCGATGGGCTGCATTCGGCCCGCTCAGTCGATTTCTACGATCTCAAAGGCCTGGTCGAAGCCCTCACAGGCCGCTTCGTCTCCCGCTCTGTCTACTACGACGCCTTTCCGCCCGAGAGCGGACTGCTGCCGCGCTGGCTGAACCCGGCGCGAGCTGCGCGCTGCGTAATCGACGGCAGCACTATCGGATATTTCGGCGAGCTGCATCCGGACGAGAGCGACCGCCGCAAGCTGCGACAGCCTGTGTTTATTGGTGAAATCTATCTCGACCGGCTCTTCCGCCAATCCCTCCGCCAGCCCACGGCGCGCGAACTCTCGCGCTACCAACCCGTGCGGCGCGACTTCTCGCTTGTCTTTCCGGACACTCTGCATTGGGAGGCGGTCGGCTCTGCGCTTGCCAGTCTCCAGATCCCGGAGCTGCAGGAATACCGCCCTGCCGAAATCTTCCGCGACCCCAAGGGCAAGGCCGTTCCCGCCGGCCACTACTCGATGCTCGTTTCGACGACCTTCCAATCGCCAGATCGCACGCTACGTGACGAGGACCTGCACTCCTGGTCGAACAGCATCGTCACCGCGCTGGAATCGCTCGGCGGTAAATTACGCGCATAGCACAAGCGGCGTGACAAGAGGTTGTCAATTACGGCACACATATGCACAGGGGCTAAATCGGATTTGCTTTCATCCGTTTGCATTGGCGATATACTGCGCCTTGAGCGGATTTCACTTGCATGTTCGCCGAAACGATGGGTAATCCGTTCTAAGTAAGCTCATTCCCCAAAGCAGTGAGGATGTATGGCAGCGGTAGCGATGGACATCAGCGATCAGGGAGCGGAAACCCTGGCGGCAGCCGATTTTCAAGCTCTGGAAGAGCGCGTTCTGCGCGCAGTGGAGCTGCTGAAGGCCGAGCGCGAGGCACATGCGGCGGCTACAGCGAAGGTCGAGGAGCTCGAGCGTCACAGCGGCGAGCTGGAACGGCAACTGGCGAACCGGG
Organism: Acidobacteriaceae bacterium; assembly: GCA_036378335.1. Taxonomy (GTDB): domain Bacteria; phylum Acidobacteriota; class Terriglobia; order Terriglobales; family Acidobacteriaceae; genus KBS-83. Next base: position 572 of record DASUWP010000331.1, on the reverse strand, counting down.
CAGAGCAGTCGTCGCGACTGGAGAATGAAATCGGCCAGTTGCAGCAGGAACGGGACCACGTACGCGGCCGCGTCGAGCGGCTCTTGAAGCATCTGGACGAATTCACCGCGTAGCGAGACTGCGCAGCCACGCGCGGCCAAGGCTGCGCCAGTCAATCTGAGGAGAAGACCGACCGCGATGAACGATACCAGCCAAGGCGTTACCGTTGAGATCTACGACCAGCCCTACCACCTGCGCGGACAGGATCCCGCCTACATCGAGCGGCTGGCCAACCTTGTGGATACCAAGATGCGTGCTGTCGCTGCGCAGGGCACGACTGTCGACTCGCTGCGTGTCGCGGTGCTGGCGGCCATCAACATCGCCGACGAGTACATGACTCTGCAGTCGCGCCATCGTGCATTGACCGGCAGTATGACGCAGGCAGAGAGCACGCTTCGCACGCGGGCCAGCAATCTCAACGGCCTGCTCGACTCGGTGCTCGCCGAACGCCGCACCGGCTGAAAGCAGCTAGCTCATCATCCCGGCCGCATGGCTGCAGCGCTGAGCCATGCGTGCGAAACGCTGCTTTAGTT
>DASUWP010000330.1:0-8251 GCA_036378335.1 Acidobacteriaceae bacterium | reverse complement strand
GCAACTGGCTGCGAATTGCTCTTGCCAAAGACGACGCGGCCGCCGACGCCGTACATAGCGGCAGCGAGGTCGCGCATGCGCTTCGCCAGGTGCGCGTGTGGATGTTGGGACTCTTTCTGCTCTGCTTGTACATTGGAAATTACGGTTACACTTTCAGTGCGCCAGCCATGATTCAGAGAGTGACTGGCTTTAGCGCAACCGAGGTCGGCCTGACAGTTGCGGTGCTGGGAGTCCTGGGCGCAGTCGCGATGTTGCTGAACAGCGCACATTCGGACCGCACGAACGAGCGATATCTGCATCTCGCCGTTCCCTGCGCCCTCCTCGCTGCAAGCTTTGCCGCAGCGGGTTTGTCCGGTAGGGCAGCCATCGTGCTCCCTGCATTCGCCTGCGTCATGATCGCAATATCAGCGATTGCCGCCCCGGTTTGGAGCATACCCACGCAGTTTCTCTGTGGCAGATCGGCGGCAGCCGGCATCGCTGCGGTCAACATGATCGCGATCCTCGGTGGTTTCATCGGACCCTACTGGATGGGACTGGCCGCCGACCTTACCGGCGATTACCACCGCGGACTGCTGACGCTTGCGGTGCCGTCATTGATAGCGATGCTCATCATATTCGGCATCCGCCGCGATGCAATGCGGCGGAAATCTGCCACCGCACACCATTGAACCCTGCGTCAGATGACCTTGCCGCGAAACAGGAAGATGAGCTCGATCACCAGGATGATGACCACCGCAGATTCCAGCAGAAACGCACGGCTCTGATTGAATTGGTCGACCATGAAGCGATACAGATCGCCAGCCGTATCCAGCTTCTGCCGGACGAGATTCTTGTAATCCGGAACTCCAACCTTGGTGGCCGCTAGCCGATAGAGTCGGGCGGCGAACATATCGCTCAGGAACTTGATCGCGTTGTCCGCATGCTCGGTAAGCTCCATCACCTCGAGCAGCACGCTATAAAGCGCATTGGCAGAACGCGCCATGCGCCACCGCCGCAACATACCGGTGCCCTGTTCAAGCGACGTGTAGACGCTCTCCAGCTCGCGCGTCAGCAATTCGTCGTAATGGCGGAACTCGAGCAGCTGTGAATTTGCGTACTCGAGCAGCTGAATCGCCATCTCCGCGCCGGCGGCGGTGTCATAGAGAAACGCCGCGTTCCATCCAATGACCGCCAGATCGTTGGGATAGAAAGAGATGCGCGACTGCAGGACCTCGTTGGACTCACTCTCCGCAAGCCGCGTGCGTTCGCCACGGACGATCTGCGCCACCAGCGGACCGTGCCGCTCCAGCAACTCAGCGGCGGTAGGCAGCTCAGCAATCTCGCGCACGTGGAAGACCAAATAGTCCTCGCTCAGCCACTCTTTGTAGGGCTTCACGAGAACCGGCGCAGCGCGTTCCAGCCGCTGTTTCACGATGCGTGCGGCATGCGCGGAGAAATCGACGTCCCACACCCAGCGGCTGGCTAAACGGACCAGCGTCTCCCAGTCACCGGTAAACGGAAGCTGAAAGACAACACTCAGCACGCCGTAGTCGTAATACTTGATCTCTCCATGCAGCCGTTCGCCACTCTCCAGCACCAGCGGATCGATCGGCTCCACAACCGGCGGACGCTCGTAGCGAATGTAGCCCGGCGCGGGATGCTTCATGCTCGGCTGGGAGATGGTGCGGGCCCCCGACACCGCCCCGATGATCTCGCTCAGGCGCGCCAGCTTGATCTCTTCGCACACATCGAACTGAATCAGGACAAAGACCGTTCCGGTCAGCGCCGCAGTCGATTGCGGTGCACCATCACGCTCCGGACGCTCCGAAGCTGCGGCCGCCGTTGTTTGCAGAAGATCAGGCATGCAAGCTCATCCTGGCGCTACCTGGTTTTGACTGAACAGATCAGCCCGCAACCAGACGGCGCCGTGGCATCGTTTTGAGCAGCGGTTCCAGCTTTTCAAGCGCCGCCTCCACGCTGATGCCGTGCTTGGCGCGCAGCGCTTCCACCTTGCCATGTTCGATGAAGCGGTCCGGCCAGCCAATGCGTACGACTGGGACCTGTAAGCCCATCTCGCTCAGCGCCTCGAGCACGGCGGAACCGAAGCCGCCCATCAGCACATGGTCTTCAAAGGTAACGAAGGCCCGCACCTTGCGCGCATAACGCGCGAGCATCTCGCGATCGAGCGGCTTAACAAAACGCGGATTGATGACTGCGGCCGAGCGTCCGTCGGTTTCGAGCGCGTCCGCGAGCTCGCTTGCCATGGGCAGCAGCGCGCCCAAGCCGAGGACAGCGATCTCATCTCCGTCGCGGATGACCTCGGCCTGGCCGATGGGCAGCGCAACCGGCTTCGCCTTCACCGTAACGCCGGGTCCGGTGCCGCGCGGATAGCGGATAGCGCTCGGGCCATTGTGCTCGAGCGCGGTCTGCATCATGTCGGCCAGCTCGTCCTCATCCTTCGGCACCATGTGGATGATATTGGGAAGGCCACGCAAATAACTGATGTCGAAAAGTCCATGGTGCGTCGCGCCGTCATCGCCGGACAGGCCGCCGCGGTCCATGCAGAAGATCACCGGCAGGTTCTGCAGGCAGACGTCGTGCACGATGGGATCGAAGGCGCGCTGCAGGAAGGTCGAGTAGATGGCGCAGAACGGTCGATATCCTTTGGTCGCCATGCCTGCAGCGAAGATGACGGCGTGCTCTTCGGCGATACCAACGTCGAAGTAGCGCGTCGGGTGGTGCGGCCGGTACAGGTCAAGCGCGGTGCCGTTGGGCATCGCAGCTGTGATGGCGACCACCTTGTCATTGTCATTCGCGAGCGTCACCAGCGTTTCGGCAAAGACTTCTGAATACGTCCGCTGGCCAACCGGCTTAGTATCGCCTGTCTTCGGGTCGTACGGCCCGAGTCCGTGAAACTTCTTTACCTTCTCGAGTGCCGGCTGGAAGCCGCGGCCCTTCTGCGTCAGGATGTGCAAGAGCACCGGCATCTCCTGCCGCTTGAGGAACTTGAATGTGCCGATGAGCAGTTCGATATTGTGCCCGTCGAGCGGACCGTAGTAGTTCAGCCCAAACTCTTCGAACAGCATGGAGGGCCACAGCAGCCCCTTGGCTGCCTCTTCGGCTTTGCGTACAACTTTCGTCGCAGTTTTTCCGCCGAAGCGTTCAATCAGGCGCCCGGCGCGCGCGTGCAGATGGTTGTAATGCTCGTTGGTCACCACCTTGTGAAGGTAGTTGGCGATAGCGCCGACATTACGGTCGATCGACCACTCGTTATCGTTGAGGACCACGATCAGCCGCTTGGTCTGCTGACCGATGTTGTTTAGAGCCTCAAACGAGATGCCGTTGGTGAAAGCAGCATCGCCTGCGACCGCGACGATGTTCTCGCGTGTGCCTGACAGATCGCGCGCAACCGCCATGCCCAGCGCGGCGGAGAGCGCGGTGCCCGCGTGGCCGGCCCCATAGGCGTCGTGCTCCGATTCAGTGCGCAGCATGAAGCCGTTCAGACCGCCGGGCTGCCGGATCGTATGGAAGCGCTCGGCGCGGCCAGTCAAGAGCTTGTGCACGTAGGTCTGGTGACTTACGTCGAAGAGAAACTTGTCGATCGGCGTGTCGAACACGTAATGCATCGCCAGGGTCAGCTCGACAACACCCAGGTTCGGCCCGAGATGGCCGCCGGTTTTGGACAGGCTGCTGATCAGCAGCTCTCGAATCTCCTGCGCGAGCTCGGTGAGCTCCGCGACCGACATGCGCTTGATGTCAGCAGGAGACTGAATGGAACGGAGATGTTCGCTCATCGATGTTCGCTCGTGGGGAACCACGTATTGGACGCCGCTCGGAAGAAAACGACCCGCCACACTGCGCAGACCGGCGCGTCAGCACTCGCTCAAGTATATCAATCGGCGGCGATTGCCCGCCGAATGCCAGCGATTCCTTGGATCGCCGGGGCAGCCTTTCTCTTGCAGGCTGAGCAACATCCGTCGGCACCGCGTCATCAGCGGCAAGGGCCGCAGTTTCGGGTGCGCTCGAAGATTCCACGAAATCCACCGGCCCTGGTTCGCTAGGATGGGCCAACCCCCCTGGGCTGATCCCCTCACCTCGTCACCGGGCTGGAGCGTCGTCGCTTTGTTGCCGAAAGCGCGTCTAAGGAGCAGTGTCGGGCCTCGTTGTGCGAACACGTTCTACGGAGTCCACCCTGCCCGAAAGGAGAATCACGCAAGTAACGGACTTTGACCGGTTTGCCGCCGGTCTGCACCAATTGTGGCAGTGGCTCACACCCAGCGCTTTGAAACAATGCTTGCAGGCGATTCTTCCTCCTCATTCATGCAGATTGCCAGTCCTACCATGATGCAAAGAGATGAAGCCGAGAGGCTCAAATCTCTCGCGCAGTACGAAGTACTCGACACATTGCCCGACCCGGCACTGGATGAGATCACTCGCCTTGCAGCAAGCTTCTGTCGCGCACCCTACGCCTTCATTTCGTTCATCGACGCCAGCCGTGTGTGGTTCAAATCGCGCATCGGCTTTCTGAGTCGCCAGCAGCCACGCGCCACGTCTGCCTGCCAGTACACCATCCTCGAGCCGAATGCGATGGTGATCGATGACGCGGCGCAGGACTATCGCTTTGCACCGTCGGGCGTGCCGCTCGCGGCTACCACCTACTGCCGCTCGTATGCCGCAGCGCCCATCTTTGCGCCCAACGGCGCAGTGCTGGGCACGCTCGCCGTGTGCTCTCCCGAGCCCAACATGTTCACGCGCGAGCATGGCCGCACGCTGGAAGTGTTGGCGCGCCAGATCATCACGCGCCTTGAGCTCTACGTCAAGACCAACCAGCAGGACCGCGTAGTTCGCTCACGCCAGCGCATCGAGCGGGCACTCACGGTCGAGCGCAACTTCGTGACATCGGTGCTCGATTCGATCCACGCGCTCGTGCTGGTGCTCGATACTGCGGGCCGCATCGTGCGCTTCAATCGCGCTTGTGAGACAGTCAGCGGATTCAGATTCGCCGAGCTCGTCGGCCGCTCTTTTCCGGAAGAACTCTTCCCCGCCGAGGAACGCGATCACGCGATGCGCATGTTTGAGCAGGCGCGCGCCGGCAAGCTCGACGGCAGCTACGAGATGCACTGGCGCACACGCGATGGCGGCATGCGCCGCATCGCCTGGACCGCGAGTTCACTCAACGATCCTCAGGGCGACATCAACTTCGTCATAACCACAGGCATCGATGTCACCGAGCAGCGCCAGGAACTCGATCGCCTGCGCACCAGCGAAGCACGCTATCGTCAATTAGTCGAAGGCTCACTCGGCATCATCTGCACGCACGATCTCGACGGCAACATCCAGTCGATCAACTCGCACGCCGCAGCGATTCTTGGCCATACGCCTGAAGAGATCGTCGGCACGCCCCTGTTCGATTACATCGCGGACGACCATAAGCGCGACTACGAGCAGTACGTCAGCGCGCTCAACGAGCAGCATGAACACCAAGGCCTCTTCTATTTCAAGCGGCCCAATGGCCAATCTGCAGTCGTCGCGTATCGCAACAAGCTGCTGCAACTCCCCGGCACGGAGCCGATCGTACTGAGCCACGGCATTGACATCACCGAGCAGACAGACGCCGAGGAGAAGCTGCACACTTTGATGCGGCAGCGTGAATCGATTCTCGCGTCAGTGGGCGATGGCATCTGGGGACTCGATACCCGCGGCAATCTCACCTTCTGCAACGATGCCGGAGCCAGCATGTTTGGCTACACGGTGGAGGAGATCATCGGCAAAAACACGCATGAGCTGGTCCACCATTCCAAAGCCGATGGCACCCCTTACCCCTACGAGGACTGCCCCATCCAGGCAGCGCTGCACTCGGAAGAGCCGGTGCGCGTGGACAATGAAGTCTTCTGGCGCAAGGACGGGACATCGTTCCCGGTGGAATACGTTGCACGTCAGCTTGTTCACGAAGGAATTGTGACCGGCACCGTCGTCGCGTTCGCCGATGTCTCCGAACGCCGGCGGCTCGATCGCATGAAGGACGAGTTCATCTCGACGGTGAGCCATGAGCTGCGCACGCCGCTGACATCGCTGCGCGCGGCGCTTGGACTGATCGCGGGCGGTGTGCTGGAGAAGCGGCCGGAGAAGCTGGCCCAGATGCTCGACGTCGCCATTGGCAACTGCGATCGCCTCGTCCGCCTGGTGAACGACATCCTCGACTTCGAGCGCATCGGCTCCGGCCGTCTGCCGCTGCATCGCGAGAAGGCGAACGCCGTAGACCTGCTGCGCCGCGCCGCGGACCTGCAGCACACCGCCGCCGCGCACAATAACATCACCTTCCGCATCGACGCCCAGCCGGTCGAAGTCATGGTGGACGTGGACCGCACATTGCAGACGCTGACCAACCTGATCAGCAATGCGGTGAAGTTCTCAAATCCCGGCGGCGAGGTCCGGCTGACCGCAACCGCAACCGGCGATAACGAAGTTACGTTTGAAGTAGAAGACCACGGACGCGGTATCCCGCCGGAAAAACTCGAAATCATCTTCGAGCGCTTCCAGCAGGTCGATGCGTCAGACTCCCGCGCAATGGGCGGCACCGGTTTGGGGCTAGCCATCTGCCGCGCCATCGTGGAGCAGCACGGCGGCCGCATCAGCGTGCACTCAACCCCCGGCCAGGGCAGCGTCTTCACCTTTACCATGCCGCGCTCGATGAACTAAGTGGACTTCTCTAGCGGGCGCGGACTGAGACTATTTCAACTTCCCAATCGCTGAATCCTAATGGTATTGACGGCACCTGAGCCTCCATGCAACTGTAGAGCGTCAATCTAAGACATCCCTGGTATTGAGACATCATCGGTGCGGATCGCTGACCTAATCCTACCTGTGTTTGCAGTGATCCTAAGCGGCTGGATCGTCGGCTATACCGGCTATCTGTCGCGCTCGTTGTCTGATGCACTGATTCACTTCGCCTACAACATCGCAATGCCCGCATTGCTGATCGTCACCATTGCCCAGGAACCAAGTCGTTCGCTGTTCCGTTGGCGCTTTCTTGTTGCCTTTGGTGGCGGCTCTCTCCTCTGCTTTCTCCTCGTGTTCGGCATCATGAGCTTTCGTGCTTCCGGAACGCTCGCAAGTCGAACGATGCATGGCATGACGGCATCGATGACGAATACCGGCTTTGTCGCCTTACCCGTCCTTGAGGCCATCTATGGTCCGCGCGCCGTGCTTCCGGCGGCGATCGCTACGGTATTCGTGGCAGTTGTGATGTTTCCAATAGCCGTGATCCTGCTCGAAGTTGGTCAACGGGATGCCGATGGCGCAAGCACGCCTGCAATGGTCACACTGAGGCATGTCGTGCTGAACCCGCTTGTCATATCAACCCTGATCGGCATGCTTCTCTCGGTCCTCGGTCTCCGCATGCCGGGGCCGGTCGCTGCTTATCTTGGCATCATGGCGGATGCGCTCACGCCTTGTGCTCTGTTCGCCATCGGACTGGGGCTGTCGGTTGGTGGATTGCGCGCCAATCTTGGGCGAGCTTCGCTGCTCTCCGCGGTCAAGCTCGTTATCATGCCTCTGGTCGTGTACGGATTGAGCCTGCTCTTGGGCCTCGACCCCCTCTACACCATTGCCGCCGTTATCTGTGCCGCAGTGCCCACGGCCAAGACAGCCTACATTCTTGCGGGAGAGTATCGCTGCGAGGAAATGATGGTAGCCTCCACTGTCTCGCTGACAACTCTAGCTTCCATCATCTCGCTTGTGATCTGGCTGTATGAGTTATCCGGATTATCGGCACGCATCGCTGCCGCATAAGCGCGTTCACGGCGATGAGGATGACGCGCGTCCATCGAAACATCCGCCGCGGATGCACATGATGTACGAGAACGGCGTTTCAAAGGAGCTATGCTCACTCGTCCACAGCAAGCGGGCGGGCTTCCGCTCAGACTCACCAACCTACAGGGATCGTTAAGTTGTTTTGCGCTCGGCAGCGAGAACCACAAACAGGATTGTGCACGCCTCGGTTGAGCGATTATGCCAGCTATGGAATGTTCCGTTGTTGACCATCAGATCACCCGCCTTGAGCGTGAGCTCGTGCACTTCACCATCTTCGCCAGGGTAGCCGGTATTCACTTCGCCATTCATCACAATGGCAAGATCGATGCTGTCGGTGCGGTGCATCCCGTCCCCTTCTTTGCCGGGGACCATTCCAGGGGTACCCATATCGATCGAAGCGGCACGTTGAAGCTCCGTTGCACGCTCGGCAGTCTCGGGGGCCAGCGTAAGAAGATCGACC
>DASUWP010000329.1:0-11546 GCA_036378335.1 Acidobacteriaceae bacterium | reverse complement strand
TATACGCCGATGGAAGACAACAATTGGGGCACCGGCGTGCAGGTGCAGGGCCAACCGAATATCGGACATGAGGCGTGGGCATCCATCGTGCGCGCGAGTCCGGAATATTTTGATTCCGTGGGAACGCGCGTGGTGATGGGGCGTGGGATCACGATAAAGGACACGTCGACAGCACCGTCGGTCGCGGTGGTGAACCGGACCTTTGTGAAGAAGTTCTTCCATGGCGGAAACCCGATTGGGCAGCACTTTGGAAATGGAGAGAAGTCGACGGGGGATTACCAGATCGTGGGCGTGGTCGAGGACACGTCATACCGGAGCGTTCGCTGGGAGGACCACCAGATGTATTTCATCCCGCTGATGCAGCGTCCGGCGAGCTCCAAAGAACCGATTGAGAAAGACATGTCGCTGTATGCGGGCGCGATCGTGCTGGAAACGGCGCGGCCGATGAGCGAGATGGAGTCGCTGGTGCGGAGAACGCTAACGGGTATCAATCCGAACCTGACGGTGGTGAAGTTTCAAACCTTCGACCAGCAGATTGCGGATCGATTCAACGACGACCGGATGATTGCGCGGTTGACTATGATTTTTGGCGCCCTGGCGCTGATGCTGGCGGCGCTGGGTCTGTACGGCGTGACGGCATACACGGTGGCGCAGCGGACGTCGGAGATTGGTATTCGCATGGCGCTCGGGGCGGAGCGCGGCAGCGTAGTGGCGATGGTGATGCGTAGCGCGGTACTCCAGACCGCGATCGGACTGGCGATCGGGATTCCGGTGGCGCTGGTGTGCGTACGGTTTGTGAAGGCGCAGCTTTACCAGATCACGAATGTGGACGCGGGCGTGATGGCATTCGCGATCCTGACGTTAGCAGCGGCGGCCTGTGTAGCCGCGATGATACCGGCACGGCGAGCGGCTTCGATCGATCCGATGCGGGCGCTGCGGGTGGAATAAGAGAACGGCTGAGATTGCCGGTGGGGCGGCAGACCACGCCGGCCAGTGAACCGCTGATCCAACATCTTCGACGCGTTTGTGCAGGCGATGCATCGGACAATACATGCGGTTTGTGCCCGCTGCGCCGTAATGGCCGACTGATGGGCAGCCACTTTCGTCGCGGGTTTACCAATCTTTACTTAACTTAATCAATCTTTATCGCACTGGCCTGGGCGCACTGCTGGAATGGGTTCACGAGGTGAGCCCTTATGTTCCCACAATGGTTACGATATCTGGTCATCGCCGCGAGCGTGATGGCTTTGAGTGGTGTGCGTGCGTTCGGCAGCAGCCCGGCAGAGGATCGTTTGTTGCGGCTGATTCCTGCGAATGCGGCGATTGTCGCAGGCATTGAAGATCCCCATCATCGGGACCAGAGTGGACGGCTGCTGATCGTGACGCATAACAACAATGTCGACCTGCGCGACTGGATCACGTTGGCTACAGTAGATGACCGGCAACAAGTCGATAAGTTGATCGAGGTAGCGATGCCCTCGCCTCGAGGCGATTTGGGCGGCCACCTTCTGCTGGCGCGCGGCTCTTTCAACGGCAGGCACATTCTGCAAGCGGCGGAAGATAACGGAGGCATGGCGAGCAGCTACGCAGGCGTGAAGATCGTGATCCTGAAGCCCTTCACGCGCGAGCAGAAAGAGATGACGGACACGCGCTGGCTCGCGGTGCTCGACGACAACACGTCAATCTTCGGTACTCCAGCGATGGTAAAGAACGCGCTCGACCGTTATCTGTCGTCTGCGGCTGCTGATAGTGCCGTGATGAAACGCTTGCAGGTATTGAAGCCGGACGTGAACTGCTGGAGTGTGCTCTCCATGCCCGGTGTGGTGCTGACCCGCCACCTGCGTCCGGGAGCGCTGGATGAAACCGGGGACACGCTTCTGCGCAGGGTCAACGACCTTACGGTCAGTGTGCATTACGGATCGAAGGACCGTGTGGACTTTGCCATTGGAGCCGACAGTCCGGAAGCAGCGACTGCCTTAGCGGCGCATCTCGGCGGGAGATCTCCCCTCTTGGCGATCGCAGATATTCTGCGGACACAGTCTGCGAGCATTTCGGTACAGCAAAATGAGGTGCGAGGCTCTGTGCGGATTGCTGAGAAGGAATTCGATGCATGGCAGGCGGCGGTTTATGCGCGGTTGTCAGGCGATAACGACGCGCGTGGGGAGGAGGTTGCCAAGGCGAGTGCTGCTCGTTGATTTCAGGGGACCTTGTTTTGCTGGGGCATAGCGTCGCCCCGTGTGTTCGTGAGGTCACGCAGGATGGCCCAAATGAAGAAGCCCGAAATAAGGGCAACACCATCGCGTTCAGGATCAAGGCGCCATTCTGAACAGAATGCCTCAGCGGCTGCATCTGAGGCGGCTGGGCCGGGCTTATGCGGCGTGAGCGCATACCGGCCTCGATTGCGGACTCTACCGATTCTGTTCGATATCAGCCGCGGTGCCGGCTCCGATTACGGCTATCTCCGGCGTTTCCGGGATGCTTTCTACGGAGTAGCTCTGGAGCGGGCTCATCTTCACCATGTCCCACAGGTATTGCTTGAGCAGGGCCAGATCGAGGAAGCCGATGTTGAGGCCAGTGATGTAGAAGCGGCCGGGGCCATCCAGATGGATGGAGGTCGCGGTGCCGGCCGCGAGAGCGCGGTGCCAGCGCTTGACGAAGTCGGCGCAGCGCGAGTCACCTTTCTTTGCGTTGGCGAAGATTTCTTCCGGCTCCATGTCCATGAAGCGGAGCCGCATAGCGCGATGGCCCATGATGCCTTCGAGGTGTCCTACACCGCCGCAGCCGCAGAAGGTCTCTTTCGGATCAAGCGTGACGATAGTGTGGCCGCCTTCGAAGGGTCCTGGCGCGTCAGGATAGCGGCCGAACCCGATGCCGTTGCCGATCGCCCACACGCGCACGATTTTGTCGAGTTGATTGCGAGTGGCAGCGAGGCCGGCGGCGGAAGCGTCCGCGTCATTGAAGAGTGAGATCGGAGCCTTGACGCCGCGAGCGTGCAGAGTGGCTTCGACCTTCTGGCTTACCCTTGCGCCCTTGAGTTGCGCGATGTTGGGCGAGTCTTCGACGACGCCGGCGCGGACGATGCCGGGAAGCGCGATGCCGATGGCGTCCAGCTCGCTGCTGGCCGGTTTGAGTGCGGTGATGAGATCGCAGATGAGCTCAACGAGGGGGTCGGTGGGCAAGTCGATGAGGCCATGGTGCTCATCCGGATCTTCGGGATAGCGCCGGAGCTCGCCGATGAGCCGATTGTTCTCGATCAGGCCGGCGGTGATGTCGTTTGTCATGACCACGCCGATGCTTCTGCCCATATTTTCACTTCCCTTGTTACAGAATCCTAGCGCTGCGGCTCATGTTCTTCAGTTGCTGTCTGCGCTGCGGCCCAGACGGTTGATGCCGTTATACGCCGCCGTCTTGTAGCACTCGGCCAGCGTGGGATAGTTGAACACCGTATCGATGAAGTAGTCGAGCGTGCCGCCGAGAGCCATGACGGCTTGTCCGATATGCAGCAGCTCGCTGGCGCCTTCTCCGATGATGTGGACGCCAAGCAGATGGCGCGTTTCGCGATGGAAGACAATTTTGAGGCGGCCGGTGGTGTCGCCGCGGATCTGGCCGCGCGCGATCTCGCGATAGTAGGCCACGCCGACCTCGTAGGGCACGTCCTCGTCCGTGAGCTGCTCCTCGGTCTTGCCGATGAAAGAGATCTCCGGGATGGTGTAGATGCCGTAGGGATAGTAGGTCGGGTCGGAGTGCGCGGTGTTGTCGTTGAAGGCGCGTGCGACGGCGATGCGGCCCTGCTCCATGGAGACTGAGGCGAGCGAAGGGAAACCGATAACATCGCCGACCGCAAAGATGTTGGGTGTCTTGGTGCGGTAGTCCTTATCGACCGGGATGCGGCCGCGCGAGTCGGCTTCGATGCCGGCCTTTTCGAGATTGAGCGCTTCCACGTTGCCCGAGCGGCCGACGGCATAGAGCAGCGCATCGCCCTGGATGCGCTTCTTGCTTTCGAGGTGAGCGACCACGCCGCCCTCCGGCAGCTCTTCGACGCTCTCCACTTCTTCGCCGAGCCGCATGGTAACGCGGCTGTCGCGCAGATGATAACTGAGCGATTCGATGATCTCCTGATCGGCGAATTCAAGCAGGCGTGCGCGCTTTTCGATGAGCGTGACGCGGATACCAAGGGCGGCGAACATGGAGGTGTACTCGACACCGATGACGCCGCCGCCGACCACGATGATGGTCTTGGGCAGCGCCGGCAGATTGAGCACTTGGTCGCTGTTGACGATGTTGCGGCCGTTGATGGGCACCTTGGGCGAGAATGCAGGTTTGGTGCCGACGGCGATGACGGCATTTTTCGTCTCGTAGACCTGCGAGCTGCCATCGTCGGTGACGCGGATGTGGTTGGGATCGTCGAAGCTGCCGACACCGTACAGGACATCGACGCCGTTGCGCGAGAGCTGAGCTTCCGTGACGTCAACTTCGGTCTTGATGACGTGCTGGACGCGGAAGGCGAGATCGGCCATCGTGATCCGCTCCTTCACGCGATAGTTCATGCCATAGATGGACCGGTAGTTGTAGCCGGAGAGGTGAAGGACCGCCTCGCGCATGGTCTTCGAGGGGATTGTGCCGGTGTTGATGCAGACGCCGCCGACCGAGCGCATGCGCTCGACCACCGCCACCTTCTTCCCCTGCTTGGTTGCGTAGATGGCGCCACGCTGTCCGGCCGGGCCCGATCCGATGATGATGAGGTCGTAATTAGGCATGCTCAATGCTCAAGGGTATCGAAGTTTGCCAGACAGCGCATTCCGCACACCTTCAGGCAATCGCTCATACGGTACTCCAGGCGTGTTGCAATTTGCCGCACCTTCATGAAACCAGGGTGCATTTCTGCTTGGCCGCTGTGGCTGAAGCGCTCGCAAAATGGGCGACCATGACGAACACCCAGATCTTGTCCGATGTCCTGGCAGGCGAAGTCTGGCCCGATGAACTGGATGCGCTGCATGCGGCGCCACAGTATCACACGCTATTGTTCGAGAACGAATCCGTCCGCGTTTTGGATACCACCGTTCCGCCGGGGCAGACTGTTCCGCTGCACACGCATCGGTGGCCGGCCGCGCTGTACATGCTGAGTTGGAGCGACTTTGTGCGCCGCGATGCTGAGGGGTCCGTAATGACGGATAGCCGGCTGGCTGGGAAGTCCGCCGACGGAATTGCACTCTGGTCTGGTCCGTTGGCACCGCACACACTGGAAAACGTCGGCGAGTCGAAGTTGCAGGTAATCAGCGTCGAATTCAAGACTATTCCCTGTTGAATGCCCTTCCCGTTTCGACAGTTATTGATTGGTTGCATCGCAATGCCGTTAGACTTTAGGCCATGCGGCTTTATGCCATCACCGACCGCCGGCTGCTGCCGGGTGCACATGAAGCTGGGCGGTTGAGCGCGGCGGAACGCCAGGCGCTGGTGGGCCTCGCAGCAGAGTGGGCTGCGGGCGGCGTGGAATATGTGCAGCTGCGGGAGAAAGACCTGGGTCTACAGGATCTGACCGAGCTGGCTGGCGCGATGCTGACGGCGATGCAGGATTGCGCAGGCGACTGCGGACCTGGCCGCCAGCCGCGGCTGCTGGTGAATGCGGGTGCGGCGGGCGCGGCCGAGGCGGTGCGAGCGGTAGGTGCGGCGGGCATACACCTGCCGGGGAGATGGCACGCGGAGCAGGCGGGGAGGGCGCGGATTTCCGGGATTGTCTCCGTGGGCTGCCATTCTGTGGGCGAAGTGGCAGTGGCGCGTGCGGCCGGAGCGGATATGGCGCTGCTCTCGCCGGTCTTCGCGACGGAAAGCCATCCCCAGGCGCGGCCGCTCGGGCTGGAGACGCTGACCGGGGCATGCCAGACTGCGGGAAAGATGCCGGTCTACGCACTGGGCGGAGTGAACCGGGCGAATGCGGCTTCGTGCATCGCGGCGGGCGCGGCGGGTGTCGCAGGGATACGGACGTTTCTGGGCGCGGACTGGAAATCCCTGAAGAAAGAAGAGGCACCCGGCTAATACTCCGCGCGGGCGCCGTCAGCAGAAGAAACCAGCGATATAGCCAAAGCGGAAGTCAGGCTGCTCTGGCCGCCCATGGATCGATGACGATTTTGGTAACGGCTTCCCGCTTGTCGCGCCAAACCTTATACATCTCCGGAGCCTCGTCCAGCGGGATGCGGTGGGAGATGATGTAGGTCGGATCGATCTGCCCTTTCTCGATGCGGTCGAGCAGCGGCTTCATATAGGAATGCATATTGGTCTGGCCCATCTTCATGGTGATGCCTTTGCCGAATGCCGCACCGAATGGGACCTTGTCGAGCAGACCGCCATATACACCGGGGATGGAGAGCGTGCCGCCTTTGCGCACCGCCTGGATGGCTTGGCGCAAAACGCTGGGACGGTCGGTCTCGAGCATCACCGCGGTTTTGATCTTGTCGTAAACGCCCTGCAGTTCGGTCGAGTGAGACTCCAGCCCAACGGCATCGATGCAGCCGTCCGGCCCCGCGCCTCCCGTCAGGTCCTTCACCGCTGTGAGCACGCTGACATCCTCGTCGGAGTAGTCGACGGTGATAGCGCCGATCGACCGAGCGAGCTCCAGCCGCTCGGGAAGGCGGTCAATGGCGATGACGCGCGCCGCGCCGAGCATGAATGCGCTGGCAATGGCGAACTGGCCGACCGGCCCGCATCCCCATACTGCGACGGTGTCGCCTTCCTGGATCTGGGCGTTCTCCGCGGCCATGTAGCCGGTAGGGAAGATGTCGGAAAGGAAGAGGACCTTTTCGTCGGGTAGATCGTTTTCAACCTTGAGCGGCCCGACGTTTGCGAACGGCACGCGGACGTATTGCGCCTGACCGCCAGCGTATCCGCCCATCATGTGCGAATAGCCGAAGAGTCCGGAACCGGAGTAGCCGTACGCCATTTCCATCAGGTGTGCGTTGGGATTGGTGTTGTCGCAGGCTGACCAGATCTTCTTCTTGCAGAACAGGCAGTTACCACACGCGATGGTAAACGGCACCACGACGCGGTCTCCCCGTTGAAGGTTGGTAACCCCTTTGCCGACTTCCTCGACAATGCCCATGAATTCGTGACCGAGGATGTCTCCCGCCTCCATGGTGGGGATGAAGCCATCGAAAAGGTGCAGGTCCGAGCCGCAAATGGCGGTTCGGGTGACCTTGATGATTGCGTCATGCGGGTTCAGGAGGCTTGGATCCGGCACATCCAACGTCTCCACCTTGCTGGTTCCCATCCAACAAACAGCCTTCATAAACAATCTCCATTTCCAATGCGCAGCAAGTGCTCAAGAATTGAGTTAGCTGACCTTGCGTTCAGACGTGGGAGGAGTCTTCACATCTTCTCCGTACAGCGAGGCCTTCATCTTGCCGATGACGCCCCTGGGTCCGTGTGACTGGCCCTGGGTGCGGGGAATCTCTCCGGTCTCGGCAAAGGCCTTGAAGTGGCGAAGATTTTCGATCACGGCCTGCTTGGGATTTCTTCCGGTCATCGTCTCCCATGCGCTAGCGAGCTTGCCCATGCGGAATTCCTGCAGGACGATAACGATGGTTCCACGGCCGCCGGTAGCAGCTTCGAAGATCACTTCGCCGGCATTGTTCGAATCGCCCGCGATGGACCGCCAGGCGATGCGCCTTCCCGGCTCGTCATTGAGGATCTCGGAATCCCATTCGATGGTTTTGTCGCCTGAGGCCATCACCCAGTGCGAGGTTTTGGGACCGGTCTGTACGACTTCACGGATCTGTTCCTGCCATAACGGCACGGATTCGAGATCGCGCCACTTGGTGTAGAGATCTTCCGCCGATGCCTGGACGAGAGCACTTGTCCGTATCCACTGCTTCCCGTCCTTGTCTTCCGGCGGCGGAAGATATCGGCCGTCCTGAATGATCGCGGATGCTGCCGCCTTTGGTAGCGGCTCGAAATTTGGCCGCTCTTTCAATGCGTTTGCCATACCGGTTCTCCCCAGATTCCTTGCGGTTATTTGTTTGGTCTTGCCATCTTTTCGTGCATGGCGCCCTTCACGGCGCCGGGTGTTGCGTTGGCAAGCATGCCTTCCATCTTGGTTTTCATGGATGCGGAGTAGACGTGGTCTTTTCCGTCCAGCAAGGCTTCGATGCCCTCTCTCGCGACGTCATCGGGCTGGCTCTCCGATTTCCCTTTGGAGCCGACCTCGGTGTTGTCCATGCCGGCGCGATGGAAGAAGTCCGTGTCTGTGGGGCCCGGCTGCAACGCGGTAACGGTAACCCCGCTGTCGCGCAATTCGTAACGGAGGCTGTGCGCGAAAGAGAGAACAAAAGCCTTGGTCGCGGCATAGACCGCCTCGCGAGGCGCGACCATTTCTCCGGCAATGGACGAGGTAAACAGAATGCCGCCCTCGCCCTGTTCCACCATGCTTTGAACCACATGCTTCGCGAGCTGCACGGTTCCCAGGCAATTCAGGCGGATCATGTTGAGCTCGGCGTCAAGATTGGTTTCATAAAAAAGTCCGCCGACGCCCACACCGGCGTTCAGGCAGGCAATCGCGAGCGGCCTGCCCAGTTCGCGGACCTCCGCCCAAAGCTTATCGACGCCTTCCGAAGTTGCAAGGTCTGCATTGACGTCTGTGACCGTTGTTCCTGCCGCGCGAATCTCTTCGGCGGCTCCCGGAAGGCGGTCGCCTGCCGAGCAGATCACGAGATCGTAACCGCGACTGGCAAGTTCCTTTGCCAGGGAAAAGCCAATACCGCTGGACGCTCCGGTTATCAATGCGAGTTGTGTAGCCATGCTTCACTCCGATCCGCCGGAATCCGGCGCACTTCAACTGAGATGAGGCGCAGATGCGAAGAAGATGTGCTGGCGCCGGTTCGTTCCGATGCGGTCACAAATGTCTTTCGTCAGCTACAGACGAAGAAAAGACGCGTGACTTTCGCCATCGCCAACCATAGATGCCGAGGTTGACTGCACACACGGCAGTGCCTGCGCTCGTGACGATCCAGGAGGGAAGGTTGGGATAGACAATGGAGTCGAGATAGTGCAACAGGAAACTTCCATGGTAGGAAGGCAGCCCGGCGCGGGCTTCAAAGTAGTTCTCTACTAGAGTCAAAGGACAGGGCCATGGGCCCTCCTCCACCACAATTCCCCAAAGCAGTGCGGCAATGTGCAGGCCGGTCCACACAGGGCGGCCACGTGTCCATAAGGCTCCGAAGATGACCAGCGTCAGCCACGCCAGATGGAGCGCCAGGGCGAGAATGGAGAACAGGATCACAGCTCGCGCATCCTTGCTGATGCTATGCGCGCGCCGGGAAGTAGCGCCAGCCGGCTCTGGAGATGAGAAGGTACTACAAACGGTTCCGCAGAATCGATCAATCCGGGCATTCCGGGCATGTATGACCCGGATATGTATGAGGAAAAGCCCGTATCGTCGCAACCACTGTCGCGGTGAACTCTGTCCTTACTGAAAGTGGTAGAGGTGCGCTAGAGTGGTGGGCACTTCCGGTTCCGGGGGGCACCATGCCTGCTTCGCGCTTTCTCTCTGCCGCGTTTCTCTTTGCTGCAACCTGTGTATTGGCCGCATCATGCGCTTTCGCGCAAGGCGTTCCGCCCGAGGCGTATCGCGCGAAAACGATTTTCATTCGCAACAATGCCGGTGGCGCGCCACTGGCGAATGCGGCGGAGGAGGAGTTGTCGAAGTGGGGGCGGTTCACGCTGGCCGATGATGAGGTGAGCGCCGACATCATTCTCGTCTTCTCGAAAAATGGCGTGCAGAATACGGAAAAAAGCGAGACCAAGAAGGATGGCACCTGCTGCGATACCAGCTATGGCGCCAGCTTTTCGCCGGGCGCGACCGCGCGCGCGTACTTGAAAGGACATGGGCCGGGGCCGGGATCGCTGCCCTTCTGGCAGGATGGCTGCGGCGGCATGACGCAGAAGGCGACCGGCAAGGGCTGCATCGATGCGTTCAAGAAGCAGTTTCCGCGCTAGAGATCAACAAGAGGTGGAAGCCGCTTCTGGTGCAGGCATGGACATCGGAGGCGCGGCGACGTTCAAGATGCGCTCCATGAACACATCCGCGCGAACATAGTGCGATGGCTTGATCCGTCCCTTTGGAAGGTGGCGGAAGCCCATGGATTCGTAAAGCGCAACCGCGCCGGGTAGGATCGCATTGCTCTCGAGATAAAGACGCGTCGCGCCGATATGCTCGGCCTTTGAGATCGCCGCAGCCATGAGCCGGCGTCCGATGCCGCGGCGGCGTTCCGCGGGTGCTACTGCCATCTTGGCCAGCTCGTATTCGCCTGGACCCATGGCGATCAGCGCGCAGCAGCCTACACAGACACCATCGCGCGCAGCCATAAAGATGTGGCCGCCGGGGTTGAGGATTGCCGTCTGTGGATTCCATAGGACTTCCAGATCGGCCGGTTCGAGCCAGAAGTGGCGCTGGATCCATTCGCGGTTCAGTTCGAAGAACGCTTCGGCATCGGCTGGCTGAAATTCCCTAACGATGACATCGGACATCGCTGGATCCTCCTGTCGGCGTGTATGCGGCTCTTTCGCGTGCGTTGATTCAAGGCTAGGATCAGAAAAGCGATATGTCCAATATTTGAATGCTCTGGATTGAGACGAACTGCATATGAAGAATTCCATCGAGCTACGGCACCTCCGCTACTTCCTGGCCGTCGCGGAGACACTGCACTTCGGACGCGCGGCACAGAAGCTGGGCATGGCGCAGCCTCCACTGAGCCAGCAGATCAAGCAGCTGGAGGAGTTGATTGGCGCGCCGCTCTTCCAACGGACGACGCGCGGCGTAAGGCTGACGCCCGCAGGTTCGATATTGCGGGAGCGAGCCGCGACGACGATGGCGAGGCTGGCCGATGACCTGGAGCAGACGCGGCGCGTGGCGCGCGGTGAGGAGGGACGGCTGAGGGTAGGGTTCTCCGGCTCCGTGATGTTTACCGAGCTGCCCGCGGCGATCCAACGATATCGACGAGCGTATCCGCGCGTAGAGGTGCAGTTGCGCGAGATGTGGACGTCAGAGCAGCTTCCTGCGCTCGCGGATGGCTCGATCGACGTGGGATTTCTGCGGGATGGCGAGCGCCGGCCCGAGCTGGCGCTGACACCGCTGCTGCGCGAGTCCTTCCATGTGGTGCTGCCGTCGGATCATGCGCTAAGACGGCAGCGCATCGTGGAACCGCGGTCGCTCCAGGGTGAACCGTTCGTGCTGTTTTCCCGGCGCATGGGGAACCTGGCATTCGACCGCACAATGCGCTGCTGCCTGGACGCGGGGTTCCAGCCGCAGATCGTGCAGGAGGCGCCGCAGTTCCCGACGCTGATCCGGCTGGTGGCAGCGGGACTGGGGATCTCGTTGGCGCCGGCATGCGTGGCGACCGTGGCCTTTCCGGGAGCGGTCTTCCGGCCGATCCGCTCGAAGCGCTGGACTTCGGTCGATATCGGGACGCGGGTGGATGGAGCGAGCACGACGGCGATGGCCTTTGTGGAGACAGTGCGGGGGCATTTTGGCGAACGACCTGCACAGGAGACGTCTGTAT
>DASUWP010000328.1:0-4703 GCA_036378335.1 Acidobacteriaceae bacterium | reverse complement strand
ACCAGCAGGGCGAAGAGAGCCGCTAAACGCGGCCCTGTCTTCATCACGGATCGAGGCCGTCCATCCCACGTGCTGCTCACCGTGGAGGAGTATCAAAGGATTACTGGCGGCCAGAAGAGCGTTGTCGATTTATTGGCGATGCCGGCAGCTGCGGAGATTGAATTTGAGCCGCCCCGCCTGCGGGGCAATCTGCATGAGTCAGCGGACTTGATCTGAATGTACATCCTCGACACCAATGTCGTATCGGAGTTAAGAAAAGCGAAGAAGGCACATCCAAACGTCAAAAAATGGGCGCAACCCTTGCCAGTTGCGAGTCTCTATCTCTCTGCAATCTCAATACTGGAACTGGAGATCGGGATCCTTCTCATCGAACGACGCGACCGCGAACAGAGTGCGATTCTTCGGAGCTGGATGGACAGGCACGTGTTGCCCACATTCTCCGGTCGGATTTTAGCGATCGATACCGCCGTCGCCCAACGATGCGCAACCCTTCATGTGCCTGACCCGCGATCGGATCGTGATGCCCTCATCGCAGCCACCGCGCTGGTGCATGGTCTAACGGTTGCGACCAGGAACGTATCCGACTTTGAACGAATGGGAGTCGGTGTGCTCAATCCTTGGGACTTTTGAACATGATTTAGCCGTCCCATCTCCGAAGTTCTAAAAGGACATCGTTGGCCCACTTATTTTGGGCGACGACATTAGTGATGCGAATCCGTCGCGTTTGCTGCTGATGGAATGTTGACCGGCCAATGTGCACTCATTTTGGGGTGAGATGATCGAGTTCGTGGTCGATGTTGAGGAGTCGCTGCGCCAGTCGGCGAAGTTTGCGGCGAGTCTTATCACCCAGCTGAGGCTGGATTAACTGGAGAAGGTGGTGGGTTGCGGCGATACTCTGGCGAATGGCAGCGAGGTCGACCCGCGTGGGGGCGGTACTCGAGGGAAGTGGGAGTTGGGGGATGGAATAGAGGGACGCCGTGCTTTGCCGAGCGCGGTGAAATTCCCGTTGGAGATCGAGCTGGACCACTTCCACATAGCGCAAGGTCATGCGGATGTCTGTGTGTCCCATCATTTGCATCAGCGCCGGCAGGTTGACGCCCAGGCGCACCATCTCTGTCGCGAAGGAGTGGCGTAGCCGGTGCGGGTGGACCCGACCAGTGCAGCCTGCAGCGCGAGCCATATCGCGTAAGGTGTTGTGCAACGCCCTGTACCAAGTCCCAGGTTGCCAATATCGAGGCAGTAAGAAAGCTTGGGACTTGTGTTCGGGAACAGAGGTCAGGGCGCCCAACTCCACTATGCGCGCCACGACGCGCTGCGTCTCCTCATCGACTGGCACTAAGCGTTCGGAATGGAGCTTGCCCAGAGGCACACGAAGCGCCACCTGCTGTTCACTGATCTGTTGAAGGCAATCCAGGGGAAGATCGATGCATTCGCTGATGCGGATTCCGGTGGCCCGCATGAGGCGGAGCGCGTGCACCTCCAGGGTGTCGACCAGGCGGAGCTGCTGCTGCAGTTGTTGATCCTCGTCGAGAGAAAGCGGTTTGGGAAGATAGTGGTCGGGCGGAGGAAAATCCTCATGACGAATGAGGTCCGGCGTTACCAGATGTCCTTGGCTGGCTAAGTCACGCAATAAGCGGCGGACGGTGAGCAGGTGCAGGTGACGGGTCCTATTGCCGGGCGAGGGATATTGCTGACAGAGGGAGCGACACCAGCCTAGGAGATGGGGATCGCGGCGCAGTTGTGAGAGCTTGTGCACACGCGGAAAGATAGTGTGAAGATAGGCGAGGAAATTGCGGACGCCGAAGCGATAGCACTTCACAGTCTTGGGCCGGCGGGTCGTAGCGAGCACCTGGATTTGGGCTTCCAGAATTTCGTCCATGCTCGGCCGCGATCGTTTCATGACATCTGCTCCGGAGGGGACAAACGAAGGCGCTGTTGGACGGCGCGGGCAAACTCTCGCCACACGTCTTCTGGGGCGAGTTGCACGTAGAGCATGGTGGTGTGAATGTCGCCGTGTCCCATTAAATGCATCAAAGCGGGTAAGGAAATACCGGCGCGCACCATATCGCTGCCGAAGGTGTGACGAAAGCGGTGCGGGTTGGCTTGGGGGACGTGGCTGACCAGGCGATGATGGCGAAAGAGAGAGCGTAGTCCTGCAGCGGTCATGGAGTGGCCACGCCGGCGGCCCTTGAGCGAGACGAACAGAGCGGACGAGTTGGTCAGAGGTCTCTCTAAGTGGAGGTAGTTTTCCAGGACTTGAAGAGTGTCCGCTGTGAGGGGCAAGAAGCGCTGCTTACGGCCCTTACCTAAGACGTGGAGGCGCGCTTCGGAGAGCAGGAGATCTTCCAGCTGGAGTTGCAGGACTTCGCAAGAGCGCAGGCCGTTTTGCAACATGAGGGCGACCATGGCGAGATCGCGGAAGGTGCGAAAGCCTTTCCAGAAGCGGGCGACCTGGTCGGCGGAGAGGGGCACGATCACGCGGCGTGGCTGTTGCAGTCGCAGGTTGGTCGTAATCTTGGTTTGCCGGCGGCCGTAGCCGAGAGAAGAGCGGGTGGTATACCTGCGCTGAAACAGCGGTTTGCCGGGAATTTCCTGTGCGTAATGGAAGCGATACAAGCAGCGCAGCACGCACAGGCGGTGATTGATGGTTTGCGGCGTGGGTGAGGGCTGGTGCTCGAGTTGGTGACGGACATAGTCGAGCAGAAAGGATTGATTAAGCCTACCCAGCGAGTGTCGGGTAGTTTTGAACCAGCGTGCCAGGTGGAGTAAGTCATAGGCGTAGGCGCGCAAGGAACGCAGCGAGAGTTGGCGAACTGTCTGCGCATCGAGAAACTGATTAGCCCAAGTGAGTTCGCAGTTGCGCTCATCCAGCAGACGGTAGGGGGAAACGCTGGCCGGCGAGGAGTTTTTCACGACCAGGCGAACGCTCATAGCGAAGCTGTCTCCTCGAGAAGATGGGCAAAATCCTGGGCGCTGGCGCCCGAGGTGAAGTAGCTGTTGGGGTCGTGACCAGCGGGCAACTCGAGGAGACGTACGTTTAATCCCGCCTGGTCGAGGCAGTGAAGGAGATCGTTGGCGGCATTTTGGCCGGCTTGGTTTTGATCTTGATCAAAGGCGATGTAGACACAGCGGTCGGGATTTTCGCGCAGTTGGGCCATTTGGGCAGGAGTCAAGTGAGTGCCGATCGCACAAGTGGTGTTGCGGAAACCTGCTTGCCACAGCACCGCGAGATCGAACAGCCCCTCGACCAGGATTATGTCGCGGAACTGTCGGACCGATTCCCAGGCGAATAAGCCACCTTTGGAGCGGGGCAGAAGGCGATGCGGGAAGGCATTGCCAACGCTGCGGCCATACAGGTTCACGATGTGATCCTGCTGACGGCAGGGGAAAATCACGCGGTGGCAAAAAGTATCGAGGCCCTGCGGGCCCATCAACCCCGCTTCGAGCAACCGTTCCAGGGAATAGCCGAGGGCCTGCAGGTGAGAGCGCAGGTTGCCGCCACGGGCGTAGCCGATACCGAGTTCCTCGATGAGCCTGGCATCGTGCACTCCGCGCTCCGCGAGATACTGAACGCCTTCCGGATAACGGTGGAGTTCCAGTTGATAGAAGGCGGCCGTGTGCACGAGCAGTTGGGCGGCGGGGGCGAGTTCTTCTTGGAGATAGGCGACGCTCTCG
Source organism: Acidobacteriaceae bacterium (assembly GCA_036378335.1). GTDB lineage: Bacteria > Acidobacteriota > Terriglobia > Terriglobales > Acidobacteriaceae > KBS-83. The sequence goes on along the minus strand of DASUWP010000328.1, from coordinate 1,028 downwards.
CGAAAAGAAAGATGGCGCGACAGTTCGACAAAGCGAATCAGGTCGCCACCACGCCCGCAGCCATGACAGTAGAACAGGTTTTTCCGGGCGTTGACGTAGAAGGAGGGATGAGTATCCTCATGCAGCGGACAGAGTCCCGCGAACTCGGGGCCGGCATCGACCCGATGCCCTCTCCAGTGGTGGCGGTGCAGATACTCCAGCAGCGGGATGCGCTGTTTGAGCCGTTCGAGGTCCTCGCCCATGGCGTCCAGAGTTCTCCCAGCGTCAGGGTATAAACCTTGGGCCGCAGATCCCAGGCGAGGATGGTGGGGGCGCGAGAAAAAAGTTGCTCTTCACAGACGCAGCGGCCAAGGCCAGAAGACTTGCAGGCAGGGATAGACGGTTGGCCACGACAGGCGCAACGAGCCGAAGGCGGGCTGCTCGCCGCGGGCCATCCACTGCGCCACAGCTTGAAGCATGGGATATAGAAAGGAGAAGGCGGGCCGAGAAGAATCCAGGCTGTGAAACCAGCGGCGCAGGGTGGAGGGGTCGGGAACGCGATGAGGATTCTTGAGAGGCGGCGCAGCATCTTCCCAACCGCGTTGCTCCACAAAGTGCCTCCGCAGCGCCTCGCTGCGCGCGACCAGACTGTAGTGGGTGTAAGGCAAGGAGAACGCGGGCAGGAAACTAAAGATTACGCCGCACAGCGGGCACAGACCACGGCGATACCGAATCCAATCGTGACTCTCATCATGGGCTTGTTTCCGTCGCCAGCCATGGCCGATGATCGAATCGAGCGAGCAGAACGGACACCAGCGAAGAATCATTCCTGCATCGCCCGCCCAGTCGAATCCTGACTTGCAATGGTTGGCAAGAAGTGGGATAACGTAGATCGTATCGTTCTGCGAGGGCTCTCTCACTGAGCGGAATCTTGCGAGGATGTGCGCTCAGAAGAGAGAGCCTTTCTCCTTCCTGCTCGATCCTAGCTATAGAAGAAGATAACTCTCACAGCCACGCTACGGAAGATTGGCCGGTAAATGGAATGTCAG
>DASUWP010000327.1:0-4239 GCA_036378335.1 Acidobacteriaceae bacterium | reverse complement strand
CGCCACTACGTTTACATGCGCACCGGCCAGCCGTGTCTGATCTGCGGAACGCCCATTCGCCGCATCGTCCTTGCCGGGCGCGGCACGTCCGGATCGGCGACGACGAGGCGTCCGGTCATGCCCAGGTGCACGATCCACTGGACCGGATCACGGTCCGGTTGCGCCGCGAAATCGAAGACGATGTGTTTGCCGACTCGGCGCACGCGCTCGATGGTGCGGCCGGTGAGCGCTTCGGCCATTGCTGCCGGAGGCGACTTCATCGGTTCAGGCTTGCTCGAGAACCATGCTTCTTCGATGCGGTCGCCCGCGATCCGGGCGTTCACGCCATTGGCGACGGTTTCGACTTCAGGGAGTTCGGGCATGGTCTGATATGAGTAATTCGGACGTACTGCGAGGCCGCTTTGTCCGGGTACTTCTGCCGTATATCATCAGCTTTGGCGCCGGAACGGGATTGGGTTTCTTATAGATGCCGCAACGACTCGGTTCGGTGCGCTCCCGGCGGTGTCTCCGCTCAGTTGGCCAGACTCTACTGACCGCGATGCGTCCGGGCTGGCGGGAGTCTGGCAGCGGAAAGAAAACGATTCGGAGAGACAGAGTTCAGGATGCGAGTGAAGACTGCGGTGGTACTGGGCGCCCAGTGGGGCGATGAGGGCAAGGGCAAAATCGTAGATGTGCTCTCGGAGCGCTTTTCTGTGGTGGCGCGCTATGCGGGCGGGCACAATGCCGGCCACACGGTCATCATCCGGGGCAAGAAGTTCATTCTGCAGCTTGTGCCCTGCGGCGTGCTGCGGCCGGATTGCCTGGCGGTGATCGGCAATGGCGTCGTGCTGGACCCGATGGCCTTCCTGAAAGAGGTAGAGAAGCTGGACGGACTGGGTGTGGATACACGGGGACAGCTCTTTGTCTCCAATCGCGCGCAGGTGATCCTGCCGTATCACCGGATGATCGAGCTGGCCAGCGAGAGCGCGCCGGGGCGGACGAAGATCGGGACCACTAGCCGCGGTATTGGCCCGGCGTACGAAGACAAGATGCACCGCAATGGCCTGCGTGTGGTGGATCTGCTGAACACGAAGATCCTGAAGACCCATATCGAGAACGCCTGCCGGGAAAAGAACGCCATCGCGCATGCACTCTTCGGCACCGATCCGCTGGATCCGGCGCAGATTTATGACGAGTACGCCGAGGCTGCGGAGAAGGTCCGGCCCTATGTCCGGGATACCGCGGCTTTGCTGAACGGGGCAATCAAGGATGGCAAGAGCGTGATGTTCGAAGGCGCGCAGGGCACGCTGCTCGATATCGACCACGGCACCTATCCGTTTGTGACGTCGTCCTCGGCCACGGCCGGCGGCGCGGTGACCGGCACGGGTGTGGGGCCAACGTGCATCGGCACGGTGATCGGCGTGACCAAGGCCTATGTGACGCGGGTGGGCGAGGGTCCATTCCCCACCGAGATTCACGATGCAATGGGTGAAGAGCTGCGCAGACGCGGCCAGGAGTTTGGCGCTGTGACCGGGCGGCCTCGCCGCTGCGGCTGGCTGGACCTGCCGCTGCTGCGCTACTCCAACATGATCAACGGGACGGAGTGGCTGGTAGTGACCAAGATGGATGTGCTGGACACGCTTGCCGAAATTCCCGTGTGTACGGGCTATCGCATAGACGGCAAGGAAACAGACCTGATTCCTGCAGACGTAAGCGGGTTGGAGCGCATCGAACCCGTCTACACAAAGATGAAGGGTTGGCAGGCGACCAGCGAAGGCGTGTGCAATTTCGACGAGCTGCCCAAGCTGGCGCAGGAATATCTTCGCTTTCTGGAGCGGGAGTCGGGCGCGAAGATCGGAATGGTTTCTACCGGTCCGGACCGCGAGCAGACGATGGAGATGCCAGGCTTCCGGGCGGCATTGGAAGCCATGCAGGCATAGGGCTTACCGCAGAGGGAGAGAGCGATGGTCAGCTTCACCGTCAGGATGCGTTTCGATTCACAGGACCGGGAACAGGTGAGCGAGTTGCTGCGCGCCCTTGCCGAGGAGTCGCGGCGGGAGCCGGGCTGCGTGGTTTACGTGCCGCACCGCGTCGAGGGCGAGCCGGATACGGTCCTGATTTACGAACAGTACGCCGACGGAGCGGCGCTGGATGCGCATCGCGCGAGCTCCCACTATCGCCGCTATGCGATTCAGGGGCTCTATCAATTGCTGCGCGAGCGGGCGAGCGAAAACCTGAGTGCGATCATCTGATGGGACATTCACGCCGTTCGGCGGCAGTAATGCGCAGTCCAGCGCATCTTTTTGACTGAGAGTTTCGCACCGGAATACCATCCATACGCTTATGCATCCCCATCGCAGGGCCCGACGGTTGACCGCACGTGACGGAGCCATCGTGCTGCTTCTGGCGTCGTGCCTGCCTGGTATTCCCGTGCCCGGACATGCAGCGCCGCTCCCGCTGCTCCATCGCGAAGACCGTCTGCACCGCGAGATCGAGAATCTCGAAGCGCAGTGGCGCACGGCGCTGATGCAGAACGACGTCGCCACCATCAACCGGCTGCTGGCGGACGATTATCTCGGCATCAATCCCAACGGTACGCTCGAAACCAAAGCCGATGCGCTGGCGCAGCGGCGCTCGGGCACGGTGAAGATCTCCAGCATTGAGCCGGAGAACCAGAAGATACGGGTCTACGGTGACACCGCAGTCGTGACCTCGCGCGTGCAGGTGGAAGGCCACGACGGCGCGGGTGACATCAGCGGCCTCTACCACTACACGCGCGTCTACAGCCGCCGATCCGGGGAGTGGAAGGTGGTGAGCTTTGAGGCAAGCCGCATCCCGCCGGGCAGCAAACACTAGTCCTGACGGACGGATGTATCGAGCGCCGTCTCCACACAATCGAGCAGCCGCAGGAGCTCGTCCGGATCGACCCGGAAGCCCTTTTCGACGGCCGTCCCTGTGATCGATCCATAGCGCATGGTGCCGATGCAGTCGGTCAGATCCTTGTAGTGATTGATATAGCGATACGGCGGGATCATGGCCACGATGGCGGCGTGGTCGGCCATCGCGAGAAAGGCGTGCGTGAGCTGGCTGCCCTCGACGCATAAAGCGATGCGTGCGCCGGCGCAGGCCTGAGCAATTTCTCGCGCGGTGCTCTTCGCGGGATCGAGAATCTCGAAGCCACGCTTCGTCAGCATCGCTTCGAGTTCTTCTTCATTTGCAAGCACGCGGTGGACGCCGGTGCGCCCGCGATGCAACATCACTCTGCGGCCCGCGACAGGCGATGTGGACTGGCGTATGCGGCGGCGCAGTTCGCGATACTGCTGCGCACGGCGGCCGTTCTGGGCTACGTTGTCGATCCACATCAGCCGATCGAAGCGGGCGCGGACGAGCGGCTGGGATCGCAGTCCGAGCAGTTCCAGGTAGCCGGGCTCATGTGTGTAGGGTGTTCGTGCAGTGCTGATGACAGGGCCATGCTGCTCTGCTTCGAGCAGCAGAGGCAGATCGTCGGAGAGCCAATGGCCGAAGTAGAAAGAGCCGACGAAGGTGGATCCGCAGACGGCGCGGTCCATGCGGACATGCTGGCCTCCAGACCACCGCGACGGATGCAAGGCATTCCAGGAGCGCCATCCCTTGGAGGAAATCCACCCGTCCCAGAGCACAGCATCTTTGAGCTCGTGGAGAACGGTTGCGCCGTGGTGGCGCGTGCCGCCGCGCATGCGGGCGAGCTCCTGCTCCATGGTGGTGGCTTTCTCGCATGCGGTGACGCGCTCGAAATCGCGCGGATCGCAGATGCCGGGCGGCGTTTCGGCGTCTTCCGGCGGACAGAGGATCTCGCGTCGAACGCAGATATCTTCGATCTTTGGACCGCGACGTTCGAGAAAGCAGAGCGCGCGATTGCGGATTTTGGAGTACAGATGTGTCATTGAGTCAGTGGTGAGATGCCACAGGTATCTGCCTGGGTCATTTTCCAGCAGCCAAAGCAGCGTCTGCGATCAGCGCCGCTTCTACCATGGGCCGCACCTGGTGCACGCGCACGAGCGATGCGCCCATAAGGATGGCGATGGTGCTCGCCGCGAGGGTCGCGTGTTCGCGAGCAGAGACAGGAGCGTTTGCTGCGCCGCCTGCCGTTGCTGCATAGAGCGGGGCGAGCGTGTGGCCGAGGAAGCTTTTGCGGGAGACGCCGGCGAGCAGCGGCTGTCCCAGCGTGGCGAGTTCGGGAAGGCCGCGCAGGAGCGGGTAGTTGGCGTCCTGCATCTTGCC
>DASUWP010000326.1:0-3046 GCA_036378335.1 Acidobacteriaceae bacterium | reverse complement strand
GTGGTGCCCTGCAGTTGTGCTGAAATCTGTTGCGGCAGGATGATACCGAGATTGCGCTCGTGGCTGCGGTTGACTTCAAGGACGGCGACATCGACGACGACTTCAGGCCGCGCCTTGTCCAGATCGTCAATCAGCTTGCGTGCCAGCAGCAGCTCATCCGGAGTTGCGCGCATCACGATGGCGTTCTGGCTGGGCACCGCGTATAGCTTCGCGTTGGTCAGCACGTTGCGCAGCGCGGTCTGGATATCGTTCAGGTCGTTGGTCTGCGAAGTGTTCGACAGATAAAACGTCTGCACCGCCTGCGCATCCAGCTCCGTCCGTTTCGCGCGGGTGTTCTGCGCGACGAAAATTGTATTGTTGGTGACCGGCCGCCAGAAGGTGTTGGAGAGCACACCGAGGATGTGCAGTGCATCCATCAGCGAAACGTTCTGCAGATCCACCTGCACACGCTTGCCGGTGTAATCGGGATCGAAGAGCACGTTGATGCCCGCGATCTTGCCCACGGTCTGATAGACCACTTTCGAATCTTCGAAGGCGTGGATGGTGATCGGCTCGTTCGACGTCGGCTTCAACTCCGCCGGTCCGGCGACATCCGCCATCGGAGCCTCGCTCTCCGGCGTCTCGGCAGGCGCGCCCGGCGAAGTGGCGCCGATCTTCGCCTTGGTCTGGCGAATATCCTGCTGCGCCAGCTCGTTCGAGGGATCGATCTCCAGCGCGCGCATGAACTCCGTCATGGCGCCGCTCATGTCACCTTGATCGCGCAGCTTCTCGCCCTGATGCGTATGCACCGCGGCAGCAGTAAACTTCAGCCGCTGATACGAGGTCTTGTAATAAAGATTGTTCGGGTCCTTCTGATACGCCGCCGCGTACGCCTCATACGCTGCGAGATAATCGTCCTTCGCCTCCGCTGCCCGACCTTGCTTGTAAAGTGCCTTGGCCGATTTGCCTTTCGCATGCACCACCGGCGCGAATGCCGGCATGGAGAGCAGAAGAAGGATGGGGAGGGTCCAGTGTAGGGTGCGTCGGTTCATGAAACTCCACAGATTAAAAGAAGCGACGGTGCGCACAAGTTCCCCGCACACAGACTTCAGCCGCACTCCCGGCAGTGTTGCACAGAGACGCCCTCTCGTGCTGGCGCGTCACTTTCACGAAAGCTGGCTCGCTGATGCGGGATTATAGCAAAGCGCCGCCGCGCCGAAGTGAACGCGCCATGCACTGCGCGTGCGAATACGACGACAATTTTCCCGTAATTGCACACCTCGAAGAGCGTCTCTGCAAGGCGCTTGCGGGAAGCGAGGCCGCGCTACGCTGCCGCGCCCAGAGAACAGTGCGCGCGAAAATGCTTTACGATGATGGTTACGCCTATGCCCCGGCAGACCAGCCATACCCTGCAAACAGCCCCGCAGAAGGCCGCCCCGCAAAAAGCCAAGGAACGCGATCCGGTAGCCGCCGGCTCGCGGGATGCCTCGGTGAACCGGGCAGCCAGCCATAACTATTTTCTGCTCGATAAATTCGAGGCGGGCGTCGCCCTGCGCGGCACGGAGGTCAAGTCCATCCGCGAAGGTAAGGCGAACCTGAAAGATGCTTACGGGTTGATCAAAAATGGTGAGGCCTTCTTGCTGAACGCGCATATCGGTCCGTACTCCCATGGCAACGCAAGCAATCACGAGGCCACGCGGACACGCAAACTGCTGCTCAAGCGCGAGGAGTTGAGGAAGCTAGAGGGTAAGACGCAGATCAAAGGCCACACGCTCATCCCCACCCGGCTTTATTTCCGCAATGGCCGCGTGAAATGCGAACTGGCCGTCGCCAAGGGCAAGCAGGACTGGGACAAGCGCGAGACCATAAGACGCCGGGAAGCCGACCGCGAGGCCCGGGCCGCCGTCGTCCGCAGCCAGCACCGCAACGCCACTGCGTAACCTTTACATACGATCCCCCAGGAGACCCATGAAGACAGAGTTGTCATCGCTCGCACCCGCGTCGTTTGAAACCGAGATGCTGGTCGTATTTGCCGTCAATAAGGCTGATAAGAAAGACAAGCAGGCAGCGCCGCAGATCGAACTGCTCACTGCCGATCCATCGGTCACCGCAGCCGCGGCGAAGGCCATCAGCGGACGCGAGTTTTCCGGAGGCAGCTGCGAGACCTTGCTGCTGCATCAGCCGGGAGGTCTGAAAGCGGCGCGCCTGCTCATCGTCGGCGTGGCGAAGTCCACGCTGGCCGAGTTGCGCAAGGCGGCCGGAACCGCCGTCCGCTTCGCGAAGCCGCGCAGCATTCGCTCGCTCGCGCTGCTGCTTCCCACGGCAACAGATTTCAACGCGATCAATACGGCACGCGCGGCGATCGAAGGCGCCATCATCGCCGACTATGACTCGGACACCTACCGTTCCGACCGCAAAGACCGCAGCGTGGAAAGCGTCACGCTGCTGGTGCCCGGCGGCGCCGCGGAATCGGTTTACAAATCGGGTCTCGATGAGGGCGTCATCATCGCGGAGTCGCAGAACTTTGCTCGCGGGCTCATCAACGAGCCCGGCAACGTCCTGACGCCGACCGAGTTCGGCCGCCGCGCCGCTGCCATGGCTAAGGAAACCGGCTTGGCCTGCGAAGTGCACTCTACGGACAAGCTGCAAGAATTAAAGATGGGCGCCTTCCTCGGCGTCGCCCAGGGCTCGGCCGAGCCGCCCGCGCTCATCGTGCTGCGCTACGAGCCTGCCGAGGCACCGAAGGATGGGCCGGTGCTCGGGCTGGTGGGTAAGGGCATCACCTTCGACACCGGCGGCATCTCCATCAAGCCCTCCGACAACATGGAGAAGATGAAGTACGACATGGCGGGCGGAGCGGCAATGATCGGCGCGATGCGCGCGATTGCGCAGTTGAAGCCGAAGGTGCGGGTCGTTGCGGTCATCCTCGCGACCGAGAACATGCCCGGCGGCAAAGCCTATAAGCCGGGCGACGTGCTGACCGCCATGTCCGGCAAAACCATCGAGATCATCAACACGGACGCGGAAGGACGGCTGGTGCTCGCCGACGTGCTGCACTACGTCAACA
>DASUWP010000325.1:0-3480 GCA_036378335.1 Acidobacteriaceae bacterium | reverse complement strand
CGGAGCCCAGGCGATAAAGCCGATGGCCAAGGACGCGGACCCTTCATTTGAGGTCGCGACCATCAAACCCTCCGACCCGGATGAGCGCAACCAGGGATTCCAACTGAACGGTCACCGCATTCGGGTTCTAAACAACAACATGACGGCCATCGTCTGCTTTGCCTACAAGGTGCAGAAGAGCCAGATCGTCAATGCGCCGGAGTGGTTCGATGAGGACCGGTGGGACATCGACGGCGTGCCGGATGTGGAGGGCAAACCGGACTGGAACCAGTACCGGGCCATGCTGCAGAAGCTGCTACCGGCGCGGTTCGGGCTGCAGATGCATCACGACAAGCGGGAGCTTCCGGTTTACGCGCTCACGGTTGCGAAGGGCGGCCCCAAGTTGGAGAAGAGCAAGAGCGATCCGAATGCAAACAGCGATTCTTCGGGGCACGGCATGGGCTCGGCACAATATATGAAGTTCACCAACAGCAGCATGGCGAACTTCGCCGGGGTTCTCGAACTGATGGGCGTGGGAAAGCCGGTACTCGACCGGACAAACCTTTCAGACCGCTACGATTTCAGCCTGACGTGGACTCCGGACTCGCTTCGCGCCACACCTACGGATGAGGCGCCGGGACTCTTCACGGCGGTGCAGGAGCAACTTGGGCTCAAGTTGGAGGCCACGCGGGCGGAGGCAGATGTGCTGGTGATCGATACAGCGATGAAGCCGACGCAGAATTAGCCCAGCGACCGTCTATGGTTTCCGCGTGAGCCGCAGCTCTATCATCATCCACTCGTTCCCCTTGTCGTCGACCAGGAAATGGCGATCGACGAGAACGCGGCCGCCCCAGACGCCAGAGCAACGGAGTCAGCAGCATCGTCGTGATCCAGCCGCCGGGCAGTCCGATCACCAATGCCATGACAAGCGCAAGGGAAAGCCGTCTCAATGGAGCCTCCGCCGCTCGCGTGTTAACCCGAGATTGTGGGTACACACAACAGTAATCGAAACCTTCGTTACTACCTGAAAGCCGCCGCGAATGATGCGGTATTTGCTTGTGTTTGGCGGATTCGTGCAGTGCAGGCCAACAGCAACCCGATTTTGATTTACAGCCCCGGATCGCTTTGTTAGCGTAGTCGCCAGACTTACAGGCTAAGAGCTGGGCGGGAGCTTTTTGCGTACCGCTTTGAGCAGGATCGGGTGTGCTCCAGCTGAGGGGCCCAGGGGGACACTATGCTTGCCGTGCACTTTTCAAAATTTGTGCCGACCGTACATGTCGGAATGCTGTCCTTCCTCGTGGCTGGACCGCTGTTCGTAGCTCCGGCTCTCGTTGCTGAGGACCCGCACGATATTCAGCCAGTCCTGTTGACGAGCCCCGATGTAAGCTACGGCGCAGGCTCTGCCAGCATTACCGTCCATGGGATGCGAAAGGGGCAGGCTGACGGCCCCAAGTCCGAGAAACCCCTCCGTCTGCTTCAGACCAGCGGAAAGAGCAGGCCTGGGAGTGGTGGCGGCACTTCGGATGGCGCCCTCCAGCCTTCCGCCTACACCAGCTTGGGCGGCCTAACGACAGGCTTGAACTTCGAAGGCCTGGGAAACGGCTTTCTTAACTTCTCCGTGGATTCAGCGCCGCCAGACACCAATGGAGCCGTGGGCGCGACTCAATATGTCCAGTGGGTCAATGAATCCTTCGCGGTATTCAATAAGACCACGGGTAGCGCAGTTGAGGGACCGATCGCTGGAAACCAGCTTTTCCAGACGCTGGGCGGCCCGTGCGCCGTCAACAACGATGGCGATCCTATTGCCCAGTACGACAAGGTGAACGACCGCTGGATCCTGACTCAGTTCTCGGTCACGAACGGCTCGTCCGTTGGGTACTGGCAGTGCATTGCCGTCTCGCAGACCAGTGACGCTACCGGCGCATACAACATCTACGCCTTCCGCCAGCCGGGCTTCAACGATTACCCAAAGCTTGGCGTCTTCAACGGCGTTTATTTCGTTACCTACAACATCTTCAAAGGCAACACGTTCGCCGGACCGCGGGTGTGCGCTTATGACGGAGCGGCGATGCGCGCGGGCACAACTGCAGCCGAGCAGTGCTTCCAGCTCTCCAGCGGCTATGGCAGCGTACTTCCGGCAGATCAGGACGGCAAGACCGCGCCGCCTTCTGGCGCCAATGAATACCTACTGGCGTTTGCGTCCAATTCGCTGCTCACCTGGCGCTTCCACGTGGATTTCTCCAACAGCGGAGCTACGACCTTAGCCGGACCTTACACCACCACCGTTGCCAACTTCTCCGAGGCGTGCGGCGGCGGCGCCTGTGTCCCGCAGCCGGGCACCACCCAGCAGCTTGACTCACTCGGCGATCGGCTGATGTACCGTCTCTCCTATCGTCATTTTGCCGACGGGCACGAAGCTCTGTTCGTGAATCACTCGGTGAATGCCTACACATCCACCGTCGGTGCGCGCTGGTACGAGCTCCGCCCGGCAGCCGGAGGAGCAACCGGCGTTACCGTGTACCAGCAGTCAACCTACGCGCTACCGGGCGGCTTATCGCGTTGGATGGGTTCCATTGCGTCGGACAAGAACGGCAATATCGTGCTTGGGTACAGCACTTCGTCCAGTTCGTCTTACCCCGGTATCAGTTACTCGTACCGCGTTCCCGCGGATCCGTTCAAGGGACTGGGTTCGGAGCAGTTGCTCTTTGCCGGTACCGGGTCGCAAACGCGTTCGCTCAATCGCTGGGGCGACTACAGCGCAATGACCGTCGATCCTTCCGACGACTGCACTTTCTGGTACACCAACGAATATCTCCTGTCCAATGGGACATTCAATTGGCACACTCGAATTGCTTCCTTCAAGATCAACGGCTGTAAGTAACGCCCCGAGACGGCTTATTGCGTTGCGCTCACAAGCGTGGTGAGCGGGTCAAGGAAGTGAAAGCGTACCAGTGCGCCTGGTTTCTTGGCGGTCGCGATGGTATCGAGGCTTGCCCGTTTCCAGTCGGCGGGCGCATTGCCCTGCTGTAGATACTTGATCGCCTGATTTCCGATTGTGGCGAGCTGCGAAAGCTGGCCGGCGCGCCCGCGCATCTCCGCCAGTCTCGGCGAGGAATCCATCCTCGCTTCCACTTCCGGTACCGAAGCTCCCGTGCTCGAGAAGAATCGCTCGAGCAGCGCACGCGCGTCATCCACCTCGGGCGAATGACTCCGCGGTGACTGTGCCACAATCACGGCCGCGTGCTCCACTTCATAGCGGATGGAAGGATCGGGCCTCACGGCATCCACGAAGCCGGTCAGAGGCGTCAGTTGGTTGGTGTGCTGGGTCGAGGAGCGCTCACCGAAGCTGACCGGCTCAAATGCCGACGCGAACACCCGTAGCGCCCCGATCTGCTCACTGCCGGCGAGACTGCGGAGCCCCGCATCTTCGCTGGACAGATGCTTCAGGCCTCGAGATTCCAGTTCTAGAGAGATCGGCTCCAGCCGGCGATACATGTCGTC
>DASUWP010000324.1:0-3505 GCA_036378335.1 Acidobacteriaceae bacterium | reverse complement strand
GATGACTGGGTACACGAGATACGCCTGGTGTCCCTGGGCAACCTGCTTACGGACGAAGTCCCAAACGTCGGCGGCGCGCTCCTCGGTCGTTCGGCGGGTGACGATCGGCGTGCGGCCCGGCGGCATCTCGTCGATAACGCTGACCTCGAGGTCGCCGTAAAGCGTGAGCGCGAGCGTGCGCGGGATGGGCGTGGCCGTCATCGCTAACACGTCCGGATCGGTGATGTTGCTGTCGACCCCGGGTTTGCGCATGAGCCGGAACCGCTGCTGAACACCGAAGCGGTGTTGCTCGTCCACAATGACGAGCCCGAGGTTGGCGAAGTCGGCCTTCTCCTCCTGCAGTGCGTGTGTGCCGATGACGAGCTGTGCCTCGCCGCGCATGATCCGCCCCTGTGTCTGCCGCTTCGTCGCAGGATCGAGCGAGCCGGTCAGCAACGCGACGCAGTAGGGCCGTCTAGTTGCCGGTGAGACCGCGTCGGCGAGCAGCTTGCGCGCGGAGAGATAGTGCTGCGTGGCGAGGATTTCGGTCGGAGCCATCAGGCCGACCTGATAGCCGTTCTCGATCGCGACCAGCGCGGCCTGCATGGCCACGATGGTCTTGCCGGAACCGACGTCGCCCTGCAGCAGACGGCGCATCGGCTGCGGCTTGCGCATATCGGCGACGATTTCAGCAAGCACCCGCTTTTGTGCGGCTGTGGGATGGAACGGCAGCACACGCTTGAGCGCTTCGCGAACTTCAGGTCCGGTGGTGAATGCGGTGCCGGCGCGCTCCCGCATGCGGCGGCGCTTGAGCGATAGGCCGAGCTCGAGGTAAAAGAGCTCCTCGAAGATGAGACGCCGGTGCGCCGGGGTGGAAGCGGACATCAACTCGAGCATCGGGGTGCCAGCCTCCGGGAAGTGGACGGCGCGGAGCGCTGCGAGGCGGGTGGGGAAGCCGAGGCGGTCGATCAAGGCGCTGGGAAGCGTCTCAGTAACCGCCATTTCCGGCGAGTCTTTGAGCTCCTGCAGGATGGTCCAGACGATGCGGCGCATCCACTTGGAAGTGAGCTTCGAGCCCGAGGGTGTGGTGCCGCCGAGCGACTCGTAGACGGGAACAATGCGGCCCATTTCCAGCATGGCGAACTCGGCGTCGGGATCGCCGGGGCCGGGGAGAATTTCGAACTGCGGCTGGATGATCTTGAACTTCGAGAGCGTCGGCGGCAGCGATCCGGACGATTCGGCAGCCTTGAAGGTGCGCGAGGCCTCGAGCTTGCCATAGACGGCGACCATCTGGCCGGGCTTGAACTTGTCTTTCAGGTAGGTGCCGTGGAACCAGATGCATTTGACGCTGCTGATGCCCTGGCCGAGGGTCATCTCAAAGATCGGGCCGGAGCGCGTGCGCAGGAGGACGGAGCCGCGGACCTCGCCGATGATGGAGGCCATCGCTCCCGGTGTGAGCGCTGAAATAGGCTGCGGATTCAACCGGTCTTCGTAGCGAAAAGGGATGCGATAAAGAAGGTCTTCGATGGAGTGGATGCCGCGCGTGGCGAGGTGCTCTCCGATACGCTCGCCGATTCGCTTGACGTACTTCACCGGCGTCGAGAGTTCGAGCATCAGGATGATCCTATCAAGCGCGGTGACTCGGTTGCTCGCGCCATTGGCATGCCTTGTCGAAGTGCGTGGAGCTCTGCGAGTGGGCCAAGTAAGATGGTAGGGACATGCATATTAACGAGATCTTTGCGGCCGACCGCACGACCGTATCGTTTGAGTTCTTTCCGCCGAAGACTGCGGCGGAGTCGGAGGCGCTGTACACAAATATTGCACTGCTCGAAAAGCTACAGCCCTCGTTTGTGTCCGTGACGTATGGGGCGGGTGGCTCGACGCGGCAGTTGACGCACGATCTGGTTGTTCGGCTGAAGCAGACGACGACGCTGGATCCGATTCCTCACCTGACGTGCGTGTGCCATTGCGAACAGGAGATCGACGAGATTCTGGGCAAGTACGCGGAAGTCGGCATTAGCAATGTGCTAGCGCTGGGCGGGGATCCTCCGCGAGACAAACCAAACTACGATCGCAACGCAGACGCGTTCCAGCATGCGGCTGACCTGGTGAAATTCATCAAGCGCTTCAACGAAAAGGGAACGCATCCGGACCCGCGTGGATTCGGCATCGGTGTTGCGGGGTTCCCCGAAGGCCATCCCTCGACGCCGAATCGCCTGGACGAAATGGATTTTTTGAAAGCGAAGGTGGACGCGGGAGCGGACTACATCTGCACGCAACTATTCTTCGACAACCATGACTTTTACGATTTTCGCGAGCGCTGCGAATTGGCGGGAATCCACGTGCCGATTCTTGCCGGCATTATGCCCGTGACGACGCTGAGCGGGATGAAGCGGATGGCGCAGCTCGCACTGGGCGCGCGGGTTCCAGCGAAGCTGCTGCGTGCGCTGGGTCGTGCCGGAAGTGATCCGGAGGCGGTGAAGCGCGTGGGTATCCACTGGGCGACGGAGCAGTGCCGCGATCTGCTGGACAACCAGGTACGCGGGATCCACTTCTATACGCTGAACAAATCCGACGCGACGCGGCAGATCTACCAAAACCTGGGTCTGGACGACAGCACGAAGCTGCGGCGGGCGTAGCTACAAACTGAATGCTGCGCGAGGCGCCGCTGGCTTAATTCGCAAGGCCTAGTTATCGTTCTCGTGGGATTTGGAACTCGGGTTGAGCTGCATGAGACGAATGCCAGCGCACAGCCGGGGGAGGAGAGCGCTTGGCGATTCGTTTGCACTTCTGGGGAGCCGACCAGACGGTTACGGGCTCGAGTCATCACATTGAATGCGCAGGGCAGAACGTTTTGCTGGACTGTGGACTATTTCAAGGCAAGCGGGAACAGGCGGTGGATATCAACTCGCATCTGGCGCTATCGCCAGATCAGTTGAAATCGGGCGCGCTGAATGCGGTCGTACTGTCGCATGCCCACATTGACCATAGCGGCGACCTTCCGTTGCTCTCGAAGCAGGGCTACACCGGGCCGGTGTATACGACGCCGGCCACGATTGACTTGTGCATCCCAATGCTGAAGGACAGCGCACATATACAGGAGGGCGATGCGGAGTTCATGCAAAGGCGGCAGAGCCGGAGGAAGGCGATCAATATGCCGTCCGCGGCGCCGGTGCAGCCACTCTACACCCAGGACGACGCGGGTGCGGTATGCGGGCTGATGAAGCCGGTGAAACTGCATACGCCGACGGTCGTGGCAGGTACAAAGGATGCCGGCTTCACGATGATCTCGTGGAATGCGGGACACATGCTGGGTTCGACGGGTGTGCTGATGGAGGGGACGGAGAAAGGACAGACCGTGCGGCTGCTGTTCTCGGGCGATGTGGGACGCAAGAATCTGCCGATCATCAAGGACCCCGACCAGGCGCCGGCGGCGGATTACCTGATCATGGAAAGCACATACGGCGACCGCTTGCATGCTCCGGCGGGCGATGTGAAGGCAAAACTTGCTGCACTGGTGAAGAAG
>DASUWP010000323.1:0-9292 GCA_036378335.1 Acidobacteriaceae bacterium | reverse complement strand
GAGCCGCTCTTCGACCTCGTGCAGGCGGTTGCAGGCGACCAGCTGGCTGAGGATGAGCGCCTGGTTCTGGATGCTCTGCAGTATGCTGGCGCGCAACGATTCCACGGTTTCAAACTCACGCAGCAGGTCGGCGAAGGGCATGCGCAGCGCGGTTCCGGCGATCTGCATGAAACAGCGCGTGGGAACTCGATCGCTGCCGGCGATATGCATGCACTCCGCCAGTCCGTCGCGGGTCCACAACCCGGTTTCGACGGAGCCGCCATCCTTCATAGAAGTAACGACCGAGGCCAGGCCCGAGGTAAGGAAATGGGCAAACCGCGGAGTCTCATACGGCTCATAGAGAGACGTGCCAATGGGGAGCGCCACCGCCGTGAGCTTTGCGCGAAATCCGTTAAGCTGCGCAGGAAGAGCGTTGAGAACCACATTGGAAAGATGGGAATCCATGGGCACTCCTTCGCAACGGCGCGCGCAATGGTACCCACCATCCGGCCTGGTGAGAGGATTGCGTTTCGGTGAATTCAGACTACTCGGATTCGTGGCCCCCGGCGTTTGAATCGGCTATATGGCGCCATTTGTCGCGCACGCGACACACATATCTGATGGAAATTAGCAAAATTGACTATCTGAAATGAATCCCCTGAGAAACTACGGTCGAACGATGGCGTCACGATGGCCCCGCGTCCTCTGTTATGGACACGATGAAATGCTCCTCTACACCAGGAAACGAATTCTGGACCGGGAGTTCCTGGTGGAAAGATGCGAGAACTTGGCCGGGCTAGATCGGGTTCTCTCCCGCGGCCCATTGGATCTCGTTCTGCTGTGCCATTCGGTGCCGGATGCGGAATGTGAAGCGGTCATCGAGCGGGTGCGCGCAGAATCTACTGGGGTGAAGGTGCTGGTGCTGCATGAGGCTATGCCCGGAATCTGTTCCGTGCATTCCGATGCCTCGATGGAAAATCTTGAGGGCCCTCCCGCGCTGCTCCACCAGATTTATGCACTGCTGGGAATGGCTGGCGAAAACACACCGGTACTTGGCTAGTTTTTCGCGAAACTTACCTGCGGCCTGGCGTCGTGATTCCAGAAATTCGCCGAGAGAGTCATTAGGCTGACCGGCGCGCTGCGCCGATTTGTTCGATCACGCATTGCAGAGTCCCTGCGACACGCTGAGGGCAGGCACCTCGGTCCACCTTCGTTTGCGTTCAGGATGACGCGGACTAACGGGCTAACGCGTTTCTGATGAGATCAGTCCGCCACTGAGCGTGAAATGGCGCAACTGCGCCGCGGATTGCCATAACTCACTCAGCGATTGGATGTAGGCGAGCTGCAACTGGAACAGCGTGCGCTGTGACACCAGCACCTGCGGATAGGCCGCAGCCATTTGCCGATAGCGATCGCAATAGAGTTCGTAGGCACGCTGGGCGCGGGGCAGCAGGTCGCTACGGTAGCGGGCGGATTGGGCAGCAGCGATATTGTATTGCTCGATCAGAGGTGCGGCGGAGAGGCGCAGCGCCAGTCGGACCCTCTGGGCGTCCGCCTGTGCTGCCTCGACCGCAGCCTCGGCGGTCGCGATGTTTCCCTGGTTGCGATTCCAGAGCGGCAGATCAACCGAGGCAGAAGCGAACGACTGCGCCCCGGTGGCAATGCTGGGGTTTTGCCGAATCAGCTCATTGTTCCACTGCTCGCCGGCGCGAAGAGTGACGTCGGGGAGGATCTCGCGACGCGCACTGCGGAGCTGTACCTCGGCCGCATGCATAGCCTGATCGGCACGCTGGACGGCGGGACTCTGGTCAACAATTGTGTCGAGCGATGGCGGCGGCATGGGGGATGTCGTGAGGTCGCCGGCAAGACGGGAAAGCGGCAGATCTGGCTGACCGGCGGTGGCTGTGAGCTGATGGAAAGCGGCGACGTAGCGATGCTGAGCGGCAAGGGTGTCGAGCCCGACCTGTTCCTGTTCGACTTCGGATTGCAAAACATCGGGTGCGTCCGCCTGACCGACGTTGGCAAGTTGGCGCGCGGTCTCGGCTGCATCGGCCGCAAGCGCACTGAGCTGCTTGCGGGTATCGATCTCCTGCTGCAGGGCGAGCGCGGCGTAAAAACTGCTTTCGAGATCGGCTTCGATGCGCTGCTCTTGTGCGCTCAGGGCGAGCTCGTCCGTGCGCTGCTGCGCGCGGGAGGCGTCGCGGCGCAAACCGAGTTTGCCGCCGAGCGGAATGGTCTGCTGAATGAAGCCGCCGTGCTCGCCGCCGCCGTAAGAGCCGCCGCGGATCTGGTCGCCTTCGTAGCCGATGACGGGGTTGGGCAGCATGCCAGCTTGTTTCGCCCGGCCGGCGCTTTCGGCGATGGCGGCCTTCGCGGCATGGAGCGTGGGGTTATGGGTGCGGGCTGCGGCTAACAGGCTGGCCAGCGAGAGAGGCTCGCGACCGGCGGCTTCAGCTAATGGATCTGGTGCAGCGGCGGCCGGTTGCGATGCTGGATTCGATGAGGACGCTGCCGGCATCTGCATTCCGGGCATGGATTGCGGTTGCGCCGATGTGGCGGAACTGAAGATGAGGAGTGTGCTGAGGAGGAGCTTCATCGGCTGCCTCCCTTCATCTGCATTCCAGGCATCGCGTTATTGTCGCCTTTGTAGTTACGAATGGACTGCATCATGCGGTCGTAATGCGGCCGGGGGAGAACGCGAAGCAAGGTCATCATCCCCTGCATCTGCGCGCTCCATCCCGGTAGAAGTCCGGCATTGGCGGGGGTTGCAACCATCGCGTCCATGTTCATCATGCTGCCTTCCATGTAGGCGTCCTGCGGGAAGTTGGGGATGCTGTTGGCATTTGGCGCGATTTCGTTCGACTGCATCTGCATTGCGTGTCCCATTTGCATTCCGGAGATTCCTTCGTGCATCGCGTGCTGCGAGAGCGGACCGTTGGCGGTGGCCAGGTCGCTGGCAGACGCCACGCCCATGCCTCGCCCGAGCGAAGGGCCGTAATCGTCGCCCATGGGGACGGGCGGCGTGCCCTGGAGCATGCCCATGCTGGAGTTGGCGTCCACTCCCGTCGGCATGCCGGGCGCCGCATCCATGCGGGTCATGCGGCCGACGGTAGAGGACATCTGGTTCATTGTGTGGTGCGGCAGGTGGCAGTGGACCATCCAGTCGCCGGGGTTATTAGCGACGAACTCGATGTCGCGGGCCTGCGCTACGCCGACCAGAACGGTGTTGCCGGGCCACCATGCAGTCTCCGGAATGCGCCCACCTTCGGTACCGGTGATGTAGAAGGTGTGACCGTGCAGATGCATGGGGTGATGATCCATGCCGAGATTCACGAAGCGGATGCGTACGCGGCTGCCCAGCGGCACGATCATGGGCGTGATGGCCGGGCCGGCTTTGCCGTTGAAAACGAGCCAGTTGTATTCCATGCTCATGGAGTTGGGAATCGTGCTCGAGGGGAGCACCGCGTACTCCTGCAGGTGTATGAGGAAGTCGTGATCGACGGCGGGCTGATAGGGTGCGGCAGGATGCATGATGAAGCCGCCGAGCATGCCGATCATCTGCTGCATGGACATATGCGAGTGGTAGAAGAAAGTGCCGCTCTGGTGGATTTGGAACTCGTATATGTAGCGGCCGCCGGGCAAGACGGGTTGCTGCGAGATACCGGGCTGACCGTCGTAGCGGTTCTGATCTTCGAAGCCATGCCAATGGATGGAGGTCGGCTCGGGTAGATGGTTATCGAAGACGACGCGCACATGGTCGCCCTGGTTGACCTGGATGGTGGGCCCGGGCGCCCCACCGTTGAAGCCCCAGAGATCGAGCGTTTTGTTCGGCAGGATCGATTGCCTGACCGGCTCGGCGATGAGGTGGAAGACCTTAGTGCCGTTCTCCAATGTGAAGGCCAGATCGGGTACGTCGGGCGTAGTAACGGGGACGTTGCGCCCCAGGTTATTGCGGCCAGTGCCGCTGCCACTGCGGGCAAGGTCGCGGATGGGGCGAGCGGACGCGGAATCGGGACCGAGATGGGTGGCTTCATCGGCCAGGAGGCTTGGTGCCGTGACCAGGCCTGCACCGAGTCCCAGCGCACGCTGGAGAAAGCTGCGTCGATTGTTCATTGGGGTTCCCTGCTGTTTGGAAAAATAAATGTCACAGCCGTGCGCACGAATGCGCTCAGCTCTTCAGCGGGAAGGACGATTAAATGCGGATCGGAATGGGGATGGCAGCGCGGGACTGGATAGGAGGCGAGCTGCCAAACTTCTGCACGCTGAGGTTGCCGGGATTCTGAGGCAGACCTTCTGCGGAAGCCATAGTGAGCGCAGGAGCATCAGGAGCGCTACTGCTGGTGGAAAGGAACGCGGCGAGCATCTCCGGCGTTTGCGCTGCACTGCAAATGGCGGGTGCGCCGGAGGGACAGCAGGCGAGGGCCCGCTTGCAGTCATGCTGCGTGGTGGCAGTGCGTGTTGCATGTGGAGTTGCGACGAGGCAATCGACGCCGCAGGCTGCGCCGGCGAGCGGCCCAAGCACCAGCACGAGGACGAGCGCGAGGACGAGTTGGGCGCGGCGCGGCATCAGCACTCAGTGTAACGTGCTCGCTTGCTCACTCCGGATCCGGTTGGGGCACCCACACATTTCAGTGCAGCAGGCTGCCATGGTGGTGCAGTAATTGCGCAAGGGAGAAGATGAGCAGCCAGAAGCCTAGCATCGCTGCGAGAATGCGCAGAATGAGAACGGCCGCCATTCGCTGGTCCCCCCGGCCGGTGCGGCCGTGCGGCGCATTCACAGGTTGTAACGCATCCTGGCCCATCCTTCGATTGGCCCGCGGGCGCAACCCGATACCCGGGCCGAAGGCTGCCATGAGCAGGAGCGCGATGCCGACGATGACGCGAACGTAAAGCACAACCATGGCTCCTTTTTCGAAACCTGAAAGTACGTGTCGCTTCTCCTAACTAGATGCTGCGATGGGCCAGGACGCCACGGTAAACTAGTGGGAGTGATGAGGGGATGAGGACGCGATGAAGTGGTTTCGGTGGATATGGCTGGTAGGGACGCTGGCGCTGTTGGGCGAGGCTTTCTACCAGGGGATGTACGTGGCGCCGACCGAGGCAACAATGGGCGACATCCAGCGGATTTTTTACTACCACGCGCCCACTGCCATGATGACATTCGTTTTCCTGTTCATCAGCTTCGCCGCGTCAGTTGCATACCTGTTCTATCGGCACCGCGAGCCGCTCCGCGCCATGAGCGCCGACGCGCTGGCGCTGGCCGGGGCCGAAGTCGGCGTGCTCTACTGCACGATCGTGTTGATTCAGGGCATGCTTTGGGCAAGGCCGGTGTGGGGCATCTGGTGGACCTGGGATGCCCGGCTGACCAGCGCCCTGATCCTGTGGTTGATCTACTCCTCCTATCTGCTGGTACGCCGGCTGGCGGCGGGCCCGCAGATGCAGACGCTCGCTGCGATGGTCGCCATCTTTGGGTACGTGGATGTGCCAATCGTGTACTTTTCGACAACCTGGTGGCGGACGCAGCATCCGGGTCCTGTAGTTTCCAGCGGCAATCTTGACAAGTCGATGTGGCCCGCCTTCCTGCTGAACATTGTGGCCTGGCTGGCTTGGGGCCTGATGCTGATCGCGCTCCGCTACGCGATTGAGCGCAAGCGGCAGCTACGAGAGCAGGACGAGGCGCTGCGCGCGCTCGAAGCAACGCTTGAAGCAACGCCGTGGAAGGAGAACGAGTAATGGCGCATCGACACTTGATTCTGGCTTACGTGCTGACCTGGGTGCTGCAACTGGGATATGTCGGGTTTCTGACAATGAAGTGGTGGAGCGAGAAGCGCGCCGCCCGCTCGCTTCGCTAGAGGAATCGCACCCTAGTCTTCGCTTGGCTCAGGATGGGCGCGCGCCCCGGGTCCAGCCCGAGTAGAAACGATCTACAAGCCTCCGCGGGAGCCGCGAGGCATCCAGGCTGGTGTGCAAGGATTTTCCCGTTTTTGGGAAAAAGCAACGAAGCTAACTCCGAGGAGCCAGCTTCGTTGTCCGAGGAAGGGTACCGCAGGGCGGATTGCAGTCCGCCGGAGCTCACTTGCGTGACTCTGAAAGAGTAGACGGCGGGATGTTCCCGGAAGTTTCACGAGAGGAGCAGAGGTAATAGTTCCCTCCCACCTTCGGGGGAGAATCTGAACTGAAAAGAGGGATTCAAGCAGGAGGCAAGTGGAGGCATGATCGTCGTGTCAGGAGCGGCAACCCCAAAGAGCGCCTGAAACAGCCGAACGGCGATAGACCGAAGGCTCTCATCTCGACTAGCCTCCCAGAGGCCACCGGCGGGTGGCCTTCATTTTTTCCCTCATTCCCTTTGGCTGCTCCCTCGCCAGCGGCACCCGTCCACGGCTGCGGCGCCGCGCTTTACTTCGGCAAACAGGTGGAGGGGGGATTCTGCTCAAAGCAGCATGCAGAAGAGCGTTTCAGTTGCGCGCCTTGGCGCTGTTGATTTCCTGCATCGCGGCAGGTTGCTTCTCGACTAATTGGTTGATGTCAGACACACTGTGCAACTGACCGCGCAGCAGGCTTTCGACAATGTCGTGGACAATGAGCGCGCTTGCCGGCCTTGAGACTACCTGGCTACCGTCGCTGCCTGGCAGTTGAACTATGAGGACGGGACGCTCGTCGAATTTGCCTCCGTGAGTGACACGCTCTGCTTCGGCCGACCACACTCCCGATCCTCTCCACCAAGAAGTACGCCAGGAGTGATCGGAGGAGACGATGAGCGTGGTATTCGCCGCACCGGGTGTGGACTGAATCACTTCCCTCAGCGCTTGCAGGCTTTGGTCAGCAAGAACGAGATTGTCCAGATATGTGCCGCGATCGGCGAAGGTATGGCGTTGACGATCGTAAATTCCGGGCGGATGCGGGATGGGCAGATGCACAAACGCAAAGCGGATGCGCGAATCGTTCAGAAGTTCTTTTGCCTCCGCCATCACGGTGATGTAGTCGTCGCGATGTAACTGGTTGCCGGCGAGCATGGGCCTGTGCATGACTGCCTGGATCTTGACGCGGAAGGGAGCCATTGCCGCGATATTTTCCGCGACTGAGCTCCTAGAGTTCAGGGAACTCGCTAGATCGAAATGGCCCGGTTCGGAATATTGCCAGAAGCAACGATTGACGACATCCGGAACCAGCCGACAGTAGGGGTTGTACCAACCAGCGATCCCGCTGGTCCACCCGAGAGAATGGGCATCGCCAAAGATGGTGTCGTATTCACTGAACTTCCGCCAAGGGCCTTCGGGAGTGGAGCGGTAGCTGGGAGGTCCGGCATACGGCTTGCGCAGGTCCGCGACTGGTTTGCCCAGGAGGAGAGCGGGCAGCACTTCCTCGGTAAATTTGCCCACAGGCTGGACGGCTGAAAATCGAAGGCTTGAGCTGGCCAGGTTGTCGAAATTGGGGAGCACAACATCCGGCTGGCGATGGTCAAAAATCTGATCGTAGGAGAGTTCGTCCATCAATATCCAGACGATGCGCGGCGACGCTGCGGGAACTGCAGGAAGACTGGCCTGCACGAAACCCGGTAGCTCGCGTGGCTCAGAGCGAAGAGCGTAGTTTCCGATCTGCGGCAGAATGACGAGCAGGCCGAAGCCGGAGATCATATAGACGGCACGACCTCCCCTAACACATTTGTCATAGTAGGTCGGACCGATCGCCGGACTTAGAAGAAGCATTCCCAGGCCAACGATTGCGATGCCGGGAACGAGCACATGCTCTATCTGCATTGTCAGGAGGGCAATGCGGGGCCAGTCGGTGAGTGCGGCAGCCAAGCCTCGAAGGAAAAGCCAGGGCAAAAGCGTGAGTGGAATAAGCCAGAAAATGCGCTTCCATCGCTCGGGCAGCCGTTCCAAAAACCAGAAGGCGATTCCCGAGCCGATCCAGAGCCCGATTGCCAAGAGGAGAATCGCCCGATAGATGGTGGTCAGAGGGTGTAGACGATGGTAGGCATCCCCTGCAGTCGGAGTGAGATAGCCTGAAGCAAACGTTGCTGTGTAGAGCGTGGCGATGCCGGCGCCCTGAAGAAATGGCCTTGATTTCACTTGGTCTCGAAGAGCCAGAGACTTCGGCCGTTGGGGAGGTTTTCGACCATCCGCCGCTCGAAGTGCTCGCCTGCTGCGGCAAGAAAGGCAGTCTCGTCGAGATGTCCGTAGATGTCCTGGCGTCCGCGGCAGAGCTGCTGGAATTGTGAATCGGTTGCCGGCACCCACTCGATGATTGCCCATCGCGTGGTAAGGCGCTTGACCAGATCGAAGATGGCGGGCAGCGGGATCTGGTCGATGAGCAGCATGTGGTGAATGACTCCGAGCATCAGAACGCCGTCGAATGCGCCTTCGGAGCGCTCGAGCAGGCTTGCACTTTCGGCGTTCTGCCAGCCCACGGCAGGTGTCGGGCGCGCGATATTGGCGATAAGCGGCAGGATAGGCTCACCCTTCGCCCGGGCTTCGCGCCAGTTCGCATCTGCAGCCTGGACGTCGGTATCCCAGGCGACGACACGGGCGCCGGCCGTGACGGCAATGCGCGAATAATGACCGGTGTTCCCGCCCACATCGAGCACGCACTGGGGACTTGCGTGGGTGAGCGCGCGCTCCACGAATGCGGCTTTGCGTGCGTGATCTTCCGCGGTGTAGTGGCTTGCGGTGGTGGTGTAGTCGCTCCACCGCGAGGAGCGCGGTGGCGGCGTGAGCGCGCGCAGCGTCCGGCGCAGCTTCCTGAGCGTCCCGCGCAGAACGTGCGTAGCCACCTCGGGCGCCTGCTGCCGAATGGGGCTGGCGCCGGTGGATGCGGAGGCGTTGGCCTTGCCCTCAAGCAGATGCGGCAGTGTGACAAGGGCGCGCAGCGGCGCCGTCCAGCGGCGGCGTAGCGGCAGGTGAGTGTAGATGTCCGTCGGCTCGTAGCCGTCGCGGCGCTCGATGGAAGCAGCCAGGGGCCAGCCGAGATAGCGGTTTGCCGCCAGAGGCAACAGGAACGTGCGGACAAACTGACCGTAGGCAAGCCAGATGGGATTTCCCGGCTTGCGAGCGTCGAAGGACAGCACATCGACGAAAACCGGCTCCGCGTTGCGGAAAAGAACGTTGAGCGGCGTCGCGTCTTTCAGAATGAGACCGGCCGCCAGAGATTCTTCGCAGAGATCGAGGGTGAGCTCGCCGGCGGCAGCCCACTGCCCAGGCGTCCATTCCCAGGGATAAGTGGGATAGTCGATGCGTTCGTGCTCGAGCAGGAGCGAGCCATCGGGATCGCGGCCGATGACGACGCTCTTGACCATGCGGCCGCTATCCATCCA
>DASUWP010000322.1:0-14309 GCA_036378335.1 Acidobacteriaceae bacterium | reverse complement strand
ATTCGTTCAGGTCGTTGGTGCGGTTGCGGGAGAAGAGCTTATCGCCTTCGGTGAGGATGGTGACCTGGCGGACGTCGCCGTCGTAGTAGTCGCCGACGTAGTCGTCGTAGATATCGGGATCGACCTTCGCGGGAATCGGATGCAGCGGGATGCTGAGCAACTGCGCCTGGGCATGTGCGTTCGCGATATCCGAAAGGCGATGGGCGAGCAGCCACTGCGGCAGCGAGCGCTCGGAGTAGGCCTTGTCCCAGGAGTTGTGGTGCCAGCCCTCATAGAGCCACAGGCGTACATCGCCGCCGGCTGCGGAGAGCGCCTGGTACATGATCTGCGATTCCTTGGTAGGCACCACCGGATCCAGCGTGCCGTGGAACATCCAGATCGGCGTTTTGCCGACAGCGTGCACGTAGGCCTCAGGCAAGATAGTCGATTGCTTCCAGCGCTGCGGCTCGTAGGACCAGAAGATGCCGCCGGAGACGGGCACGATAGCGGCGAAGCGATTGGGATAGTCCTTGGCGATCTCCCACGCGCCGTAGCCGCCGAGCGAGAGACCGGTGAGATAGACGCGCTCGGGGTCGCCGTGGAACTCCTTCATCTCGGCATCGAGCGTGGCCAGCGCCATCTGCATCATGTCGGGGTCGGTCCAGTGGTGATGCAGATAAGGCAGCTGCGGCATGACGACAATAAAGGGCCAGCGCTCCGGGTGAGCGCGGATAGCGTTGGGCAGCCCGACCTGGGTCTCGTCCATGCCGTCGGAGCCGCGCTCGCCGGACCCATGGAGAAAAAGAATGATGGGCCAGGAGCGCCGCGCGTCGTACTCGATGGGTACGTAGACGACGTAGCGATAGCTAATGCCATTGAGCAGGATGACTCGGTTGAGAAAGCCTGTGTCCTGTGGGTGGACGGCGGGGCGCTGCGGTTCGCGAACAGGAGTAGGAGGCGCGGCGGGGTGATCGGCCGGGTGCGTGGCCGCACGATTGTCCGCTCGCGCAGTGAGCGAACTGGTGGCAAGCAGCACGGCCAGCAGGACCCTGGCCAGATGGCGGCAACGACGCATTTGGGGAAGAATACCGTACCCAACCGCAGGGGGTCGGGTGCCTATTTTGGCACTCATTCAGATGCTCGTATCGCTTCGCGGGGCCAGACGCCTGCGGTTGGGGCTACCGACGCGGTTGGGTTACGTGCCGCGCGGGTAGGATCTTGCATCTCTACCCGGACGATTCAATGTCTTCAAAAAGTGACCAGGGCGTCCGCAAGTGTAGTGCGGTGCAGTGTCAGTTGTTGAGGCTTTCCATCAGCTTGTTGAGCGTCCGATTCAGGTCCTTGTCGGTGCGTTTCTCTTCGTCGATCTTGCCGATGGAATGCATGACCGTGGTGTGGTGCTTGCCCCCGAACTGGCGTCCGATCTCGGGCAGCGAGGCTTCGGTCATCTGCTTGGCCAGATACATCGCAATCTGGCGCGGGACCACGACCGAGCGCGAGTTGTTTTTCTGCTTGAGCTCGGCGATTTTCATGCCGAAGTGCTCGGCGACCGTGCGTTGGATCGCCTCGATGGTGATCTTGCGCACTTGCGTGTCGATGAATTGCTTGAGTGCCTGCTGTGCGGTGGAGAGAGTGATCTCGACGCCGTTGAGCGAGCTCCAGGCGAGCAGGCGGGTGAAGGCGCCTTCCAGCTCGCGAATGTTGGTGCGGATGTTGGTCGCCATATAGAGCGCGACATCCATGGGCAATGCGCACTGCTCGCTCTCCGCCTTCTGCTGCAGGATGGCGACCTTGGTTTCGAGGTCAGGCGGCTGGATGTCCGCAATGAGACCCCACTCGAAGCGCGAGCGCAGACGCTCCTCGAGACCGGCGAGATCCTTCGGCGGACGATCGGAGGCGATGACGATCTGCTTGTCGCTCTCGTGCAGCGCGTTGAAGGTGTGGAAGAACTCGTCCTGCGTACGCTCCTTCGAGGCGAGGAACTGGATGTCATCGATAAGCAGGACATCGACCCCGCGGTACTTGTCCCGGAAGCTGGACATCTTCTCGTTGCGCACGTAGGAGATCATCTCGTTGGTGAACTTCTCGCTCGAGACGTAGCAGATGGCGGACTGCGGCTGACGGCGCTTCACCTCGTGACCGATGGCATGCATGAGGTGGGTCTTGCCCAAACCTACGCCGCCGTAGAGGAAGAGCGGGTTGTAGGCCTTCGAGGGGCGCTCGGCAACGGCTTCCGCAGCGGCACGCGCGAACTGATTTCCGGCGCCGGAGACGAAGCCATCGAAGTTGTAGCGCGGGTTGAGCTGCGAGGCTGTGTTCCAGTCAAAACGTATCTGCTGGCCGTTGACGGCGGGGATCGCAGGCCGCTGGCCGGGATGGCGCGGCGCGCCCGGCGTATGCGCCGATGATGGCGGGAAGCCGCCGTCTTCGCGAGGCTCGCGCGGACGCTGCGGCACGGAGGGATCGTTCTCGATCGTGACGAATTGCACATCCTCCACCTCAAGCTCGAGCTTGTCGATGGCCTCCTGGATGAGATCGCCGTAACGATCGCCGACGTGCTGGAAGTCTGCGGAAGGAATGCGGACGAAGAGCACCCGGCCGTTGAGATGGCTCATGCGCGTCGGCTTGAGGAAGGTGTTGAAGGATTGCCGATTGACCTTTTTTTCCAGTGCCCCGAGGATGCGTGTCCATGGATCGATGATGGTCGTGCTGGTTGGGACAAAAGACATACGCTTCCTTCAATTGGCGCCGTGCGCCCATGTGGACGATGGTAAACGAGAGAAAAGAAGCAACAGCGCGCCTCCTGATGGAAGCGCGATGAGTACAGACGCGAGGTCTGCGGTTAAGCTTCTTTGGCTCCTCTACCGGAATCGCGCCGGGCGGAATTTGTACGCGGGCGCTTGTTCGATCCAGGGTTGGGGCGTGACGCCAGAAAATTCAGTTGTGAACGGAGCCGATACTAGCACAGACGGAAGCATCGGGTGGACGGCTTTGTCAGCAAAAATACTGCGTTGCACCACTGCTTGTGAAGACGCGTGAAGTGAAGGCAAAGACGCTCAAGTTTTGTGGTGACCTGACGACAACTTGACGGCAAACATGAGATGCACGCGAAGAAGAGTTGCGAGCGAAGATGAAGATTCGCCGCGACGAAGGCCTTCGCGTTTGCGCAGGACGGCGCCGCGGTACGACGGTGGCCGAACTGTGCCGAATTGGAGGACGATTCCGCGCAGAAGAAGGCCGCCCCCCCGATCGAAGACTTTGCCTGATTTGCACAGGATCGGCTATACTCAGAACTTGCCCGTAAGGCAGTGATTCTCTTACCAGGGCAGCGATTCTCTTACCAGGATAGTTCGATGCCCAAGCGTACCTTTCAACCCAACCGCCGTCACCGCTCGAAGACGCATGGCTTTCGCACGCGTATGAAGACCAAGGCTGGTGCGGCTGTGCTGTCGCGCCGTCGCGCCAAGGGACGGCACCGTGTCTCCGTGTCGCCGGGCTACCGCGACTAATTCGAGACGAGTTGCGTCCTCTGGCCTCGGGCCGGCAGGACGCGACCAACGCCAAACTCCTATCGCGGTGCCTCCTTCCACTGCTGCTCCGCTGTCCACCAAGCCCCTACCCGCGAAATCAGCGATCGCCCCGGACGCAACTCGGGCCGACCACTCGCCTGCGCGTGGCTGGCGGCTGCACAAGCACGCGGATTATCAGCGCGTGTACCAGGCGAGCCGTAAGCAGTTCTCATCCTTGATGACCTACTTTGTCGCGTCGCAACCGGTAGAGCACGCCGGTGCGGGTCCGCGCGTGGGTATCACCGCGGGGAAGGTCCTGGGCAAGGCGGTGGAGCGCAATCGCATCAAGCGGCGCATGCGCGCGGCCATTCTGGGGAATCTGGATGTGCTGCGCGGCAACCTTGACGTGGTGCTGCATCCGAAGCGCACTGTGCTCACAGCCGAATGGGTTGCGCTCAGGAACGAAGTGCGGCGCATTTTCGTAAAGATTCAAGAGAGCAGTCCGGAGAGCAGTACCGATGGCCGGCACGAGACTGGCACAGCGGAACGGAAACCTCGCCCAGCGGAGCGAGCACAATGATGCGCGTGCTGCTGTGGCTTTATAAACACGGCGTCTCGCCGGTGCTCCATTCCATCACCGGAGCGACCGGTGCGTGCCGCTTCCAGCCGACGTGTTCAGAGTATGCAGCGTTGGCGATTGCGACCTACGGACCATGGCGCGGGAGCTGGCTGGGACTGCGGCGTCTACTGCGGTGCCATCCGCTCTCCCAGGGAGGATTCGATCCGGTGCCGGGTACCGGTTACGACGCTGATCGGTCGAGCGTTGATATAGCCGGTGGATGCGGTCGTGGTCCTGTGACCTGATGCATTTACCATGATGTGAGAGCGGCGTTGCCAGCAGTCCTGGCCTTCATCCACGCGCCCTCGATGGATTTTTCCGATTCACAAGAAGAAAGAACAGGCAGAGAGAGTTTCCTTGGCAGAGATACGCAATCCTAACCAACAGGGCGGTGGCAAACAGCAGGACTCCCGCTCGTTCCTGATTTTTTCGCTGGTCTTTGTGGTGATGTTGCTGGCGTTGCAGTACTTCCGGCCGAAGAAACCGGAGCCGCAACCCGCGCAACAGAAACAGCAGCAGAGCGCTGCGGCTCCCTCGCCAGAAGGTGGCAACCATGCCGCCTCACCGACTGAGAATGCGAGCAACGCTGCGTCTGCTCCAATGGCTGCCTCCGTCGCTGCGGCGGCCGAGCAGACCACTACGGTCGAAAACGAGAATTATCGTATTGTCTTCACTAACCGAGGCGCCCAGGTGAAGAGCTGGGTATTGAAGCGGTACGAGGACGACAACGGCAAGCCGCTGGACCTGGTAAATCCGCAGACCTCGGCAAAATTCGGATACCCGCTTTCGCTCTACAGCTATGACGCGGGGCAGCGGCAGCGGCTCGCGACGGCTCTCTATGTCCCCTCCGCCACCGGGAATCTCCCGGCTCCCGCCGAGTTAACCTTCGATTACGCAAGCGGCGGCCTAGTGGTCAAGAAGACCTTCCGCTTTGACGCAAGCTATGTTATTCATGTCACCGCTTCGGTGACAAACAACGGGAGCCCGCTGCCGACGCTGGTCTCGTGGCCGGCGGGGATAGGCGACCAGAACACTCTAGCCTCTTATTCCAAGGCGCAGTTCGACAGTTCACAGAACGGCAAGTTCGAGAAGACGGCAACCAAGAAGGTAAGTGGCGGCGCGACCTTGAACGGGCCGTTCGACTACGCCGGCATCAGTGATCTGTACTTCGGCGCGATCTTCCTGCCGGATCAGCCCGAACAGACGTCCGTAATTTCGCTGAACAATGGCTGGAGCATTCCGAAGGACGCGAAGCAGCCGAACGGCGCGACCGAGTCCGTGCCGCTGCTGGGGGCGGCAGTGGGCTCGATGACGACGCCGGTGTCACTGCGCGTTTTCGCCGGGCCGAAGGTCATCTCCGTGCTGAGCAGCGTGAAGGCGACCTCAGCCAATGGCACCGAAACCGGCCCGAACATTGAGCCGATCCTGAACTTCGGTTGGTTTGGCTGGGTTGCCAAGCCGCTGTTTGCAGCGCTGCGCTTTACCTACGACCACATCGTGCCGAACTGGGGCTGGTCGATTCTGATCCTGACCCTGGTGCTGAACCTCGCGATGTTACCGACGCGCATCACCATGATGAGATCCGCGCTGAAGATGCAGAGGATTCAGCCGGAGATGCAGCAGATCAAGGAGAAGTATAAGAAGTACAAGGCCACCGATCCGCGGCGGCAGGACATGAATAAAGAGATCATGGACCTGCAGCGCCGCGAGGGCGTGAACATGTTTGGCGGCTGCCTGCCCATGCTCCTTCAGTATCCGCTGCTGTATGGCTTTTACGAGATGCTGGAGAACGTGATCGAACTGCGGCATGCGCACTGGTTCTGGCTGCACGATCTGGCCGCGCCCGACGCGCTGCACATCCTGCCGATCTTCGTCATCCTGACCATGTTCACCACGTCGTACCTGTCTCCGTCGCCTGGAGTGGACCCGGCGCAGCAGAAGATGATGGCTTTCATGATGCCGCTGATGTTCGGCTTCATCATGCTGAACATCGGGTCGGGTGTGGCGCTGTACTGGGCGGCCAGCAACCTGATCACTACGGGGATGCAGATCATCATGAACCGCACCGGCATGGGAAAACAGATGCGAGAGATCGCCGCCAAGCGTGCCGCGAAAAAAAAAAGATAGGAACGGGGGGCGGCAAGGCGCGCCGTACGGCGTAAAAGCGTCCCCGAGGATGGCGTCGAAGCAAAGAACAGAAGTTGGCGATATAGGATAGAGAGCTATGCCGATCGAAGACTACCGCGCCGCGGCCAATACGATTTCAGAGTTTCTAAAGCTGCTGGTCGCTACCGGCGGGCTGCGGTTGAAGTACCGCATCACGGCGGGTGAAGGCGCTGCCGATCCCGATGGACTGGAAGCGCGCGAAATCTACGTGGAGATTGCCGGGCCGGATGCTCCGCTGGTGACGCAGCGCAATGGAGAGCTACTGCGGGCGCTCGAACATATCGCGGCCAAGATGGTGCGGCTGGAACCGGAGGAGCACGATCGCATCTCC
Source organism: Acidobacteriaceae bacterium (assembly GCA_036378335.1). Classification (GTDB taxonomy): domain Bacteria; phylum Acidobacteriota; class Terriglobia; order Terriglobales; family Acidobacteriaceae; genus KBS-83. The sequence goes on along the minus strand of DASUWP010000322.1, from coordinate 7,705 downwards.
TTCGACAGCGGCAACTTCAAGGCGATCCGTGCACGGGAGATGAAGATGGCAGCCGACGCAGCCGCCGAGCGGGTGCGGCGCAGCGGCGCACCCTACAGCTTTCAGCCGATGAGCTCTCGCGAGCGGCGCATGCTGCACCTAGCCTTCCGGCAGTTCGACGATCTGGAAACAGAGAGCAGCGGCGAAGGCCTGCGGCGCTTTGTCGTCGTTTACCGCAAGGGTGACAAGCATATTCCGCCGGTGGCAGCACCATCGTTCCAGCGCAGTGGCCGTGGTGGCCGGGATTCCCGCGGTGGCGGCCGAGGTCCCGGACGCAGAGATGATCGACGCGGTGGTGGCGGGCGTGGTGGCGATCGCCGTGGGCCTCGCCGCTGAACGGCAGCAGCGCGATGGAAGGCTGAGGCGCGAGCCCGAAATTCGACAGGCTGGCCTCGATGCCTCCATCCTCTACAGTTTCGTCCTCGATAGTTTCCGAAAGCCATGAGCGGGATCACTGGCAATCCGAGCACTGCCGAAGACACCATTGTTGCCGTAGCCACCCCTCCCGGCCGCGGTGGCATCGGGATTGTGCGGCTCTCCGGTTCCGATGCGCAGCGGCTGTTATCGTCACATCTTGAGTTACGATCTCCCCTTCTGCCCGGTCGGGCACGTTATTGTGCCATCGTGGATGGCGGCGCGCGCCTCGATGAAGGGGTGGTCACCTGGTTCGCCGCGCCGAACTCATATACCGGCGAGGATGTGCTCGAGGTTGCAGCGCATGGCTCGCCGGTAATCCTGGACCTGCTGGTGCGGCGGGCGCTCGAAGCGGGGGCCCGGCTGGCACGGCCGGGCGAGTTTACGGAACGCGCCTTTCTGCATGGACGCATCGACCTGACGCAGGCCGAAGCGGTGCGCGACCTGATTGCGGCCGAGACGCTCTACCAGGTGCGCGTGGCTGCAGAGCAACTCGGCGGCGCGCTGAGCCGGCGCGTCGCTCCGGTCAAGGAACAACTGGTCGCACTCATTACACTGCTCGAAGCGGGCATCGACTTTGCGGAAGATGACATCGATGTGACGCCGGATGCCGAGATTGCGCGGCAACTGGACGCGCTCGAAGCGGCGCTCGCGCCCATTGCGGCGAGTTTTCGCGAAGGACGGCTGGTGCACAACGGCCTGACGCTGGCGATCGTCGGCCGGCCGAATGCGGGCAAATCGTCCCTCTTCAACCGGCTGGTGGAGCGCGAACGCGCGATTGTCACAGCGGCTCCAGGCACAACGCGTGATCTGGTGACAGAACGCATCTCGCTCGGCGGCATTCCGGTGGAACTGGTGGACACGGCGGGGCTGCGCGAGACCAGGGACGAAGCGGAATCGCATGGTATTGCACGCACCGAGAGCGCGATGGCGGACGCCGACCTGGTGCTGCTGCTGCTGGATGCAACCGCGACCGTCGATGCGAAAGGCGCGTTGCGCCTGGCGGAGGAAGATGCGCGGCTGCTCGCGTCACTTGAGGGGCGCTCGCCGCTGCTGGTGCTGAACAAGATCGATCTCGCGCGGCCACTCGCCGTGGCCCGGCTGCGGTCCGAGGGCGTTGATGGAGTGACAGGTGAGCTGGCGGAGGTTTCCGCGCTTACCGGTGAAGGTGTGGCGGAGCTGCGCAAGCAGCTGTTGGAGCGAGTGCGAGGGTCAGCAAATGACGCAGAAGGCGGCATGCTGACCAGCTTGCGACACTACGAGGCGCTCCAAGGCTGCACGCAGGCGCTGACGCGCGCGTGTGGCGGGCTGGCGCAGCGAGTGCCGCACGAGATGCTGCTGCTGGATCTATATGCAGTCCTGCAGCAGCTCGATCAACTCACCGGAGCGACGACCGCGGAGGATATTCTGAACCGCATTTTTTCGAGCTTCTGCATCGGTAAGTAAGCTTCGATACAGAAGCAGATTCTAGTGATGGCCGCTGCCGTAGTTCCACACAATCCTCTGGAAGTGATGTCGGCAATTGGAACTGGGGATGCCCTTCTTGCTAGGAAATGGGCAGCGCCAGGTTTTGAGGTGCGGTGGCCTCTTATCTACTGCGTGTCCGCCCCGGGGGTCGAAATTGAGGCTCTTGCGTCAGAGCCCGGCACTTTGACCTCTAGAAGTGCCAATTCTTTTTTGAAAGGGTGACCTTTCATCTGTGGCTGAAGGATGACATAAGGGACCACCGCATCTGAAAATTGTCTGCGTAGGAATGAACCCGCGAACGGTGGCGCGTGATCGCCGACAACGACAAACACAGTGGGACGAGATAGATCCGACTGTGCGATCTGCGCTATAGACCGATGAACATTTGAGACAAGTTGGAACCAGGAGCAAAGCGCTGGATACTGTTGTCCCGACGGAACAGTCGCGCAGGATGCCGCGCCTTTCACATCAGCTGGAACCGGAACGGGCAGATGTGAGTTCAGCGTGACCCAATACAGGAAGCTTGGTTGTGTAGTGCGCTGATGCAGACGATTCCCGATCCACAGTGCAATGTCAGCATCACATATTCCAGTAAACCCACCTGCGCATTTAGGAAGTCCCATCTGCTGGAATCTGTCCTCAAACCACGTTTCCTGGAACCCAATAGTCCCGTACCAGGTCGATCGCCGAAACATGCGGCCAGCATGTCCGTGGATTCCGACCGTGTGATACCCAAGTGCGGCGAGACGGTCGGGAAGACATCCTCTGAGTTCTTCTCGTGATGCATCGAGCAAGTGAAATCCCATATAGCTGTTGCACAATTCTCTCGCCTCGCCCGCAACGGTCGGTCCATAGAAAGGAACGGTGCCTTGCAGCAGACGATAATGGTCCTGCAGCTGTGGGTCCAGGTAGGGTCGCACTATCGAATCGCGAAAATCAGGATTTGATGCGAGTCCCCATGATTCAACGAGGATGACAACGATATTCGGAGTGTCGTACTCAGTTGTTACCGGTAGCATGGGCCGCTTCGTCGCAGGGAACTCCGCTTTCGCCACTGCGCTGGTCAGGCGAGTTCCAAGAATTGCGCCAGAGTGCCGCTCGCGTTCGTCCTTTCGGCGGTCAATCTCATCCTGAATAAGTCGTTTCATCGATAAACGACAGATCCGGCTCTCTTTGACCTTGAAGATGCCGGCGTTTCTTGCATCTGGGGAGAGTCGGAATCCGAGCACAGTCGGCAGCGCTCCCGTTTGGTGATAAACCCTTGCACAATCGGCAACTAGAAGAATCGCAGCAAGACTGCTCATGCACCCCGCTGCATAAAAACGACGCGCTCCCTTGATGAGTGGTTTCGGCAGGAGTGCCGCGGCCACCGAAATTAAGATCGCTAGCAAAACAGCTGCGATTACATATCCAAGGCGCGGCCCCGGCAGTTCGCCAAGAGAAGAAAAACTCTTCAGACACTCAGAAAGAGAAAGAAAATATGATTCTGTGATCGCACTAAGCGCGTCAGCGACAATGCTGCCAAACATGAGGATCCCGGTGACGACTCTCGGCACAAAGAGCGACAGGATTCCAATGCAAAGGTAGTCAAGGCAGAACCAGCCATTTCGCTCGATCCGCAGGAATCTGACCATTACCCAAAAGGGAATGTTTGAAAAGACCCCATAGAAAAGAACAAAAAGATACCATCTTGAGAGATTCAGCCATTCTGACCGGTCGTCTGGGACGTCAGCGGCTCTCCCCAATACCATGGGATTTCCGTGCAAGGTGGTTGCCATAACACCTGCCTATTTAAAGTGCCGGTGAACCATACATCGCACGCACTATACTTCCGGTGATTTAGCCCAACCAACGTCACTCCCGACTACTTACGTAATGTCATTGGTAATGAAGGTGCCGTTCCGGTACTGTAGCCATCGCCAGCCCACAGTGAACGCGGCTCGCGCAACTGCAGAACCCGCTAGTCTTTACCTGCTCGCCCTCAACCTGGTCACCGAGCCTTGTTGGTTGTCGCGGGAATCAGCGGCTGCTCATCGTCCGTCGCGCCAAACCACGAAAAGCCGAAACGGCTCCAGTTTATGGTCGGGGTTGTCATAGAACCCGATCCCCGGGTTTCCCGATGTCCATGGTCCATACGCGCCGAATCCTCCACCGGCGCGGCCAGTGTCCACTGCCTGCAGGATCTGCACGCCGTTCCTGTACGGAGTAATTACGGTTGGATTGGGCCGAGTTCGATGAACTCCTGAGGTAGATGGCTACGAAACCCGGAAGTTTGTCGGGCCGCGCTCTGTGCGAAAGTCCTAGAGTAAAAGGCGAGGCACACCAGCATTATCCGAGTTGCGGGCAAGTTCCCGGAAACCTGTCAACTCTTGAATTGACGGTATTAGCTGACGATTTCTAGCATTTCCACTTTCTGCATCGGCAAATAAGCTTCGATACAGAACCAGATTCTAGTGATGGCCGCCCGAGGTGGCGCCTCCGCCGGATGCCCCACCGCCCATGTGCCCGCCTCCCCCTCCGAACGAACCGCCGCCTGACGAGCCCATGGAATGCCCGCCGCTTGATCCGGCACTAATGCTGCCCGGACTGGACGACCGCGCCCCGGAAGACGCGTTGCCGCCAGTCGGCATGGTGTGGGTGGCGGTGACGCCGTTGACTCCGTGATTCGCGGCCATTCCGACCTCGTTCCCCATAGGCCGGCCGGTGGACATGGACGTAACGTACGCCGGTCTCTCCACGGAGCCGTGCTGCACCACGCCAGAGGAAATATGGTTCAGCTTGCCGAACGTGCCGCGCGGCACGCCCATTCCGGCCGAGTCCCTGCGGAAGACAAACGAGTCCTTGTCGTTAAGTTTGGACGCCACAAGCGGCTTTTCGTTGACCGCGACGGTGGTGGGACCGAGCGGGTGAGGTTTCGCGGGTGGACGCAGGCGGAATGGATCGTGCGGCGATTTCACGAGTGGCGTGTTGGCGATGCCATTCCACTGACTGCTCGGCTGCCATCCCCATCCGCGGCTGGGGCAGTAATTCCAACTGCCGGAGTGAAACGCTGTCCAACCCCAAGGATAAGGTGAGACCCAGCTGTAACCCGCGCCGGGATACCAGGCCCACGTGCCGTTATTGAAGGGACTCCAGTTGGCGCTGACCAGATACGGCTGCCACATCATGCCGCAGCCGCCCATGTTCAAGAAGCCGCCGTAATAGTTCATATCGGCCAGGCCGTAGGTGTACGGCACGGATGCATAATTGCCGCCGCTGGGCGCAAGCCGCTGGTGATACTCGACTGCGTGCTTGTCCCACTCGTCGTATGGGCCCTTTTCATTCTTGCTGAGGAGCGTGGGAGGAGCAGAGTTGGCCGGATCGAAAAGCAGTGCTTTCTTCTTGCCCACCGTCGTAGTGGTTGCGCCGTTGACCGCCTCCACCGTGCCATCGAGCACATCCAGCCGGGGCTGCTTGCTGTTGACCGCGAGTTCGATGTGAGCGGAGGGCCCAAGGGTGAGCGTCTCTTTTCCGAAGGTCACGTTCATGTTGCTTTGCTTGCCTTTTGTAAGGCTGACGTAGATGGTGCCCTCCACCACGTGAACCGTCGAAGCGCGCACACCATTGCTGCCGAGCGAGAGCACGGGAAATTCCACGAGGCTGTGCGGTGTAAGGCGCAGGCTGCTGTTGTCCTCAAACTCGACCTCGGCCACACCCTCACCGGTGCGTAGCCGTCCGCCCTGGATGATAGGCAGGTTGGCGAAGGCGGCCTCGAATCCATGGCCGGTCTGGCGGTCCAGTTGCACGTCGCCGTTTACTTCACTGAGGCGCACGATCCGAACTCCCGGCGCGGCCGCGACCGTTTGCGTGGATCCGGCAGTCTCCGGTGGAGGAGTGCTGGGCGATGCATCCGTCGTGGCTTGCTGGGCAAGCAGCGGTGTGGCGCAGAGCGCGATAGCTACAAATGCAGTGGAAAAGAGAGAGCTTGTCATAGGAGCGACCCCCGCGGTGCTACCCGTCTCTCCCGGCAGGGAACGCCGGCATTGATTGCCGGCCGAGCGTTACCCTGCGAGGCGATCTGAGTATAGCTCCGTCAGCCCGTGCCTGGCGCGGAACAATAGTTTGAGAATTGTCATTTGTTTGGCGCGATTGACAGGTTCTTGAGCAGGGCCCGGAGAACTGGCCCTGCCAGAGCGCAATCCGCGAATACTCCGTCGCCAACCATCGCTTGCAAGAAGTGGCGCGGACGGGTCTTTCTTACGACTTGAAAGTGCGTGTTCGGCTTCTCTGCGGCCCTCGGCTACGGATCTTGCAGCTGCGTGGGCACCTTCTGGATGTAGATGCGGCGCGAGAAGGGCGGCAGCCAGGCGTCATACGACAAGGGCGGGAAACTGCTTTGCTCAAGACACCACATAGGAGTGAGAACGACGATAAACTTTGGGTGCAGCGCCGGAGTGTACGGATCGAAGTCCATGCGGCAATCGCCGGGGCGGCGGTGGTCCTGCAGATTTTCATGATATGCGCCCGCCGGATAGGTCATTTTGGATTCGTTGACATAACCGGCCTGGTCAATCTCCGTCCAACCATCGTATTCAAAGCCTGCCTGAATGGCATTTTCTTTAACTCCCTGGCTTCGTACTTCATTCACGGCTCGAATGATTGCCCGATTGATTGCGAACAAGTCGTGCGTTGCCCCTATTCCGTAGAGGGCAAAAAGAGAGAGCGTCACATAGCAGAGGACGGGAAGCGATCTGGCTATCTTTTCTTCATACAGTTTCAGAAGGTACAGGATGACGACGGGCATGATGCCCAGGAGATATCGATCGAAGATAAAAAAGCGGAGCCCTCGCGGAACCAGGAGCATGAAATAGGCGATGGAGTACGGAAGATAGAGGTAGAAAAGGGTCCTCCAGCTCTCCGTCCCGCTTCCAGTCGAAGCACGAACAGTGTCTTTTCGCCACCGGACGAAGAGCCATTGTGCGAATGCAACGCCGCTGAGGACAACCGCGATAGACAAGGCCGCCCGCAACGGGATGGGAAGCGTCACTGGCCGGCGCCCAAGCATTGCCCAAGTTTTGGGGAGTATCGCTTCGGAACTGAGGACGTGGTATAGCCATGGCATGACCCAGTCGTCCAACATGCCACGCAGGTGGAGTATCCAATAGCCGATGCCAAGCAGCAATGCAAGCACAGCGAGCTTGATCTGAGCCGGGCGGCCAAGCTTAAAGACAGCGACAAGCCACGCGATAAGGATTGGCAGAATGATCAGGAGCAGACATAAAAATGTCTTCAAGAGAACAGCCGGGAAAGGCACTGCCTTAAATGCGAGCCGATGCAACAGGAGCGTCGTGAGCGACTGAGATGGACCTTGCGGGGTACTGTAGAAGAGCTTTTCGGGAACCGAATAAGGCTGGTGATAAAACCAGCGAGTCGAGATAAAGATAAATACGATGCTGATGATCCAGAGGACGACCGTTATGGGAATGACGCCACGCCTGTTTCGGAGCAGCCATGCTGCGGAGGGCACGACGACGAGCGCTCCAAGCCACATAATTTGCCGCTCGGTGCCACCGGCAACGTCAATCAGGGTAGCAGCGCAGAGCCATGTTATGGCAGCACGGTCACTGCTTGCCTCCAGCGCACGTTGACACATGTACATGCAGAGCAGGATGACGAACATTGCGCCGACATCCGTCATATAGCTGGCGGCAAGAGGGATAAAGAGGGGAGAGAGGCACAGGGTAAGCGATCCGAAAATCGCGTTCCGATTACTGATGCCACTGTGCCGCAGGATGGCGTGAAGAAG
>DASUWP010000321.1:0-13551 GCA_036378335.1 Acidobacteriaceae bacterium | reverse complement strand
CAACCCGACCAGCGGCACCTTTGGACAGGTCACGACCAAGGGCCAGACGTACGCCTCTGACCGGCAACTGCAGTTCAGTCTGCGTTACGCATTCTAAAGAGCGTTCAGCGCTCTGATCCTGGCCGCCTGGGGCCCTCCCCCGGGCGGCCATTTTTGCGCGCGGGGCTGACAAGTCGGCGATGTCCGTGATCGCGTAAAATAAGGCGTCAGCCCAGATTGTCGAACGGGCCAAGAGGAACTCCTTGATCAGTAGTGCAATCGCCAAAGTTTTCGGTACGAGCAACGAGCGTGCCGTCAAGCGCATGATGCCGACGGTGGCCGCCATCGGCGAATGGGAGCCGAAGCTGCACGGGCTCTCGGACGCCGAGCTGCGCGAAAAGACGGTTGAGTTTAAAGCCCGATTCGCCGCGCGCCTGGAGGGCGTTCCGGATACCCCTGAGAACAAAGAGGAGCGCAAGGCGGCCGAGGCCGAGGCGCTGAGCGAGCTACTGCCCGAGGCCTTCGCAGTGGTGCGCGAGGCAGGCAAGCGCGCGGTGGGCATGCGTCACTTTGACGTGCAGTTGATCGGCGGGATGGTGCTGCACTCCGGCAAGATTGCGGAAATGAAAACCGGTGAGGGCAAGACGCTCGTCGCCACCCTGCCGGTGTATTTGAATGCGCTTGCGGGCAAGGGCGTGCACGTGGTGACGGTAAACGACTACCTGGCCAAGCGCGACGCCGAGTGGATGGGTAAGATTTATGAATTTCTCGGGCTGAAGGTGGGCGTGATCGTCCACGATTTGGACGATGTCCAGCGCCGCGAGGCTTATGCCGCGGATATCACCTACGGAACGAACAACGAGTTTGGCTTCGACTATCTGCGCGACAACATGAAATTCGAGCTGGCGGATTGCGTGCAGCGCGGCCACTACTTCGGAATTGTCGACGAGGTGGACTCGATCCTGATCGACGAGGCGCGCACGCCACTGATCATCAGCGGCCCGACCGACCAGACTACGGATAAGTATGCGCGGGTGAACCGTATCATTCCGCAGCTGGAGCAGGGCGAAGAGATTGAGCAGGGCGAGACCAAGACCCTGACCGGCGACTATGTGGTGGACGAGAAGCACAAGACCATCAGCGTGAGCGACGAGGGCTGGGAAAAGATCGAAGGGCTGCTGGGCATCGGCAACATCGCCGATCCGGAGAACTGGGAGTTCAAGCACCACGTCGAGACGGCGATCAAGGCGCACACGCTCTACCGCAAGGATGTGGAGTATGTGGTGAAGGAAGGAGAGGTGATCATCATCGACACCTTCACCGGCCGTCCAATGCCGGGACGCCGGTGGTCCGATGGGCTGCACCAGGCGGTGGAAGCGAAGGAGGGCGTGAACATCCGGCGCGAAGATCAGACGCTGGCGACCATCACCTTCCAGAATTACTTCCGCATGTACAAGAAGCTGGCGGGCATGACGGGCACGGCGGAGACAGAAGCGGCGGAATTCGATTCGACCTACAAGCTCGATATCGTGGTGATTCCGACGAACAAGCCGATGCGGCGCAAGGAATATCAGGATGTGGTCTATCGCACGTCGAAGGAGAAGTACTTCGCGGCGGCGGACGAGATCAAGCGGCTGAATGAGGAGAAGCAGCCGGTGCTGGTGGGCACCACCTCGATCGAGAAGAGCGAGCTGCTGTCGCAGATCCTGCAGCGCAAGGGAATCAAGCACGTCGTGCTGAATGCGAAATATCACGAACGCGAGGCGGAGATTGTGGCGCAGGCGGGGCGGCTGGGGATGGTGACGATTGCCACCAACATGGCCGGCCGCGGTACCGACATCCTGCTGGGCGGCAATGCGGAGTTCGTGACCAAGCAGGATTTGGTCAAGCGCGGACAGGCGCGCTCCGTGAGTGCGGCGGAGGGCGCGATTACGCCCACTGCCGGTCCGGGCATGATGCGCTTCTACTACCAGGGGCAGGAGTTTGAGGCCTCGCAGGAGAACTGGGATCGCGCGTGGCAGGTGCACCAGGCGAATACGCAGCGCGAGCACGAAGAGGTGCTGGCGACGGGCGGCCTGTGCATCCTGGGCACGGAACGGCACGAGTCGCGGCGCATTGACAACCAGCTTCGCGGACGCGCGGGACGCCAGGGCGATCCCGGCGCATCGCGCTTCTACCTGTCGCTCGAAGACGATCTGATGCGCATCTTCGCGCGCGAATGGGTGGGGCCGCTGCTCCAGAAGATGGGCATGGACGAAGGCGTGCCGATCGAAAGCGGAATGATTACGCGGCGGATCGAAGGCGCACAGAAGGCGGTGGAGTCGCAGAACTTCGAGGCCCGCAAACACCTGCTCGAGTACGACGATGTGATGAACAAGCAGCGTGAGGCGGTCTATGGGACTCGTAAACAACTGCTTGAAGGGGTGGAGCAGAAAGAGCTCATTATAGAAGACTACGTTGCCGGAATTCTGAGCAACATTCTGAACGAATTCGCGCCCGAATCGCAGCATCCCGATCAATGGGACCAGGCCGGTATCAAGCAGAAGCTGATGGAGCATTTCGGCTTCAACGCGGAGAGCGAGGTGATCGATTTCGCATCGCTGAACCGGCATGAGCTGGGCGATACGCTGTTCGACAAGCTGAAGGAGAAGTACGAGTTCAAGGAGCAGATCATCGGCTCACAGGCGATGCGCTATCACGAGCGCATGATCATGCTGAGCGTGCTGGATGGATTGTGGAAGGACCACCTGCTGAACATGGATCACCTGAAGGAGGGCATCGGGCTGCGTGGCTATGGGCAGCAGGATCCGCTGGTGGCCTACAAGAAAGAGTCCTTCGACATGTTCGAGGCGATGATGACGCGCTTCCAGGAAGACACGGCGCGTTATCTCTTCCTGATGCAGATTGTGGGACCGGATGGGCAGCCGATCACGCGTCCGCTGCAGCAGGCGCCGCAGCAGGTTCCGCCGACACAGCCCTTACCGCGTCCGGCCGCGCCGCCGTTGTCGGAAGGCAATGGGCATGGCGGGCAGCCTGTGCCTCAGCCGCAGCACGTGCAGAGCCCTGCGCCGAAGCAAACGTGGCGGCCGATGCCGGTGGGCGAGGCGCCGACCGGGACACGCACTTCGATCGACGAGATCGAGCGTGAGTTTGCGCGCAAGAAGAAGAAGGAACTGGAGCAGGCGCGCGCTGCCGGCAGCAATGGCCATGGCTCGACGCAGGTGGAGCAGCGTCGGACGGGCGAGAAGGTGGGCAGAAACGAGCCGTGTCCCTGCGGATCGGGGCTGAAGTACAAGAAGTGCCACGGCAAGGACGGCAGCGAGGGCGATTGAGCTGCTGACTTCTCCTGGAGTTCAAAAAAACAAGGGACGGGCTTCGGCCCGTCCTTTTCATTGGAGTTTCACGCCCCTCTGCCAAGGAGAGTTTGCGCGGCTTATTCGGAATGCCGGTCTTTCCCCGGAACAGGAGTAGTAGATAGCTCGTATTCTCCATCCATGACGAAGTGGCATTGGGCGGAGCGGCTGGCGTGGTGTGCGTTTTGGACTGTTCTTTTCGGATTCGCGTGCGGTGCGTATGGCCAGAGCAAAGGTGAGACGGACTGGCCTGCGTATGGCAACGATCCCGGCGGGATGCGGTATTCCTCTTTGCGGCAGATCGATCCGTCGAACGTGACGAAGCTGCGGGTGGCATGGACATTTCACACGCGAGATGTCTCTGACGGCAGCAAGGGGTGGAGGCGCAGCGGCCTGGAGACGACGCCGATACTGGTTGAGGGCACGCTGTATCTCACAACCGCGTTCAATCGCGTGATCGCGCTCGATCCATCGACCGGCGCGCAGCGCTGGGCATTCGATCCGCACATCGATCTAAGCCTGGAATACGGCGATGGGCTGATCAATCGCGGAGTGGCAACGTGGCTGGATGCATCGCGTCCCGCCAAGCAGCCGTGCCGGCGGCGGATCTACGAAGCGACGCTCGATGCGCGCTTGATCGCACTGGACGCCGCGACGGGCAAGACGTGCAGCGATTTTGGCGGCGACGGGCAGGTGGTGTTACGCGATGTGCCCGGAAATGTGCCCGGAAACCTGCCCGGACACGAGAGCGGCAATCCAGGCGAGCATCCGCGCGCCTGGTACCACATGACTTCGCCACCTGCCGTGATCGACGATCTGGTGATCGTCGGCTCGGCGATTGATGACAACACTCGCGCGGATATGCCATCCGGGGTGGTGCGCGCATTCGATGCGCGCACGGGCGCGTTGCGCTGGAGTTGGGATCCGATTCCGCCGCGCCCCTCGCCGGACGAGGTCCGGACGAAATCTTCTCCGTGGAACACGGGCGCGGCGAATGCGTGGTCGGTGATGGCGGTCGATGCGGAGCGCGATCTGGTGTTCGTCCCGACCGGCAGCGCAAGTCCGGATTACTACGGTGGCTTGCGACCGGGTGACGACAAGTGGGCGAACTCGGTGGTGGCTCTGCATGCGAAGACGGGCAAGCTGGCGTGGGGATTTCAATTGGTGCATCACGATCTGTGGGACTACGACAGTGCTGCGCCTCCGCTGCTGGCGACCATCCGGCGCGATGGCAAAGAAATTCCGGTGGTGGTGCAGGGAAACAAGACGGGTTTTCTGTACGTGCTGAATCGCGATACGGGTGTGCCGGTGTTTCCGGTGGAGGAACACGCGGTGCCGCAGAGTGATGTTCCGGGAGAGGTCACGTCGAAGACGCAGCCGTTCCCAACTGCACCGCCGCCGCTCTCAGTGCAGCATCTGTCTGCTGACGATGCGTGGGGACCGACTGCGGCGGATCGCGAGTTCTGCCGCACGGCGTTGGCGAAGCTTCGGAATGAGGGAATGTTCACGCCGCCAAGCATTCAAGGAACGCTCGCGATGCCCGGCCATGTTGGCGGGATGAACTGGTCTGGCTATGCCTTTGATCCCGCAAACCATCTGCTGGTGGTGAATGTGAACAATCTTCCGGCGCGGGTGCGGCTGATTCCGCGGGACAAGGGTAAAAATGAGGCGGAGGATGGCGAACTCGGGCCGCAGGTGGGCACGCCCTATGCGATGCTTCGCCGGTTTATTCAATCGCCATCGGATCTGCCGTGCAACCCGCCGCCGTGGGGCACGCTGGTTGCCGTCGACCTGGCCCAGGGAACGATTCGCTGGCGTGTGCCCTTGGGCTCTATGCAGAACTTTGGCGGACCCCATGGCACGATCCCCGATGGTTCGATCAGCCTGGGTGGCCCGATCGTGACGGCCTCCGGCCTGGTGTTCATTACCGGCACTACCGATTCCCATGTGCGTGCTTTCGATGTGGAGAGCGGCAAGGAATTGTGGAAGGCGGAGTTGCCGGCGAGCGGGCATGCCACGCCGATGACCTACGAGATCCATGGTAAGCAGTATGTTGTGATTGCCGCGGGAGGGCACCGGGCAATCCCAGAGGAGAAACAGGGTGACGCGATCGTTGCGTTCGCTCTTCCTTGATGGCTTGACCGGATCCGCAAAGCGAGAACAGCAGATCCCTCCACTGCGCGCCGTTGACGCTCCGGCCGGGATGACAACAACGATGGAGTAACGCGGTTCACACCCAGTTGCCGCGGCGGTTCAGTGCGCGAGGGCGGGCTGGATCTCTGCGAAGCTCATATTTTGCGCCGGGCTGCCGGTTTGTTGTTGCCACTGCTCGAAGAGGCGACCGTAGCTCAGGGTGGTGACGTCGGCCGGTTCCACGTGGAGCACTGCGAGGGTGTGATCGATCCACTCGCGCGGACCTTCGAGCTCGGCGTACAGGCCAATAGGGGTTTCGTCCAAGACGCAATGGCCTTCACTGTCAGCCCATTCGCTGCGCCACTTCTCGTAGACGAATGCAGAGCTGTAACCCAGCACGCGGAAGATGGCGGCGACGGCTTCGCCGTCTTCTACGGCGGTTTCGGTTTCGATGCGTTCCTTGTGACGGGCATCGGGCGAATCGTTGGGCGTGGTTTGCTTGTGGGTCAGGACCCAGCGGTCGCCATAGCGGCGTAGGCGCAGGATCTGACGTGTATTCCGGAGCTCGTGGGTGGGCGTGTCGAAGAGGATGATGCGCTCGAAAGTGCGGGGCGTTTCGCAATGAAATCCGAGCCGGGGCAGGGCTGCTTCAAGGGCCGTCAGGTCGCGAACGCGGAACTTGACCTCAATCTCTATCGACTGCATGGGACGAGTCTATACCGTTCCGGAATTTCTCTGTTCCGGTGTGACGATTGCAAACGGCAGCATGGATGACATCGCATAATGGAGAGATGGCAGAGACCGAACGCCTTCCCCTGAGCGAATTCGATCTACAAAGCAAAACGGCGGCCGCAACGATTGAGCGGGTTGCCGCGATATGGCGCGGCGGCGGCACGGTCGCCTTTCCTACGGAGACGGTTTACGGACTGGGCGCTCATGCTTTTGACCATAAGGCGGTGGAAGCCATCTTCTCGGCCAAGCAGCGGCCCGCGTGGGATCCGCTGATCGTGCACGTCGGTCAGGGTTTGCCGCTGGGCCGGCTGGTGACCGAGGTAAGCGATACGGCCCGTGCCTTGATGGAGGCTTTCTGGCCTGGCCCGCTGACGCTGTTGCTGCCGCGGGGACCGGAGGTTCCGGACGCGGTAACAGCGGGACGGGCGCTGGTCGGAGTGCGGGTGCCGGCACATCCGGTAGCGCGCGCGCTGATTGCCGCGGCGGCTATGCCGATCGCAGCGCCGAGCGCCAACTCCTTCGGGCGGCCGAGCCCGACGACGGCAGCACACGTGCTGGAAGACCTGGATGGCCGCATTGATGCAGTGGTGGATGGGGGGCCGACACGGCATGGCTTGGAGTCGACCGTGGTGGACGCGAACCAGTCGCCGGTGATCGTGTATCGGCCGGGCGCGATCGCGCTGGAAGCACTGCGCGGCGTGGCCGGTGAGGTGAGGCTCTACGAAAGCAAGGAACTGGAAGCCAGCGCAGAGCCCGCGGGGTTGCCTTCGCCGGGAGTGGGGAGCCGTCACTATGCGCCGCGCGCCCAAATGGTGCTGGTGGAGACGCAGGCGGCAGGAGACGAGGAAGCGGTGGTCGGCTTCCGGTTATTTCATGCCGTTGCCAAGCTCAAGCGTGAAGGCAACGGAGTCCGCATAGGAGTGATGGCGCCGGAGGAATTCAAAAGCGATGTGCGGGCTGCGGACGCGATTTTCGGATGGGGACACTGGGGCGATCTGGAATCGCTGGCGCAGCGGCTCTTCGCCGGATTGCGCTGGCTGGATGCGCAGGAGGCGACGCATATTGTGTGCCCGCTTCCGGCAGAGCGGGGCATCGGACGCGCGCTACGGGATCGTCTGGAGAGGGCGTCACGCCTGCCGCTGGTGAAGAGCTAACAGCCCGGCTGTTCGATTTCAGGGCTGCGCGTCGGCTGCCTTGTAGAGATACTTGATCCCCGCTTTGTAGATGAGTGTGCGAACGTTGCCGTTACGCACCTTGATGGCGTCAGTGTCGTACCATTCAATCGCGCCTTCGAGGCGCTCTCCGTCCTCCAGCATGAAGACCATGCGGGTTTGGGAGTGCATCTGCTTCTGCAGATAGAAGGGTTCGGCGTGCGAGCTTGCGCCGCGTGCGTTGGCCGCGGGCCCCTGCTGGTGGATGAGCAGCGGCGCCTCTCGCCGCGCGTACGAGCGACGATTTTTCATCTCGGCGGGAAGTGTTGGCCGGACAAGCTTGCGCGGTCCTGAAGCCGGCAGCTCGGGTATCGCTGCGCCTTCAAGACGTGAAACGTCCTCATCGTGTAACGAGACTGCTGAATGATTCGCCATAAGCGTGCCTGTTGGTGTTACTTCATGTAGATGCGCATTCGGGCCGAAAGGAGAACGAAAGATTTGCTCCTGAAGAATCTGGCCGGTGGCTCTGAAATGAAGGGCGTTGTGATCATAACGCGAGAATGCACAGGCAACGCCAGCGAAATCTGTGCATCGTAATGGTGACCATAGAGCAAATGTCCCATTGTTGTGCCGCGGCGCGCGTATGCGCGCTTGCACCGTTGCTGCGCGAACAATTATGGGAATCGGCGAATCGGATTAGCGAACGGGAAGGCTGGTGGCGAAGGCATCGAGTGAGAGCGAGCGCAGCAGGTTGCGCCGCATGCCCGCTTCTACCTGGTCCAGTCCTCGAGATGCTGCTTCGATCCACGCAGGGGTGACGCTCTGCGTCATACGGGCGAGCTCGGTCGCAAGATCGGTGTTGCGGATCAGATTCGGGACTCCGGAGTGGATCAGCAGCAAATCTTCCAACAGAAGAGTCAATGCGTGCAACATCGCGGACGTTTTCTCGGCACCATCGGCTCCGGCGCGGTAGGTCTCTGTAATGCGGAAGAGGGCGCTGTAGTCGGGCTCGGCCAGCGAGGTACGCAGCACGGTAAGCGCATCCTGGCGGCTGGCGAGATACGCAGGCAGATCGAAGCCGAGAGCGCGGCCGACGGCACCTTCCGCAAGGCGTCCGACGAGGGTGCGCTGCGCGGATTTCAACTCCGGACGGCGCGCGGCGAGCAGGGCATCGATGTCTGCCGGCGGCAGGGCGCCGAGGCGCAGCACGCCGGCGCGGGAGCGAATGGTGGGCAGTAGCTCGCTGGGATTCTCGGCGAGCAGGATGAGCGTTGCGTGCTCCGGCGGCTCCTCAAGGATTTTGAGCAGCGAGTTTGCCGCCTCCTTCATGAAGGAGCTGGCAGTGAAGATATAGAAAGCGCGCTGTGCCTCCGCGGGGCGGCGGTAGATGCGCGCGATGACACTGCGGACCTGGCCCAACTTGATGAGGAGTTGTGGCGGATCGGGCGGGATAACCAGGAGATCCGGATGCGTCTGGACGAGGATGCGGGTGTCTTTCTTATCCGCATCGCGCAGCTCCTCGCGTGCGGCCACGGCCTCCGCAAAACGCTGATCGAGAGCGAAGGAGGCACCGATGCGCTCGCAATTGGTGCAGACGCCGCAGGCATCCGGCAGGCCATCGGTTGTGATGGGGGTGAGGCAATTGGCCGCCTGGGCGAGCAGAACGGCGAGCGTGTACTTGCCCGCTCCGCGCGAGCCGCTGAAGATCATGGCGGCGGGCAGGCGGTTGGCTGCAAGCGTTTCGCGCAGTCGGCGCACCGTGGCCTGATTGCCCAGGAAGTCGGCGAAGTTCACGTTGTCAGGCTATCAGCGGAGACCTTCCACCCGCATGTGGATCGGATACTTCGGCCGCAGCGTGATCTTTGGCTGCACGTCGATGACTTGATTCGGTAGCAGGGCGAGGCGCCACTGCTGGGCGATGGTGGCGAGGATCAGCACGCCTTCCATCCATGCGAAAGACTCGCCGATGCACTGGCGGTTGCCGCCGCCGAAGGGGAAGTAGGCGAAGCGCGGGCGGGCTGCTTTCGCCTCGGGCGTGAACCGCTCGGGATCGAAGCGCAGCGGATCGGGAAAGTATTCGGGGGCGCGCTGCATGACGTACTGGCTGAAGAAGAAGTAGGTTTTGGCGGGGAAGCGATAGGGGCCGAGCGCGATGGGCGAGGTGGCCTGCCGACCCATGGCCCAGGCTGGCGGATAGAGGCGCATGGATTCGGCGAAGACCATCTCGGTGTAGCGGAGCTGTGGGAGGTCTTCGAGCGTTGGAGTGCGGCCTGCGAGCACGCGAGCTATTTCGTCATAGAACCGCTGCGCAGGTTCCGGGTTCTGGGCCAGCAGCAGCCACGTCCAGGTGAGGGCGTTGGCAACCGTCTCGTATCCGGCGAGGAAGATGGTGATGATCTCGTCGCGCAGTTGCTCGTCTGTCATCGCGCCTCCGCCCTCTTCGTCGCGGGAGGCCATCAGCATGGACAGCAGATCGCCGCTATCGGCGGTGTTGCCGGCGCGGGCGCGATCGCGATGGCTGGCGATGATGCGATGGACCACGGCATCCAGCCGCGCACGCGCGCGCCGGAAGCGTGTGAGGCCGGGCAGGGGCGCGTAGAGATAAGCCTCCGCCAGCGGGAGAGAGATGAGGTAGTTGTAGAGCTCCATGACGATGTTGACCTCGTCATTGATTGCGAGGACGTCGCTGGTGACGTCGGTATTGAAGAGGGTACGCGCGACGATCCCGAGTGCGAGCTGCATCATCTCCGCGCCGATCTCAATGGTCTGGCCGGCATGCCAGCTTGCGCGGTGGAGGATGGCGTGCTCCGTCATGACATCCGCATAGGCGGCAATGCGCTGCCGATGGAACGCGGGCGCGGCGATGCGGCGCTGGCGCATGTGGAAGGCGCCCTCGCTGGTGATGAGGCCTTCGCCCAGCAGGATCTTCATGCGGCGCTGGGTGCGCTCCTTGATCATCTCCTGCGGATGATTGACCAGCACCTCGCGGATGAAGTCGGGGTGATTGATGAAGACGATGTGCTGCCAGCCCAGCTTGTAATGCGCGATGCGGCCGTAGGTGGCGGCGAGATGCTGAAACAAGACGATGGGGTTCGACGGCTTGAAGAAGCGGCGGCGGAGATAGAAGAGAAAATTCAGCGAGAATCCCGGCGGATACCGGTAGCCGCCGCGCTCGATGACGGTCCATTCTTGCGGCGGCTGCTGGTCGGGATGCTCGCCGGGTGCCGGTGGTGTGCTGGCTGCTGCCATAGCGGTCACGAAGTGCGGTGTTGGTGCAGGCGCTCTTCCACTATGGATAGGATACGGCGATGCACCGCTTCGACGCCGGCGTCGTCTTCGATGGCGACAACGCGCTGGGGTTCGCGCGCGGCGATGACGCGGTACTGATCGTAGACGCGGCGGAAAAAAGCCGCATCGAGCGATTCGAAGCGGTTTTCATCCTTGCCGGTGGCCATCTTGGCCGTCTGATTGCGCTGTCGCGCGCGGGCGAGCGAGGCGTCGAAATCCGGTAGTAAAAGCAATGTGAGATCGGGATCGAGGCCGCACAGCTCGCGATGCAGCGCAAGCACGCGTGCGGAGCCGAGCTCGCGTCCTGCGCCCTGGTAGGCTTCGGTGGAATCGGTATAGCGATCGCATAACACGATGGCACCGCGATCGAGCGCGGGCCGGATCACCTCTGCGATGGCCTGCGCGCGGTCGGAGAACATCAGGCCCAATTCTGCACGGGGATCGAGCGGGTTGCGGCGCGAGTCAAGCAGCAGGCTGCGGATGCGATCGCCGAGGGATGTTCCGCCGGGCTGGCGTGTCGTAACTACATCTTCGCCATGCCGAACTAACCATTCGTGCAGTTTGCGGAGCTGCGTTGACTTGCCCGAGCCATCGAGCCCTTCGAACGTGAGGAAGAAGCCTCGCGGCATGGCAGGAGTGTAGCATCGCGCACAAAGCGTGCCGGGGCCATTACACTACCGTTTTCACAAATACTCTGTTTCATCCGTATCCGATAAGAGCAGCTTTTCTTAACGGAAAAGCTGCGTCAATAGTTGCTGCTAACCTTACACCGTTTGTAAAACGCTCTGCCAGCATCGCCTGCCCAGGAGATCTATGCTGCGTCGCCATCTTCGATTGTCTGTTCCTGCTGCTTTTCTTCTTTTCATCACAAGCGTTTATGCACAGTCTCCTTCGCAGCCGATCCAGCTGAGCGTGGACGTGACCGACGCGCCGCGCAAGATCATTCATGCTCTCGAGACGATGCCGATCACGCCGGGTGAGCACACGCTGGTGTATCCGAAGTGGATTCCCGGCGAGCACGGGCCGACCGGACCGATCGACGACCTTACGGGCATTGTCATCACCGCGAATGGCCAGCAGATTCCATGGCGGCGCGATGACGTGGACATGTTTGCCTTCCACCTCGACGTGCCGGCCGGGACGACAGAGCTGAACATCAAGCTGGATTTTCTGGCGACGGCTTCCCCCACTGGATTTTCATCCGGCGCTTCGACCAGCGCAAACCTGGCCATGGTGAGCTGGAATGCGGTGGTGCTGTATCCGGATGGCGCGAAGGCGAGCGAGGTGATGGTGACGCCGGCGGCGAAGCTTCCGCAGGGCTGGCAGTACGGTACTGCGCTGACGAAGAAAAGCGGCGATGCGGAACATCCGGAGTTCGAGACAGTGTCGCTGGAGCAGCTGGTGGATTCGCCGCTGCTGACCGGGCGCTACTTTCGCGAGTGGCCACTGGCGCCGGAAGTGACGCCGAAGCATTATCTGGATGTCGCGGCGGATGGGGCAGAGGATCTGGAGATCAAGCCGGAGCTGCTGGCGGGCTTCAACAACCTGGTACGCGAAACCGGGGCGTTGTATAAGTCACGTCACTATGGCA
Organism: Acidobacteriaceae bacterium; assembly: GCA_036378335.1. GTDB lineage: Bacteria > Acidobacteriota > Terriglobia > Terriglobales > Acidobacteriaceae > KBS-83. Next base: position 1,324 of record DASUWP010000321.1, on the reverse strand, counting down.
GCTACCATTTCCTGATGACGCTGAGCGATCAGGTGGCGCACTTTGGCCTGGAGCATCACCAGTCGAGCGACGATCGCGTCCCGGAGAAGACCTTTCTCGATCCGAATCTTGAACTGTTGAGCGGAATGCTGCTGCCGCACGAGTTTACGCACTCCTGGAACGGCAAGTACCGGCGGCCTGCGGGGCTTGCAACGCCAAACTATCAGGTGCCGATGAAGGGCAACTTGCTGTGGGTATACGAGGGGCTTACGGAATATCTGGGTGATGTGCTCACGGCGCGCTCGGGTATCTGGACGCCGGAGCAGTATCGCGATGCGCTGGCGCTGAGCGCAGCGACATTGGATGCGCGGCCGGGGCGCACTTGGCGCGATTTGTCGGACACGGCGGTGTCGGTGCAGATCCTGAATTACGCGACGGATGGCTGGGACAATTGGCGGCGCAATGTGGATTATTACCCGGAGGGTGAGCTGATCTGGCTGGAGGCGGACACGATCATCCGCCGGCAGAGCGGCGGCAAGAAGGGCATGAATGACTTTTGCGCGCGATTTCATGGACTGGGCGGCGATACAGCGCCGAAGGTGGTGCCGTACACCTTTGATGACATCGTCGAGAACCTGAATGACGTGGTGCCATATGACTGGACGACGTTTCTGCACGAGCGGCTCACGACAAAGCAGGACCATGCGCCACTGGGCGGGATTACGAACGGTGGCTGGAAGCTGGCTTACAGCGACAAAGAGACCCAGTACGCGACGGCAGATGAGCGTGGAGGCGTGAATGCGTGGTGGTCGCTAGGGCTAAAGATCAGCGAGGGCGGAAAGGTGGTCGATGTACTGGTGGGCTCGCTTGCCGATAAGGCCGGCTTCGGTCCTGACATGCAGATCGTGGCGGTGAATGGCCGCGCGTATCAGGATGAGCTGCTGAAGAACGCGATCGACCAGGCGAAGGATGGCAGCGCCCAGACAAACAAGGGGCCGATCGAGTTCATCGTGACTAACACCTCGTACTACAAGGTGCTGAAGATCGAGTATCACGGTGGGCAGCGGTATCCGTATCTGGAGCGGGTGAAGGGGGAGAAGGATGTGCTGGACGAGATTTTGAAGCCGATGGCCCCGGTGAAGAAGTAGAAGAACAGAAAGAGCGCTGTTACTGGGTCCTAATACGGCAATCTCATCTGCATTCGTTCCGGAAGGCTTTTATCATCTAAAAGATCGACACAAAATGGCGTTACTTTGCTTGTCTCGTAATGTGACTGCCCCGCGCCGCTTCGCGGATCTATAGCCATACATGCAAGCCCAGTTGCAGAGTCGAAACCCATAGAACC
>DASUWP010000320.1:0-6916 GCA_036378335.1 Acidobacteriaceae bacterium | reverse complement strand
CACGACCACAACGGAGATCCACCTAATCTATAAGTAAACGTCTGGAAGCCGGCGTCTATTCTGCTTTGCGGACCGGTACTCCGCCCGCCGGGATACTCAGTCCAAGCGCCTCGATATATCCGGTATTGACGCGGCACTTTTCCAGCTTCACGTTTTCAAGCAGTTGTTTCAGCGCTACCGCAGCTACCTCCGGCGAGGGCCGCATCGCAAGCTGCTTCTCCGTATTGCCTACGCCCCGTCGCTCGCTCGCATACTTTACGATTGCGTCCCAGTGCTCCGGCGGCTGGATGGAAACAATCGCCGAGCGCTTTGGCATCTTCTTGTACGGCCAGAAGCACCAGCCGATCTTGTCCTTTTCGAGCAGCAGGCGAAAATTGCGGATCCAATCATCGTCATTCTCGCCCGATTCTCCCAGCCAGATCGGCACGTGATACTTATCGCGGAATGCTACATACTGCGCCAGTGACTTCTCTGTATTGGCGGCCGTGGTCGGATTCCAGGGAGTGTTGAATTCGTAGAGGTGAAGCTGATACATCAGATTGCTGTCGAAGGGCGGTCCGAAAACATTGAAGTTCGTGTCCCATTGCGCGCCGCCGAGGATCAGTACATGATTTTTGTCCACCTCGCGAATGGCAGCCGAAATCCGCTTGTACAGCGGCTCGAGCTGGCTGTTGTACTTCTGTAGCTGCGGATAGTGCGGAATCGGCTCGTTCAGCAGGTCGTATCCCAGCACCGTCGGATCGTCATGGTAGTGATCGGCGATGCGCTTCCAGATGTCGATGAGCTCCTGCTGGTCGCCGGGCGAGTCGTACAGCCAGGGATAGCCGTAGCTGTCGTCGATGTTGGTGCCGGTCTGGCCTCCGGGCGCCATGTGCATGTCGATCACAACGTACATGTGATCGGCCTTCGCCCAGCTAACCACGCGGTCCAACAGCCGGAAGCCCTCATCGTTACCCCTGGTGAAGAACTTGTAGTGAATGGGCACTCTCACCGAATTCATCCCGATCGACTTCAGCAGGTCGATATCTGCTTTGCTGATGTATGCATCGCGATACTGCTGCCAGAACGACCTGGCCTGTTCGGGGCCGATCAACTCGTCAAAATAATCTTCGATCTCGCGCGGCGAGGTTGGCCCGTCATCGCCGAACAGGAACATGTATCCTTCCTGCTCCAGCCAATTGCCCAGATTCGTTCCGCGCAGCATCAGCGGATGACCGTTGCCGTCCACCAGTTCGCTGCCTTGCGTATGAACAAAGCCTGCCGTCTGGGCGTGAAGAGGAACCGAGGGCACGGACGTCCACAGGGCGAGAGCGCAAAGCAGCAGAGATCGGATCACGGCGCCTCCGGGCACATGGCTGGCTGGGCGCCAGCTGCCGCGCCATTCTAAAGCAAACGATAATCTGTGGGCCGATCTGCCGCCGTTTGCGAATCCGGTATGGCATCACCATCAAAAAACGCAGTTTCCGGATGCGCAAATCGCTGTTGCAGCGCTACTATCAGGCTTCACGCACCCAGGCAATATTGCGGAGACGAATGGCGCGCAAGACGCAAAAGCAGATGCATGGAGACAAGCCGGCAAGTTTGAAGACGCTGGCCGAGCACCTCGGGTTAAGTCCAGCGACCATCTCCGTAGTGCTGAATGACGTGCCCGGCCGCTCGATTCCGCAGGCCACGCGCGATCGCATCAAGGCCGCTGCGAAAAAACTAAACTATCAGCCCAGCCTGCTGGCCCGCTCATTGCGCAACCAGCGAACCCACACCATCGGCATATTGGTGCCGGAGTTGGGCGAGGGCTATCACACTCAGGTGCTGAGCGGAGTGGGCGATCAATTGGTTCAGGAGGGATATTTCTACTTCACCGCGCATCATCGGCATAAGCCGGAGCTGGTGGAGCAGTATGCGCGCCTGCTGGTGGGCCGCGGCGCGGAGGCGCTCATCCTGGTGGATACAGCCTTCCAACATAATTTTCCGGTCCCCGCAGTAGCCGTCGCCGCTCATCGCCACATCGAGGGTGTCACGAACGTGATCCTCGATCAGGCCAAGGCAGCGGAGCTGGCGCTCGGCCATCTGTATAAGCTGGGCCATCGCTCGATCGCCTTCATGCGCGGCCAGCCCTTCAGCTCGGATTCGGAAGACCGCTGGCGCAGCATTGAGAATGCCGCCAAAAAGGTTAGATTAACCATCGATCCATCGCTGGTTGTGCAGCTCGATCGCGACCTCACTTCGCCGGAGCTCGGCTACCCGGTGGTGGAGAAGTTGCTGGCCAGCGGCAAACGATTCAGCGCCCTCTTTTCTTTCAACGACGTGGCCGCCATTGGGGCTATCCGCGCGCTGCGGGATGCGAAGCTGCGCGTGCCCGAGGATGTTTCTGTGATGGGCTTTGACGATATTCGTGCCGCGGCTTTTATTACACCCAGCCTGACCACTATCCGGCAGCCGCTGGAGGACATGGGCCGTATAGCCGCCCGCATTGTGCTCAGCCGGCTTCGCAATCAGCAGGAGTATGGTGACCAGGTGGCCGTGGAGCCCGCATTGATGGCGCGCGAATCCACCCGGGAATCATCGTGGAAGCCAGCCTGAGAAAAACCCGCCCTGCCCCCCGTTATTCCCTCGGCCCCATTCTCGGCATTCAGGGAATGGAGCTGATAACCGGCGTCGGCCTCACGTTGCTGGGCAGCGGCCTTCCGGCATTCGAGGCCCTCTGGCATCTGAACGACGCCCTCTCCGGCCGCCTGCTGCTCGCGGTGTTCGCCGGGTCCGCCATCGGCGCGCTGCTGGTGCGGTTTCCATTCCATCGCACGCTTGCCACAGGTATGGCGATGATCGCCGCCAGCATGGCCGGGCTCGCCCTCAGTGGCGGCCGCGGAGTTTTTCTCCTGTTCCTGCTCTTCGGCACCGGTCTGGGCCTGGCGATGACCGCCAACAGCGTGCTCACCGGCGACCGCTACCCGGAGCGGCGCGCCGCCATGCTCACCCTGCTGAACTTTTCCTGGAGCGCAGGTGCGGCCGTCTCCCCCTTCGCAGTGCAGCTTGTCATTCACCAGGCCGGCGTTGGCGGTCTCTTCTGGTGCATGGCTGTTGCCGCAGGTCTGAGCACGATCCTGGCCCTTTGTTTGCGCGACAGACGAACTCTCGCCGCACAGGAAAGCTCGCGCCGCGCCTTCGCGAGCACGGTCAACAGTGGGAAGCGCGTGGTCGCATTCTTCGCTATCCTCGGCCTGCTCTACTGCGGGACGGAGGCTGCACTGGGCGGATGGGTTCTTACATACGTCCATCGTCTTCATTTCCAGATAGCCGCAGCGCCTCCGCTGGCCGCTTCGTGTTTCTGGCTTTCCTTGCTCGTCGGCCGCGCCGTAGCCCCTGCCGTGCTGCTGCGCGTCCGCGAAGAAGTGGTTCTGGGCGTCGCACTGGTCTGCGCCTTCGGCGGCGTCACTGCTCTGCTCACGCTGCACTCCCTTGCCGGGGTCATGCTGTCGGCAGCCGTTGCGGGCCTCAGCATGGCTCCCATCTTTCCCATCTGCGTCTCTATTTTCATGGCGCTCACCGCCGATCCCGCACAAACCCGCTGGATGTTCGCCATCGCCGGACTGGGTAGCGCCACGCTGCCCTGGGCCACCGGCCAGTTGGCCGCATATACCGGCTCGCTCCATATCGGCCTTCTGGTGCCCCTTCTTGCGCTCGCAGTCATGCTGCTCATGATGCGCTGGCCCGGCGGCGGCACCGATCTCTATCGCAGCCTGTTTCGTGGAACGGGCGGCCAGCCTCTTCCGCCGGCTGGCCCCACGACGCTCCCAACCCTCTAGCATTCGGCGAGAATAGGTGCATCGTAATAAACAGGGCCGACGGCGGCGTGGCTGGCGCGCGACATCGGCCATGACACAGGAGGGTGCATGGCGCGCCTGAAAGGTCGCATCGCAGTCGTGACTGGCTCGAGCTCCGGGATCGGGCAGGGAATCGCTGTGCGCTTCGCACAGGAGGGCGCTCGGGTTGTCGTTGACTACGTCGGCCATGCGGAGGGAGCGGATCAAACCCTCGCTGCGATCCAGAAGATTGGCGGCCAGGCCGTTATCTGCCAGGCCGACATCACAAGCGTGCAGGATAGACGCAAACTGATCGACGCCGCGTGGCAGACGTACGGCGGCTGCGACATCCTGGTAAACAACGCTGGCCTGGATAAGGGGGCCGACTTCTGGGATGTGACTGAGGCGGACTACGACAAAGTACTCGACGTGAACCTGAAAGGACCTTTCTTTCTCACACAATATTTCGTGCAGAAGCTGCTGGCGGCCAATAAGGCGGGCCGCGTCATTAACATTTCCTCTGTGCACGAGGACATGGCTTTTCCGCATTTCTCGTCCTACTGCGCCAGCAAAGGCGGCATTCGCATGCTGATGCGCAATCTCGCGGTGGAACTGGGCCCCAAAAACATCACGGTCAACAACATTGCGCCTGGCGCCATCAGCACTCCGATTAACGCGAGCCTGCTCAATAACAAGGCGGAACTCGACGCATTGCTCAAGAACATTCCCCTCGGCCGCATCGGCACAGTGGACGATGTTGCCGGGCTCGCCGCCTACCTCGCATCGGACGAAGCCGCCTACATCACCGGCTCGACCTATGTCATCGATGGCGGCCTGATGCGGAATTATCATGAACAGTAAGTACCGCTGAAGCAGGTGAGGAAGGGCCTCGGCCAGCCTGTTTGTGTTAGTGTCCTCAGGAGGTTTTGAGAGGGGCTCGATCATTTCTCCTGCCGAAGTGGATCGCAGCCGGAATGCCTCCGCCGCATTTCGGTCAAGAAAGGCCGCTCCTCACTCCTCTGGATAGATCGCGTTACAGGAGAAATGATCTCGATGGCTTTAGGCAGCGCTTCAGGACAAACGGTTTCGGTATCAGAAAGCGGCAGCGCCCACTACGGCCGTGCCCTCACCATCGTTACCACGCTCTTCTTCATGTGGGGCTTTCTCACCGCGCTAAACGACTCACTGATCCCTCACCTGAAGCAGATCTTCGATCTGAATTACACCCAGGCAATGTTGGTGCAGCTCGCGTTCTTTGGCAGCTATTTCGTTTTTTCCATTCCATCCGCAAAGCTGATTGAAGCCATAGGCTACAAGCGCACCATGGTTGTCGGTCTCGCTGTGATGGCATTAGGCGTCTTCCTGTTCCTGCCGGCTGCGAGTGTGCCGTCGTATCCGTTCTTTCTCGCGGCGCAGATCATCCTGGCTGCCGGCGTGACTGCACTACAGGTCGCGGCCAATCCCTATGTCACTGTGCTGGGACCGGCACGCACTGCCTCCAGCCGCCTGAATCTGACCCAGGCCTTCAACTCGCTCGGAACAACCATCGCGCCTTACTTCGGCAGCGCGCTCATCCTTGCAAGCGCCACGGGAGCTGCCGAACTCGCCACCATGACGCGCCAGCAGCAGGCCGCGTCGGTGAAGTTGCCCTATGCCGGTATCGGAATCGCGCTCGTTCTTCTCGCCATTGCCATCGCAATGGTCCATCTGCCGCGCCTCCAGACCACGCAGGAGTTTCGCACGACCGGCAATGCCAGCAACCCGCTCGGCTCCATCTGGGAGCACCACCACGTATGGCTGGGCGCGATAGGGATTTTCACCTATGTGGGCGCCGAGGTGGCCATTGGCAGCTTTCTTATCAACTACATGGGAAGCCACGATCTCGGCCAGATTCCGGCCGCTGCTGCCAGCAAACTGGTTGCGTTCTATTGGGGCGGCGCCATGGTCGGCCGCTTCATCGGTGTTGGGGCGCTCCGCCGCATCCCTACCGGGCGCGCTGTCGGCGTATGCGCCATCGTCACAAGCCTGCTGGTCGTTACATCGATGCTCACCAACGGCCACCTTGCCATGGTGTCCATCCTCTTAGTAGGTCTCTTCAATTCCATCATGTTCCCGAGTATCTTCACGCTGGGCACGGCGCACATGGGGCCGCTCACCGGCAAGGCCTCTGGACTGCTCGTGATGGCCATCGTTGGTGGCGCCATCATCCCTGTGATTCAGGGGGCAATCGCGGACAAAATTGGGATTCATCACTGCTTCATCCTGCCCCTGCTGTGCTACCTGTTCATCATCTACTACGGTTTCGTCGGCTCTCGCCCGACCGGTACCAGCGTCGATCTGGTTGCAACCGAGTAGACATTCCACGCAAAGATGCGCGAAGTGAGCGTTACGAAACATTCAGGATCAGTGACCAAAAGCGATGTTCAGACTTTGGGACATCGCTTTTTCGTTTTTGATCGCTGGTTCGTACAAATGTGGTGATCAAAACACTCACATAGTGCAATCGAAGAAATGACAGAGCGATGACAACCCTGTGACACCCGCGGCTTGCATCCAGCGTGAGTCTTAGAAGGCGGTGAGCAACAACAGCCGGCACGAAAACTCACGAAGCCGAATTTCATAGGAGTGTGCAGCGTGGAACAAGAAGATTCTCGCTTGGCGGCAGATTCGTCGCCAAAAGATGGCCAGGGCAATCCAACGAAACGAGTGGTAAAGCGGCGCTCTTTCCTTAAGGGCGTAGGCGTCACCGGGGCAGCACTGTCAGCCAGCGGGTTTCTGGGCTCGCTCGCGCTGGGAGCCGAGGAGAGCGGCGGCAGCCTGGACCGAGGCGACGCAGCGATTCTGCGTTTCCTGGACGCGATTGAACAGATTGAAAGCGACTTGTGGCAGCAGTATGCCGAACTCGGGGGCACCCTGAAGAACGAGCCGCCTCTGCTGAAAGGGCTCACCGTTGGAAACACGGCCTACACAAAGGCGCTCTCCAATCTGGATAGCGACATGGCCCAATACATCAACGACAACACCGAAGATGAATTTAGCCATGCAGCATTCCTCAGTGCCTATCTGAAATCGAAAGGCGCAGCGGCCGCTGATCTGAGCGGCTTTCATACCTTGCC
>DASUWP010000319.1:0-8929 GCA_036378335.1 Acidobacteriaceae bacterium | reverse complement strand
GGACGTCCGCGCAGGCCAATCCATTCGCGCCCTGGTTGGGGCTATCGAGCGTACAACTCAACGAGCCGTCGACCGCTGCTTTGAAGTGCAGCCGAAGCTGCAGCGGGCCGAGTGAGCCGGTGTAATCACCCGCAACCAGTTGCGATTGTTCTGCGGCCATAGGAGACACACCGCAAGCAATCGCAAGCAGGATGGAAAGCAAAGGAAGGAAGCGGGAAGATCGGCCGGCCTGCATGGTGTGCTCCTTTGGCAAATGGTGGCCAAAAAAGAAACACCGCCATTGAACCACACCCGAATGACCAGAGCAGCTCCGCAGTTAGCTTTTCGCGGCAGGTGAATCTGTGACGGGCGAGGCGGTAAAAAGAAAGAGGGCAGCCTTAGCTGCCCCTGCTTTCGATCCGTGCTGGTTATGCGCCGACAGGCTCGGCTGCCCGCACGTTGACCGGCGTCAGCCAGTTGTAGCGGTCGGGCCGCGTGCCGTTGACGATGCCGAAGAACTCTTCCGCAAGCTGATGCGTGATCGGGCCTGTTTTGCCATCCTTGATCAGGATGCGGTCGACGGAACGGATGGGGGTGACCTCGGCCGCGGTGCCGGTGAAGAAGACCTCGTCCGCGATGTAGAGGATCTCGCGCGGCAGCGACTGCTCGACAACAGGGATGCCGAGATGACGTGCGAGGGTCAGGACAGAATCGCGCGTGATGCCGCTGAGCACCGAATTCGCGAGCGGCGTGGTGTAGATGGTGGATCCACGCACGACGAAGAGATTCTCGCCCGAACCTTCGGAGAGGTAACCATTCGTATCGAGCGCGATGCCCTCGTTGTAGCCGTTGAGGTCGGCTTCCATACGGATGAGCTGCGAATTCATGTAGTTCGCACCGGCTTTCGCGAGGGAAGGCATGGTATTCGGTGCGAGGCGATTCCAGGAGGAGATGCACACATCCGCGCCGGCATCACCCGGAACATATTTGCCCCAGGGGAAGTTTGCGATGTAGGTCTCCACCGGACAGCCTTTGGGGTTGACGCCGATCTCGCCGTAGCCGCGGAAGGAGATGGGCCGCACATAGCAGGGCGCGATGCCGTTGGCTTCCACCAGTTCGATGACGGCGGCGTTCAACTGCTCCAGCGTGTAGGGGATCTCCATGCGGTAGATGCGCGCCGAATCCAGCATGCGCTGCATGTGCTCCGGCAGGCGGAAGAGGCCCGCGCCGCCCGGCTGCTTATAGCAGCGCAGGCCTTCAAACACCGATGAGCCGTAGTGCAGCACGTGGCTCATAACGTGCACCTGTGCCTTTTCCCAGGGGATGAGTTTTCCGTTGTGCCAGATGTTGGCTGTGGTCTGGATCGGCATGCACACTCCTCGGTCAAACTGCGGTAGTTGTCCTGCTTCGATTATAGGGGAGCGCGCCAGAGGCATTCTGGCGCGCGCGGACCGTGTGGTGGCCCTTCCAGCCGATAGGAGGGCGGCCATGGAAGCTCGTGATGGCGCTATGAACTCCATCTGGGTTGAAGCTGGAACCGGATTTCCCATCAAAAACGAAATCCCGGTCCGTGTGGAGATGACCTGGCACCCGTCCTAGCGACCTATACTTCGGGACATGCCCGCGAAGCCCAAGGGCCGAATCGCGCCCCGTATCGATGAGTCAGTCTTGAGCGAGAATTGCGCGGAGCAACTGGCATCCGGCGCGGCGGCGGATGCCACTGCCACAGACACAATTCTCCCCCCGCTCGTGAGCCCGCGCGGACAAGCGGTCACCCTCGATGGCTGCCTGTTGCGGTCGGTCACGCTCGCCGATCCGAAGGCGCAGCGCCTGTGCATGCGCGACGCGCGTATTGTGAACTCCGATTTGGCAAATATCGATCTGACCGGTGGCCTGCTGGAACGCGTGGAGATCGTCTCCACCCGGCTGACCGGCGCGAAGTGCAACGAAGCGCAGCTCAGGAGCGTGTTGTTTCAGGAGTGCAAACTCGATCTTGCGATGTTTCGGATGGCGAAGCTACGGCATTGCATCTTCGAAAGATGCAATCTCGCCGACGCGGACTTTTACGAGGCCGACCTTGCGGGCGCCATCTTCCGTAAATGCGACCTGAGCCGCGCCGACATCTCGCATGCCAATCTGGCTGACGCGGACGTCCGCGACTGCCGTATCGACGGCATGCGCGGCATGCCGGGCAACGCAGCGGGGCTCGTCATCAGCCCGGACCAGGCCCCGCTGCTCATTACCCTCTTCGGCGTTCGCGTGCAATGGTGACGCTGAGCTTTAACACGGAGTGCGTCAGATAGCGTCGGTCATCTTCTTGCGTGCTTCCCGAGCCATGCATGCCTTTCGGATAGCCTCGTACCGCGCCTGCAACTGATCGAGTTCCAGATCGCTCAGATTCTCAATGTCGATCATCTGGTCGCGAGCCGTGTCCAGCGCATGGATCAATTCATTCAGCTTCAGGTTGATCGCCCGTGCGTCCCGGTTCTGCGTGTTCTGAATGAGGAAGACCATTAGAAACGTCACAATGGTGGTTCCAGTATTGATCACCAATTGCCAGGTATCGGAATAATGGAAGACGAACCCAGAAGCGGCCCAGATAACAATCACCAGAACCGCCCCGGAGAACGCCCACTTTGAACCAAGCCAGCTTGACGCGGACGCAGCGAAGCGGCTGAAGCCGTCATTCGTCTTGACTTGCACCTCCACCACAGGCTGCACCCCGACCTGCCGGTTCTCCTGCGGTTTTGCAGAGGCAGGTGTCGACTTCTGCTTGGAATGAACTGTGCGGCTGGTGCTCATGCAGGCGTATACCGGTGCATTCTAGGCGGAGCGCCGCACGTTCTGCGGCTCGTTCTTCCCGCGGACTGTCGTCGTCTCCTTCGCGCCGCCCACCTCGTTTGGCTCGGTCGGATCCTCGCGACCAGTCTCTTCCTGGCGCCGTGTCTCGGCGGGAGTCGTTACCGTTCTCTTCTTGTTCTGGTCATCCATGGTGCTCATGGCGTATCCCTCCTTGCTGGGTAGTGAGATGCCGCTTGACCGCGATCTAACGTTGAACGGAGTTGTTACTTTGTTCCGCCAATAGGAGCGGGTTGCCCTCCACTTCATTAAAATCCGGGGTCTGGGTCAGCAACGAATTCCTTCTCAAACCGTTACTGGCGTTTATCAATATTCGTTCTTCTAATGGGAGTCGTATTACTCGGCGTATGGCTGCCCGCCGCGTGCGGGCAGCAAACTCGATCCCATGCGCGCTTTGTATGTCGGATGGTTTGCAAGATGTCTTAGCGAGCGCTACTCCGACTGCAACACCAGACGCCTCTCCAGGCGAAAACGCAGCACGCTCTCGGCGGGAACCTTCACCTCTTTGCCGCGGGTAAAAATCTGGGTCAACGCGCCGCCACCCGCGCCGGAGAGCGCGCCGATTCCCGCGCCTCTCCCGCCGCCGAAGATGCCGCCCATGAGGGCTCCAATCGCCGCGCCGCCGCCCAGGAATTCCGCCGTCCGTCCGTTTTTGCCCACACCTCGCCGGCTGCTCTCGTCGACATTTGACGTGACGACCCGATATTGCTTCCCGCCAGCGGTCACGGAGTAGAGATCGAGAACCAGTTCAGGACTGCCGGCCGGGCCGCCGGTCGTCACCTGCCGAATGAGAAGTTGTGCCGGCGATCCCGCCGGAATGGCCTCGCCGCCTGCCGCATCGAGCACATGCTCTGTGATCATGCCGCGATACAACTGGCCAGTCGTCGCATTCGTGGAGTCAATTGTCTCGTCGGTACGCACCACCAGATTGGTCCCGAAGGGAAGTATCTTCGCATGCTCCGGCGCCGGCGCGATGCGGCCGGCATCATTTAAGACCAGCGATTCAACATCGCGAACTGGAAATTGATACTGAATTCCTTCCTCGCCCGTAAAGTTGATCGGATCGGAAACCAAAAAATGCCCCACGTAACTCTTGCCATTACGTAAGCTCACCGTGTCCACAGAGGTGTTGAACACCATGGTCTGCACATCTGCACGAGGGAAGGTGTACTTGATCCCTTGCTGGTCGGTGAACTCGATCGTCGCACCGGAGAATCGTCCGGTGTAACTCGTGCCGTTGCCCAATATGATTGTGTCCGCGTGCGCCATAACCGCGCACAGCCCAATAGCCAGGACGGCGGCTGCTATTTTCTTCATTGCATGCTCCCAGTTCTTGCCGCTACGACTCCACGGCTAAAGAGACCGTGATCGCTCGCGGGCGCAGATCTTCTGTGACAAACAAGTAACCTTGGCTTTGCGAATGCAGGGGGACTGGGGACCCATCATAACAGCAGGCTCCGGCGAGAGCAGGGTGTTTCAGCGATATCCCTTGGTCCGGAAGCGCGACACCGAAACGTAGAACGTATTCGCGTCCGTCCCCGGATTGTGCTGGCTGATGTTCCAGTTCGACAAATGCTGATACCTGTAGCCGATGCTCACGGCCTGGCGCGCCTTACGGAAGATGTTGATGCCGGTGCCAAAGTCGATTGTGCACATCAACTGGGATCCCTGTGGTGATAGAACGCGATCCATAAAGTAGATGAACCCTCCATCCCCGCTCAAAAACGGCTGCACGCGCTTGGAGGGAAAGAAGTCGGACTGGAAACCGACGGGGCTCAGCCCGCTGCCATAAGTACGTTTGCGCTGCAGCTCAGGGTCCGTCTGATTCGGCACCGGCTCATCGATCATCGCCAGCGCCGTGACCTCGGGCGAGTAGCGCACCGTCCAGTGGTCCCAGTGCTTCAGCTCATAGGAGTAGCGCACATCAATCGGCATGTACTTGACGTCTTTTGCATATCCCCAGAGATGCCCGCTCATCAGCGAAAGCCCCCACCATGCGCCGAACTCATGAACGCCGCCCGGCCGCGGAAACAGCGGCAGATATTGCATTGGCCGCGCTGCGGCTCGCGCTATATATTCATTCGTTCCCGAATCGCTAGCGTCGCGTTCCGCTCTCGCAGTTGTCGCCGTTTCGGACCATAGTTCCTCGTCCTTACGGCTCGAAGGCTCGCTAAAGAACGTCGCCGCCTTCACCCTGCGCGAATCCCGATACCACGGCGGACGGAAGCGGAGCATATTCGCGGTGCCGCGCGAAGGCGTGAGGAACTGATACACAGTCAGGGCGATTGGATTCCTGCTCCTCTCCTCCAGCCGTGGCACCACATGCTTGTCCAGCGCGTCTTCCGCGAGAGTCCACCCAAAGCCACCGGTTGGCGTGGTCACCAACTCGATCCAGCCCGTTTCGTTTGTGGTGACTCTGCCTTTCTCGTCTGAGAAATAGTGATCGCCATTATGACCAACTGCCGCCTCGCCGAATGGCCCGATCTTCCATTCGAAACTGTAAAAAGTAGAGAAGGCCAGCGCACGCAGCATCCGCCGCCAGTACGGCCACGCGTTCGACTGCTCCAGCGTCATCGATTTGGGATCATTCTGTATCCAGAGATAATTCGTGATCGAGCCCATGATCGGGTGCCCTACATAGTCGTCCAGAAAAGGGTTGTTGTCGGCCCACACATCCCATCGCCAGCCCTGGACGGAAGCGACATAGCGGTCCCACCACTTCCCATGAGTCGTCTCGTAGCGGTACCAATATCCGGTATAGAGATTGCCCGCGTTCTGAAAGGCGTTGAAGATTGCCGATGAGATGACAAGCTGACCTACATGGACGCGGCAGACGGGCGCGTGTGTGCGGTCATAAGGGCAGTCGCGCAGCGTGACTTCGGAAGTGGACGCCTGCTTGGCAGTGCTCGCCGGCGCGGACGCAGACACTACGGATGAACTTGTCTCCAGGTCTGCGATCACTGGCTGTGGCGCATCCGGTAAGTCGTCAGCTGCTGTCTGCGCCTGCAACGGCGGCCCCAACGCAAACAGCAATGCCGCGCAAGCGAAAAAGCGGATGGGATGCGTCATCCGGAATTCCCAAGGTCTTTAAATGGACAAACTACCGCGGCCACTATCAGGGGAGTTCAACCGCGTATCCACTGAGAAGCTGTCCAGCATCCAGCAGTTGTACTCTGGTGGTATGACTCAAGCGCGTCCGGCGAACTCACGCGTATCCGTCGACAATTTAATTCTCTCGCCTTCCTTGATATAGAAGGGGACCCGCACCTCGGCGCCGGTTTCAAGCTTCGCCGGCTTCGTCACGCTGCCGCTCGCCGTATCTCCGCGCACTCCAGGCTCGGTATAGCTCACTACCAGCTCCACCTGCGCCGGTAACTCGATCCCGATCGGATTACCGTTGTACATATCGATCTTTACGATGGTACCTTCCAGCAGCAGATCCAGCGCATCCTTCATCATCTCGCCGGTGAGCGCCAGCGTCTCAAAGCTCTCCTGGTTCAGGAAGTACGAGCCATCCGCATCGCTGTAGAGATAGGAGGCATCCACCGTCTCCAGGTCTGGCTCCTTGAACTTATCTCCCGCCTTGAAGGTTTTGTCGAAGACCGCGCGAGTCAACATATTGCGCATGCGCAGCCGCACCAGCGTTTGGCCGCCCCGTGCCGTGGGCGTAGATATCTCGGCCTCCATGCAGTAATACGGCACGTTCTCGTACTCGAAAGTCATCTTCCGCTTTACGTCAATTGCATCCATCAATGCAGCCATATTTCCTCAAAATAGTTTGAAGTATGCGCTCAAACTGAGCCTTCAGCCGAGACCGCTTCCGAGATTGACAACTCCTCGAGGCCCTCATAGCGCGGAGTTGTCGCCATGAGTTTTTCAATGGCTTCGACGGATCGAATCCCGCCCCGTGCGCCCTCTGCCATGCAATTCATTGCCGCCGCGCCGCAGGAGAAATCAAGCTGCTGTTCGAGCGGCCACTTTTGGGATAACCCGTAAATAAATCCGGCATGGAAGATATCCCCGGCGCCTGTCGTGTCCATCACCGGCACCCGGTACGCGGGTGCATAATGGAACCGATCTCCATCCCATGCCAGTACGCCGTCCGGCCCCAGCGTAGCCGCGGTCAGCCGGCATCCGTAGCGAACCTGAATCTCGCGCAACGCAGTCCTCAGGTTGCGCTCTCCTGTAAGTCTTCCAGGAAAGTCCCGGCTCACGATCAGATAGTCGATCTTTTCGATCAGCGCATCCACGCCCGGATAAATCTCATCCAGGTCGGCTACGACGGGGACTCCCGCCACCCGCGCCCAGCCTGCGGCTAATGTCGCCGCGGCTGTGTCATGCCCATCCACATGTAAGGCTCGCGCGTTCACAATCCACCCGCGCTGTAATTCCTCCGGCAGCAGGGTCACGCGTTCATCCCGCCTGCATAAGACGGTGCGTTCGCCGTGGCGGTCTACCAGGATCAGCGACCGTGCGCTGGCCGCTCCCGGCACATGAATCAGCTGCCCCTCGACGCCAATGCGGTCGAACTCGCGTGCATGCAGCCGCGCCGCGTCATCGTCGCCCAGCTTGCCGACATAGCGTGTGCTCAGCCCCCAGGTCTGACAAGCGACCACTGTGGTTGCAACCTGTCCGCCAGGCATGACGTGCTCGGTCTCATACTCGACCTTTGAGCCGCACTCCGGAAATTCTGATAACTGGAGGATAGTATCGGTGGCGTTCAACCCCACCCCCACCACATCGACCTTCGGCAACTGCGTCATCCCATGATTCTATCTGGGCCGGCTGCCGTTAGAAGCTGGGTGTGCATCAGCCGTCAAGCTCTTTCTACCCAGTTCTGGAGCCAGAGCAAGCGATCCTGGCGGATATCTGCATTCGAGAACATCTCGAAATGAGAGGCAGACTCATACATCTTGAATTGATTTCCGTCGCTAACGTAGAGCGAGAAATCCTGCACTTGCTGTTCTGAGATGAGCTCATCGTCAGTGCCGAACTGGAAGAAAAATCGCACATGCGAAATGCGCCGCAGGCACTCGATCGCATCGAGGTCCTTTGCACTCTCTGTATATCGCTCTATTTCGCCCGACAACAATGTCCGGCGGATATTTACCACCTCCGGATGAGAACTGGATCGCCAAAACTCGCTCATTCGCGGGGGAGTTGCGGTCAGGACGGCTGCCCTCACCCTGGCGTCTGCCGCCGCGACCATGCTGCCGATCGATCCGCCAAAACTTACTCCGACGAGCGCGCCGCGACTTATATCGATATCAGAACGGAGAGCAAGGTAATCCAAGCCGCGCCTTATGCCTACGACGGTCTGGACGAATGCGGCCCGGTCCTTGTCAGGATGAGAGAAGTCCGGCAACGCGCGCGTTTGCGGAAGATCGATCAACAGAGAGGCTGTGCCACTCTCCGCGAAGAGAGCAGCCTCCCCGAGAAATGCGCTGCGGTCTTGTGCTCCGCCGTGCAGGAAAGTTACGAATGGATATCGATTCGACCCGCGCGGCACGATGAGCCACGCCTGCACGACGTCGGGAGATTGGGTGCCACGATAGGACAGGTCATGCAGGGTCCACTTCGCGTGCTCCTCCACCGGCGACAACACTGATTCAAGGGGAAGCGAGGAATCGTACTCGAACACGGGCTCAGCTCCGTTAATGGCCCGTCAGCCGCGATTGCGCGCCGCCGCGGCGAGCTCGCGCAGCAGAGGCACGGTGTCGTCCCAGCCGATGCAGGCATCCGTCATGCTTTGACCGCGCACCAGCGGCTGGCCGGGCACGTGCTTCTGCGCGCCTGCGACCAGATTGCTTTCGAGCATCACGCCGATGATCCGGCGATCGCCTGAGGCGATCTGTGCGGCGACATCGCGGCAGACCAGGGGTTGACGCGTGTGGTCCTTGCGGCTGTTGGCGTGGCTGCAATCGATCATCATGGCAGGCTGGAGACCGGCCTTGCTCTCAAGCGCTGCGATGCGCTCCACGTTCGCGGCGTCGTAATTGGTAACGCCGCGGCCGCCACGCAGGATGAGGTGGCAGTCGGGGTTGCCGTCGGTGGCGAAGATGGCGGTCTGGCCATCTTTCGTATGACCGAG
>DASUWP010000318.1:0-2166 GCA_036378335.1 Acidobacteriaceae bacterium | reverse complement strand
TTGTGCTCGATCCACCGCGTTCGGGCGCCGGCAAAGAAGTCTGCGAGCTGTTGGGCCGCATTGCACCGCCGCAGATCGTGTACGTCTCCTGCTCCCCACACACTCTGCCCGCTGATCTGGTGACGCTCTCGTCGGCGGGATACGGCATCACCGAATTGCACCTCGTCGATCTATTTCCGCAAACCAGCCACATTGAAACCGTGGCTGTGCTGAATCGCGCGTAGAGCTGAACCCGTCGAGAACGATCACGGACTTCGGGCCCTCACGAATAACATGGTGCGGCGCCGATCAGTATGAAACAGTGGTGGTGGAAGGACGGGCGGCCTGTTGCGGCGAAGTTCTGGTGCATCCAGACCCGAGTTGGAGTCGAAAGACGAGCGCGAGCGGCGGTTGTGGCCGGGCGCGGCGCACGTGCTTCCGCTTTCGTTCCGCAGAGCACCGCTGCTGTTCGCCGCTGCGTGTTACGCGATCGGGGAGGCATTCACCAAATTTCCCTCACCGCCACGGCTCACGATTCTGCTTGCCGCCGGAACAGCCGCGCTGTTCGCTCTAACGTTGCTGGCACTGCGCCGCGCGTTTCGCCTGACGCTGCTTCCGCTGGGAGCCCTTTGGCTCGGCATCGGATTGTGGTCGGCCCAGCTAGAGCCGGCGCCCGCCCCACAGACCGCTCTGCTGGCTTACGCCGACGGCCTGAACCGCACGGTGGAAGGCCGCGTAGTACGTGTCCGTGAGCTCGCCCGCCGCACACAACCCGTGGATTCGGACCGCGACTGGGACGGCTGGGATGAGAGCAGCGCGCCACCCGTACTCTCAGTCGATCTGGACGTAGACAGCATTGAAGACGTGACGCCCGACACCTCGCAGATGGTTCCGATGCGCGGCGGCGTGCGCCTGACGGTGCTCGCGAGCGAAGGTGTGCAAGCGCAACTCAGTTGCGGGGACCGGCTGCAGGCCCCGCTCAGGCTGCGCGTACCGGAGCGTTACCACGACCCCGGCGCGTGGCAATATGCGGACTACCTGCTCGGCCAGGGAGTCGCGGCTACTGCCTATGTGCCCGCGAGCAAGTTACGGCCGCTTCCACGTGACTCCGCACCCATGCTGCACTGCCACATCTTCGCCGCGCAGAGCTGGGCGGCAGCGCGCATGCTGGATTACGCCCGCTCACGAGTGAATCGCAGCATGCCCGCGCTGCTGCGGCTTACTCCGGACGACGCCGGCATGCTGAACGCAATGCTGTTCGGCGATCGCACGCGGCTGGGCCACGCGCTCCGGCTCGGTTTCGAGCGCACCGGCTCGTTCCATCTCTTCGTTGTATCTGGCCTGCACGTTGCGATATTCGCTGGACTGCTGATGTGGACCGCGCGCGCACTGGGTGCAGCCGAGTGGCTCGCAACCCTGATCACATTGCTGCTCCTCCCCGCGTTTGCACTGTTGACGGGTTTCGGTGTTCCGGTGCAGCGCGCGGTGTTGATGGCTTCGGTTTTCCTGATCACGCGACTGCTCTCGCGAGAGCGCAACGCGCTGAACGCTCTGGGAGCAGCCGCGCTGGCCGTGCTCGTCTGGTCGCCGCGCGCGCTCTTTGAGGCGAGTTTTCAGATGACGTTTCTCGCAATCGTCGCGATTGCCGGAATTGCAATACCACTCGGCGAGTGGACATTTCTGCCATACCTTGCAGGCACCCGCAGGCTGAACGAGCGCTGGCGGGACGCTTCGATGTTGCCGCGTGTCGCCCATTTCCGTGTGATGCTGCGCTTCTGGATGGAGGCGATGCCTTGGCGGCCGATCGCACGCATGCTGCCGATTGCGATCCAGTTAATGCTGAGGGCCGCAGAGCTGACGCTCATCAGCCTGATCACCGAAGCGGTGATGATACTGCCGATGGCGTTGTACTTCCACCGCGTGACTCTATTCGCGCTGCCGGCAAACCTCTTCAGCATTCCGCTGGTGGGCGTACTAGTGCCGCTGGGGATTGCAGCATTTATGGCGTCGCTGCTAAGCCCGTGGGCTGCGGTTGTGCCCGCGTCGGTGCTGGCGCTGGTGCTGCACACCGTGAGTGCGGTCGTCGGGCATCTGTCCCGCGCGCATCTTGCGGACTGGCGCACACCGGGGCCTCGCTTAGCTGCGGCGCTGGCCGCGTTTGCGTGTCTGGGACTGTGCTGCTGGGCA
>DASUWP010000317.1:0-9373 GCA_036378335.1 Acidobacteriaceae bacterium | reverse complement strand
GACGTCACCCGCGATATCCGCATGCTTTCAAATGGAACTGGCCGCGTCCGGCCAAAGAACCAATACCCGGCAAAGCCCAGCGCCGCCACACACAGTGCGCCGATGCCAAGCCACACTGCATTCAGGTGACCGCGAGGTGTTGTGGACACCCTGCTAGCCGAACCAGCCGGGACATTCACATCCGCCGTTCCGGAAACAGGCAACCCGGCAGAAATCTGTCCTGAAGGCGGCTGTTCGGAAACAGGCTGAGCGGAAACGGCCGCCGGCGACGGCATCGGGGTAACCGATGGATCAGACCCGCGCCGCGACATCGTCCGCCCGGAGCTGTCACGCTTCAGCCGTTTCAGGTCAGCGCACAAATCCGAAGCATGCTGATAGCGAAAGTCGACACTCTTCTCCAGAGCCTTCTCGATGATGCGCTCCAGTGCCGGTGGGGTCTCTGGATTTAAATCGCTCGGCACCACCGGATCGCGATTCAAAATGGCGTCGAAGGTCATGGCGCTCGTTTTGCCTTCGAAGGGCATCCGCGCGGTGACCATCTGGTAGAGCACGGTGCCAAAGGAGAACAGGTCCGAGCGTCCGTCCAACTCATCACCGCGCACCTGCTCCGGAGACATGTACGCAATCGTCCCCACCGTCTGGCCCGGGGTCGTCAGCGGGCCCTTCAAGCTCGCAGTGCGCAGGGCAGAGTCAAGGCCATCCAGTGAGCCGTCCTCGAACTTCGCCAATCCAAAATCCAGCACCTTCGGCTGATCCCGCTCGGTTAGAAAAATGTTCGAAGGCTTCAGGTCGCGATGCACGATGCCCTGGCGATGGGCCACATCCAGCGCATCGCTGATCTGAATCGACCACTCCACCAGTTGCTGTATAGGAACCGGTCGCGTCATCACACGATCCAACGTCCGGCCTTTCAGCAGCTCCATCGCAATGAACCAATGACCATCCTGCTCGCCGATTTCATAAATCGTGCAGATATTCGGATGATTCAACGCCGAGGCAGCACGTGCCTCACGCTGAAACCGGGCCAGCCATTGCGGGTCGTCCGCATACTGCTCCGGCAGACACTTCAGCGCCGCCTGCCGGCCCAGCAGCGTGTCCTCCGCCGCGTACACCACGCCCATGCCGCCGCGGCCGAGCTCACTCAAAATGCGGTAATGGGACACGACCCGGCCGATCACTAGGCAGCCTCACGCAGCAGGAAACGGAAGATGCATCATCTTTGCACAGCGAGGGATTTGGCGGGAACGGTTTTGTCTGCGAAGGAAGATGGCTTGACTATCGGGTTGCCGCTGCCGGGCGACGCATGGACTTAAACGTGAGGAGGAAAGAACGCTTAGCTACCCGGAACTCCCTTCAAAAAGCGGTGCGCATGTATGAGTTCCGGAACATGTGGGTCGGCATGACTGCAGTTGATGACCACATTGCGCTAATGCTAGCTCCGCTAGGCGGATGCCCAAGATGTCGCCCGATATACTGCCCGCATGTATACGCCTCAGGCTGGAATCTTCGCTCTTGGAACGTCTTCTCATGCATATCTGGAATTTGACATTCTGGACGCGAAGAAACACAAGCAGTTCGCCTCGACCATCTCCGCCATCCGTGAGCCGCGGACCACAACTGGAGGCGTGAACTTCGTCATCGGCTTTCGGCCGGAGCTTTGGCGCGATATTGTTCCAGACGACATGCCTCCTGGCGTGGAGGGCTTCAACAAAGAAATCCAGGGCACGGAGGGATTCGTGATGCCAGCCACGCAACATGACGCGCTGGTGTGGCTGTCCGGGAGTGCCTATGACGTTCTCTTCGATATGGCCCGCTCGGTTGTGCAGGAGCTCGCAGACCAGGCATCGTTAGCAGATGAGACCTCGAGTTGGTCTTACCGGCACGATCGCGATCTTACCGGCTTCATCGATGGCTCTGAAAATCCGACGCTGCTCGACGCTCCCAATGCAGCGCTGTTGCCCGAAGGAGTTCCCGGTGCTGCCGGATCCGTGCTGTTGCTGCAAAAGTGGAAGCATAAGACAGCGCAATGGGAAGCCCTGCCGATCGAGCAGCAGGAGCGCATCATGGGACGCACCAAGCTCGACAGCATCGAACTCGAGAACAAACCATCGGACTCGCATGTCGCTCGCACCGATCAGGATGAGTTTGGGGACATCTTTCGTCGTAACATGCCGTACGGAAACGTCGAGGATCATGGAACTATGTTCGTTGGATTCAGCGCTGACCAGAAGCGGCTTTCCAGAATGCTGGATAGTATGGCGGGCGTGGTCACCGGCACCCGCGACGCGCTCACACGTTTTACTCAGCCGCTGAGCGGTTCCTATTATTTCGTGCCTTCCGTCGAGAGTCTGCGGCGCTTACGGTAGAGGGACGAAGCAAAGGTCACCTGTTTCTGAACCTTGGACAATCCTACCTTTTATCTGCGTTTCTCTGGCTACCCTCTCCTTGGTCTCTGAATGGTTTGGCGAATCGGCTTCAGAAAGCCAAGTACACCATCTGTGATATTGCATTGGTCGGTGTAAGTCGACTTATCATCAGCAAACGTCCAGGTGGCCTGCCGACAGCCCGAAGTCGTGCCCGAAATACTATGTGCATATGCGATACGCTTGCTGTGCCAAATTAACCTCCCTGGTATAGAACTCTGAATAGCCCAGTGCACAATTTCGAGAAAACCCGAACGGAATTCCAGGACATACTCGCCAGGCCCATTCGCGAACTCGGCCTCAAGCTGGAGGGCTCTCCGCTTGAACGATTCGTTCAGCAGCTGTATCGCGAGTTGGAAGCCAAGGGCATCCACAAGTTTCGCCCGCTTTGTTATCTCACCGATGAATGGGGATGTCCCTCTGGCGAGCCGGTCATCGGCATTCCGTTCTATCTTGCTAACCCGGAGCTGGCACAGCTTGAGCGCGAGATGAACGACCTGGAAGACGCGCGAGAGATCATGATGTACATGCGTCATGAAGCCGGGCACGCATTCAACTACGCCTACCAGCTCTATAAATCGGCTGAGTGGCGCGACCTCTTCGGCCCATTTCGTCGCGCTTATCGCGATAACTATCGCCCCATACCGTTCTCGCGGAAGTATGTTCGCCACATGGCTGGCTGGTACGCGCAGAAGCATCCCGATGAAGATTTTGCAGAAACCTTCGCGGTCTGGCTCACCCCTCGCTCGCAGTGGCGAAAGCGCTACAAAGATTGGGGCGGCGCGCTGGCCAAGCTGCAATACGTCGATCGCATGGCGCGAAAGGTCGGCGAGGTCGAAGCTGTCCGGCGTCGCGGCCGTACGGACATCACCGTCGATGAGATGGAATCAACGGTAGGCGAGTTTTATCTGCTTAGCCCTCCGGAGGAAATACCGTTGCAGGAGATAGCATTGGATGCTGACCTGCAGGACATCTTCAATATCTCTCCAACCCGGCGCAAGGGCGTGCGACCCGCCCAGGAGATGGTGCGTCAGCATCGCAAGCCCATCGTCGACAAGGTCGCGTATTGGAGCGGCGTGCAACGTCCGATTGTCAAGCGGCTCGTGGAAGCCATCTGCAAGCGTGTTGAGGATCTGGGTCTGCGCGTAGATGTTCGACGTGAGTCCGAGTACCTCACGGAATTCACGGTGTACACAACCGCACTCTCAATGAATTACCTCATCCGCGGGAAGTTCACTCATCCCTGAGGAGGCAGCGTGAATGCAACGAAGCTGAAAGTAACCGTGCTGTACGACGTGTGGGAAGAAGAGCCTGCTGAAGTGCAGGAAGAAGTTCCTGCACCGCGCAAGCGCAAGACGCAAACGAAACGCAAGAAGAAGCCGGTAAAGCACGACCGCGAAGAGATCTTCGAGGCCTTGGAGAAGCTCGGTCATGAGCCGTCGTATTACGTTCTCGACGGACGACGGCAATCACTCCTCGGCCTCGCCAAATGCGGCGCCGATCTCGTTTTCAATCTCACGGAATCTTATGCGGGCGACGACACCAAGGAGATGAATGTCACTGCATTCCTGGACATGCTCGATATCCCCTACACCGGCTCGGGACCGCACGCGAATGTCCTTGCACAGGACAAATCCATTGCCAAGAAGATGTTCGCTTTTTACGGAATTCAGTCACCCTACTTCGCGACATCCTATCGCGGCAATATCGATCACGCACATGACATCTCGTTCCCACTCATCGTGAAACCCACCTCCGAAGATGGATCCATCGGCATCGATGCCGCTGCCGTCGTTACCAATGTGAAGGAGCTGATGGAGCGTGTCCACTATATACAGACGGAATTCGATTCTCCCGCTTTGATTGAGGAATACATCGAAGGACGCGAGATCTACGCCGCCATCCTCGGCAGTTATGACAAGGCATATGCGCTTCCGCTAGTGGAGCTTGATCTCTCGAAGCTACCGAAGGGAATGCCCAAAATCGCCAGTCAGGATGTGAAATTCGAGAAAAACTCAGAAGCCTATAAGCTCACGAAATCGGCCATCGCTGAAGACCTGGATGAAGAAACCGTAACCAAGCTCAACGAGATCGCGATCAAGGCCTATCGCGCCGTCAAGCTTCGCGATTATGGCCGCATCGACATGCGCGTATCGAACAAGGGCGAAGTGTATGTGATCGAAGCGAATCCGAACCCATGGCTCTCCAGCGGACAGGAGTTCGCCATGGCCGCGAAGAAATCCGGCCTCTCCTATACGCAAATGGTTGGGGAGATCGTGGATCTTGCGATGGCTCGACACACCTGAAAGACAGCTAATCCTTCAGGTGAATAACGGTACCGCAAGTTTTCACTCGGCGTGCAACACCGTTTCGAACAGCAGCACGCTCAGCACCGTGAAGATGATGTCGTAGCCGACCAGCATCTTGATCCAAAGTCCTGGCTCGGCTTCGCCGGTCAGCACATCGGTCGCTGCCAGTACCATCGCCAGCAGAGCCGGAATGAAGATAGGAAAGAGCACCAGAGGCAGCAGCAGCTCCCGCGATCGGGCCCGCAGCGATAGCGCCGCGAAGAAGACGCCATTCGCCACCAGCGCCCAGCTTCCCAGCGGCAGGATGACGAAGAACAGCCACCCATTCCCCAGCGGATGCAGGTTGTAGAAGATCACGAAGACCGGCGTCAACACCGCTTCGACGATCAGCACGAAAATGAAATTCGACAGCACCTTTGTCAAATAGAGCGCACTCGCCGGGGCAGGAGACATGCGCTGCGCATCGAGGACGTTGCCGCGCAGCTCTCGCGACCACGCCTGGTTCAGGGCCTGCACTGCGGCAAACAGCACCGCAACGCACATCACGCCGCCGGCATATTCCCGCGACGTCTCACGCGTGGGATCGAAGGCGAGCGAGAAGAGCACGACCACCAACAGCGCGTAGAACAGCATCGACTGCATCGCGTCCTTTGCACGCCACTCGATGCGCAGGTCCTTCTGCAGATGCGCCCACAGCGCCGCGCCCATTAGGCCGCATCCTTTGTGAGGTCTGCGATCGTGGCGCCGGTCGCCCGCAGGTAGTCCGCGGGAGAGAGCACGATCTGCACGCCGCGATGTCCGGCCGACACTGATATCGCGTCGAAAATTTCGATCGTCTCATCGGCAAACGCCGGATACGCTTTCTTGGCCCCAAAGATGGTGACGCCGCCGCGAATGTAGCCGGTCAGCGGTTGCACATCTTTGAGCGAGGCCATCTCCGCCTTGCGCACTCCGGCCGCCCTCGCCAGCTTCTTGAAATCAAGTTCCGCATCGCCTGGAACGACCGCAAAGGCATAGTCGTTACCGCCCAGCGCGCACAGCAGCGTCTTGAAGACCTGTTCCGCAGGCATGCCGATCTTTGCGGCAACCGTGGTCGCGCGCAGGTCTTCCGGATCCACCTCGTACTCCTGCAGCGTATAGGCGATGCCAAGGCCATCAAGGATGCGCGCCGCATTGGTCTTCATACGCTCTCCGCAGTGGTGAGCGTGCCATTCTGCATCATGAGCACGACATCAGCCATGGGTTCGGCCAACTCGCGCTGATGGGTTGTCAGCACCATGGTTCGTCCAGCGCCGCGCAATTCGTCCAGCAGCGCCAGCATGCGCTCGGCACTCGCGCGGTCCATGTTGGAGAAGGGCTCGTCCAGCAGTAGGAATTGGGGCTGAGACAGCAGTACGCGCGCCAGCGACGTCCGCTGCCGCATACCCTGCGAATACTGCCCGACTGGCCGACTTAGCGCAGGATCCAGCCCAACCATGTGCAACGCTCGGTCCGGACTGAGACACGGCTGCCCCTCATAGAGCTTCGCCGTGTACTCCAGGTTCTCGCGTGCTGTCAGCTCGTCGTAGAGCATCGCCGCGTGGCTCATGTAGCCGATGCTGCCGCGAGCCTCCGCTGCAGTGCGGTCCAGCACGCGCACGGTGCCTAACGTAGGACGCAACAGCCCGGCAAGCACGCGCAGCAGCGTGGATTTGCCCGCGCCATTCTCGCCGAGCAGCAGGTAGCAGCACCCCGGCTCAAACGTGGCGTTCACGTGGCGCAATGCCGCGAAGCGTCCATAGAGCTTGGACACCTCCTGCACTGTGGCGACAGATGCTGACATAGGCACTCGCAGTATAGCGAGCGGGTCAGTTTGCGCTGGTGGAAGCGGGTGTGCGCAGCGCGGCTGTCTTGTCCGCGGGCGCTGGGGCGCCGGGCTTCTGCGCGGGCGCATACTTGGATGCGCACTTGGCCTGCAGCTCGGTCGCGTGGAAGACGCCGTCGCGTCCGAAAGTGCCAATGGCAAGCGCCTGTGCATCGTCCTTGAACGTATCGGGTGGCGGCTCCACGCCGGCGTACTGCACCGGCAGCTTCTTTCCCTGCTCGATGAGCACGAATTGCGCGTGGGTGCCGTTGCGTTCAATGGAACCAGGCGCGACATTCCCTGCGACACGCAGATGGCGCGTGTACGCCTTGCTGCCCATGCCCTGCAATTCGGTGATGGTGACGTAGTAGCTCTTGTTTGACTGGATGCCGCTCACCGCGAGCCAGGCGATGACGCCGAGAACCACCACTACTGCGAGGCCGATACGAAATGTTTGGGAGCGCTGTTGCATGGGATGTTCTCAGGTTAGGTCGCGCGCTGTACAAGCGTCAAGCGGCGCATTAGATGCGTGTTGCGCTCGAAAGCTGCACGACTCAGGAAGCCCGGCAATCTCGCTATAATCAAGCGGAGACCACGCGTGTTGGAGTACTGGGCGATCCCGCTCCGGTCGCGCCTGGAGGGAGACAGGATGAGGGACAACCGAGAGCACGAGAGCTACGCCACCACGGAAATTCTGCAGCCCCGCGCGCCATGGGTGGAGAAACGCCGCGCTGAAGTGGAGCGCACCGGCGACCGAAATGTCTCCCAGATGCACTACGCCCGTCTCGGCCGTATCACCGAGGAGATGGAGTTTGTTGCCAAGCGGGAGCAACTTGACGCCGAGCTCATCCGTGCCGAAATCGCAGCCGGGCGCCTCATCATCCCCGCGAACATCAATCATCCCGAACTCGAACCGATGGCGATTGGAATTGCATCCCGCTGCAAGATCAACGCCAACATCGGAAACTCCGCGGTCAGCTCGAACATCGATGAGGAACTCGCCAAGCTTCACACCGCAGTCAGCTTTGGCGCGGATACCGTAATGGATCTCTCGACCGGCGGCAATATCCCGGAAATTCGCGAAGCCATCCTTCGCCATTCTCCCGTGCCCATCGGTACAGTGCCGATCTATGAGGCATTGAACCGCGTGAAGCGGCTCGAAGACCTGAATATTGATGTTTACCTCGAAGTTATTGAGGAGCAGGCCGAGCAGGGCGTCGACTACTTTACCGTGCATGCCGGCGTGCTGGTCCAGTACATCCCCATGGTGGCCAGCCGTATCACCGGTATCGTCAGCCGCGGTGGCGCCATCCTTGCGCAATGGATGACGCACCATCACAAGCAGAACTTCCTCTACGAGAATTTCGATCGCATCGTAAAGGTGATGGCGAAGCACGACGTCAGCTTCTCGCTGGGTGATGGCCTTAGGCCGGGTTGCATCGCTGATGCGAGCGATGCGGCGCAATTTGCCGAACTGAAGACACTCGGCGAGCTGACCGCGCTCGCGTGGCAGGACGATGTGCAGGTCATGATCGAAGGTCCCGGTCACGTGCCGCTGGACAAGATCAAGGAACAGGTGGACAAGGAAGTTGAGTACTGCTTCGGTGCTCCGTTCTACACTCTTGGACCGCTGGTGACCGATATCGCCCCGGGATACGACCACATCACCAGTGCGATCGGCGCGGCGATGATCGGATGGCACGGAGCTTCGATGCTTTGCTACGTCACGCCGAAGGAACACCTGGGTCTGCCCAACGAGAAGGATGTGAAGGATGGCATCATTGCGTACAAGATTGCTGCGCACGCTGCCGATGTCGCGCGGCATCGTCCAGGCGCCCGCGACCGCGACGATGCCATCAGCTACGCGCGCTACACCTTCGATTGGGAGAAGCAGTTCGCCCTCTCACTTGATCCGGAGACGGCGCGCGCCATGCACGACGAGACTCTCCCCGACGACTACTACAAGGAAGCGGCGTTCTGCTCGATGTGCGGACCGAAGTTCTGCTCCATGAACTGGTCCAGTAAAGTCGACACCTTTAATAAGGAAGTACACGGGCTGGAGAAGAAAGATCTCTCCGAGTTGGTAACGCTGCAGGCGCAACAGCTCGTCGCCAAGAACTGAGCCCTCGTGCATGTGTGCCCTGGTGAGTTGCGGCTGCCCGGAGCTTACTCTTTTTGACACCAGTGACGAATTTCAACCCCGGTGCAGCGATGCGCTATGCACCGGGTGTGTCTGACGCATCTCATCTCGGAAAGGGTGAGCAGTGAGCGGAGAGTACACGACTGAGCTGGATGGCCGTGCTGAACCGCTGTTAGGTCCCAACATGGGGCCGCCACAGGACTCGCCCATTCATTCTGATGCCAGCCGCCGCAAGCTGGAGCGGAAGGCGCTCGATGGAACCATCTTTGTCGGGTTTACGACTGCGGGAAGCATGGCGCTTCGCCTGCTGAACAGCCTGATATTTGCCTATCTCTTCCTGCCAGCTTACTTCGGACTCCTGTCACTGGCGACTGCGATCATCGTAGGCCTGTATCTGTTTTCCCACCTTGGTTTGCAGGACAACGTGATTCAGAATCCGCGCGGAGACGAAGCGAGTTTCGTGAACACCGCGTGGACGATCGAATACATCCGCGGCTATGTCATCGCCAGCGGCTGCTGGATCCTTGCCTGGCCCGTTTCGCGTTTCTACCACCAGCCCGTGCTGCTGCCAGTTCTGTTCGCACTCGGATTCACTTGCATTATTACCGGCCATACTTCTCCGGTCGTGCTCAGCATGGCACGGCATCTGCGCGTGCGC
>DASUWP010000316.1:0-2507 GCA_036378335.1 Acidobacteriaceae bacterium | reverse complement strand
CCCGACGCTGTCGGGATTCCAACCGTGGCTATTCGCTCACGTCCGCATTGCGGGCTGTGCGGATACGCTCGCGCGATCGCGACGAACGGACATTCCTTATCCCATCGAATGCCCGTCCCGGCAGGACGGGACGGCGGGCGTATCCGCTGCGGCGGACACGCGTGGAGGTTGGCGTCGTTGGATTAACGCACAGCTCCGCGGTCGCCGGACCGCTTCGCTGTGGACCACGTTATTCCGCCCCCACGCTGCGCGCAGGGGCGGTGCGGGGAATCGAGCGCTCCGCGGCGCACGATTGACTGGGACGGCTCATCCCCGACGTCCCACCCACGATTCGCGTTACAGTTGTTTACCTTAGGTGTGTTGAGACATGAGTGTAAGTTGATGATTATGAGTCAGTTACGAAGTCGCGCGCATCACCTATCCCCAGCGCAATCATTCGAATTTGTCACCCTGTGTCGTTTTGCCGCGCTGAGCCGGATGCCGCACAAACTGCGGCACCCGGATTCCAGCTTTTTGACAGTTCCGAGGGGCGTTCCCCTTGATATTCAGTTTTCAAAGAGCACAGCACCTCCCCTAGCAGCCCGTGGTGAAAGTCTAGATTCCTGAGAGAGAAACAGTTGTAAAAAATCATCGGCGCACGCCTAGACTGCGCGCATGGCGATGGGTCGACGGGAGAAGCGGCGGCGACAAGAAGCGCTGTGGGTGGCGCACACGGAGCTGCCCAAAAGCGTGGCACACCCGTTTTATTTGGAGTTGAACCGGCTGCTCGAGGGGAACGGGTTTGATTTGTTCGTCGAGCGACAGTGCACGCGTTTCTACGCCGCGAAGATGGGGCGGCCGAGTCTTCCGCCAGGCATCTACTTCCGCTTGTTGCTGATCGGGTACTTCGAAGGGCTGGACTCGGAGCGTGGCATCGCTTGGCGGGCGGCCGACTCGCTGGCCTTGCGCAGCTTTATCAGCGTGGCGCTGGATGAACAGACCCCCGATCACTCCACGATTTCGCGAACGCGGCGGCTGATTGATCTGGAGACCCATGAGCAGGTGTTCGGGTGGGTGCTGGAAAGAGTAGCGGAAGCAGGACTGCTGAAGGGTAAGACCATCGGTATTGACGCCACCACGCTGGAAGCCAATGCGGCCCTGCGCAGCATTGTGCGGCGCGATAGCGGCACCAGTTATGAGGAGTTTCTGACGGCCCTGGCGCAAGCCTCGGGCATTGCGACGCCGACGCGGGATGACTTGGCGCGATTGGATCGGGAGCGGAAGGGCAAAGGCGGCAACGAAGAATGGGTCCATCCCCAAGATCCCGATGCGTGCATCACCAAGATGAAGGACGGCCGGACTCATCTGGCGCACAAAGCTGAGCACGCGGTGGACATGACCACGGGCGCGATTGTGGCGGTGACATTGCAGCCCGCAAATACGGGCGACACGCAGACCATTATGGACACGGTGGCCACGGCGGGTGAAGCTCTGGTACACGTGATCGCCCAGCCTGAAGTGGGCGCCACCGTGAGCCCAGACATCATCCAGGAGATCGTCGCGGACAAGGGTTATCACAGCAATACCGTCCTGCAGCAGTTACAGGATGCGCAAGTACGTACTTACATCTCCGAACCCCACCGCAGGAAGCGGCGCTGGAAGACCAACCCGGAGGACCGCGACCGTGTTTACGCGAATCGACGACGCATTAGCGGTCACCGCGGGAGAGCTCTGCTGCGCTGTCGTGGAGAGCTGCTGGAGCGGTCGTTAACTCACCTCTACGACACCGGCGGGATGCGGCGCACGCATCTGCGCCGGCACAATAACATCCTCAAGCGATTAGTTGTGCACGCGAGTGCATTCAATTTAGGCCTCGTCCTGCGCCACAGGTTTGGAGTCGGTAAGCCGCGCCGATTACAAGGCACTCACGAACGTCTGGCGCTGTTAATTGGCCTTTATGCCGCCGCTGGCGATAGTTGGCTCATATTGAGCGCTTTCTTCGATTTGCAGTAGTCCGCCAGCACCTCTGTTCGCCTCAGTGTCAAGCAGTAGCCGAGTGTCCACTTCTACCACGGGCTGCTAGCCCACAGTTTCGAGCGCGGGCAACACACGGTCCTCCTCGATACTCCATGAGTGAGTGGAACTACAGGTGAGCAGATCAGCCTCTCAGACCTCAAATGAGGACGCGCGCAGCGCAACCGAGCAACCGCTCATTGAGAGTACGGTCACGGCCATCGACGCCTTGCGCGGACGCGATCCCGAGCTGGCCCGCGTCGTCCGCCGCCTCGCAAAAGTGCTGACGGCCACCTCCGTCGTGAGTGCGGCCATCGGCGGCATCGAAGCCGCCATTGAGCATTATCGCGGCAGCTACAACCAGTGGGTGATGTGGACGCCGGTCGGCGCCAGCGCCGCCCTGATGGCCACCAGCATCGCGGCCTTGCGCAACGATGAGGCGTTCCGCAAATGGATGCCGGCGGCGTCGGTCCTGATGATCGCCGATGGACTGGCTGGCGTTTTCTACCACATTC
>DASUWP010000315.1:0-30735 GCA_036378335.1 Acidobacteriaceae bacterium | reverse complement strand
CAAGAGCGGCGGCGAAGAGCTGCTGATCCCTTTCGCGAAGGCATTTCTCGTCTCACTCGATCTCGAAGCCCGCGTGCTGCGGATGCGGCTGCCAGCGGGATTGACGGCAATCAACGCGCCCATGACTGAGGAAGAGCGTGCGGCACAGCGGCAGACGAGCGAGGAAGATGACGAGGCGGGAGGCGATGATGCGCTTTGATATCCTCACCATCTTTCCGGGATTTTTCGATGGATTCCTTACTCACGGCATCGTGCGCCGCGCGCTGGAGAACGGCATCGCGCAGTGCGAACGGCACGATCTTCGGAACTTCACCAGCGACCGCCATCGCACGGTAGACGATCGCCCCTTCGGTGGCGGCGAGGGTATGGTGCTGAAGCCGGAGCCGCTGGCTGCAGCGATTGAATCGCTTGGCATGGGCGCCAAATCGGAGCGCAATCGTGATCGCGAAAGTGTAATTCTCCTATCGGCGCAGGGCGAGCCCTTTACGCAGCAGGTTGCGCGGGAGCTGGCCCAGTTGCAGCGAATTGTGCTGATCTGTGGCCGCTATGAGGGTGTCGACGAACGGGTGAATACGCTCTTCTGCGATCGTGAGCTGTCGATTGGTGATTATGTGCTGAGCGGCGGCGAACTGGCTGCAGCCATTGTGATGGACGCCACAACGCGCCTCGTTCCAGGCGTGCTGGGGAACGAGGCCTCCTCCGCGTACGAAAGCTTTGGCATTCCGGATGTTGGTTCCGTCACTGCAGAAGGTGCGCCCCCGCGTTCGACGCATGGCAGCGGCGGCTTGCTGGATTACCCGCACTACACGCGCCCGGCAGAATTTCGCGGACTGCCGGTGCCCGAGGTGTTGTGCGGCGGCGATCACGCGGCAATTCGCAAGTGGCGGAGGGAGCAGGCACTGCTCAAGACGCTGCACAACCGTCCGGATCTGCTCAAGAATGCCGGCTTGAGCCCAGCAGACCGCCAATTCCTGAGTAGGGCAACGCGAGAGCGTGGCGCGGAATCCTCCGAATAGGAGTTCACTGTGCCCCAGGAATTTCGCACGATTGAACCGAAGATCCTCTATTTCGGTACGCCGGTAGCGTTGGTCAGTTCAGTCAACGAGGATGGCAGCACCAACCTCGCACCGATTTCGTCCTTCTGGGCTTTGGGTTGGACTTTGCTGCTCGGCCTGCTGGATGAGACAAAAACCGCTGACAATCTGGCGCGGCTGCCGGAGTGTGTCGTGAATATTCCATCACCGGATATGTGGCAACAGGTGGAGAAGCTCGCGCCACTGACTGGAAAAAATCCCGTGCCGGATATTAAGGCGAATCAATTTCGCTTTGAGCCTGACAAGTTTGGCGTCTCCGGCCTCAGCCCGTTGCCCAGCGAGGTCGTGCAGCCAGAGCGCGCGAAACAGTGCCCTGTGCATCTGGAGGCGCGGGTCGTTCAGCTGCACAGGTTGAGCGGAGAGAAGATCAACCAACTTGGTGGTGGGGTTGCCGCGGAAGTCGAAGTCGTGCGCGTTCATGTGGCGAATGAATTCGTCCTCGGCGACAATCACATCGATCCCCAGAAATGGTCGCCTCTGATTTACAACTTCCGGCATTATTTCCGTCTCGCAGAGCAGGAACTGGGAAAGACGTTTCGCGCAGAGAAATAGCGCAGGTATTTTCGGACATTCCGTCGTCAAGGCGTTTTATCGGCTGTCGGCTCCTGCGCCCAGTAATTCCTGCGCGCGGTGATCTCCAGATTGGGATAATCCTTCAGCTGCAGCTTGAGGGTATGGAGGCCGGGATGCGGCGCCTCCGGGCGGAAGCTGAGCACATAGCGATTGGGCACGTGATTGGAAACCGTCAGCATGTCCTTCTGCAGACTTCGGCGATCCTTGACGGAGTAGTACTCGCCACCGGTGAGATGCGCGACTGTTTCAGCAGCATTCTGGCGCATCGCGCTCTCGGCTAAAAGCGCCGCTACCTTCGCTACGCGGAGCGGCGGTGCGAACAGGCCGATGCAATCATAGGTCTTCTCAAATTTGCCCTGAGCTTCTGAAGGATCTTCGTTTGGATCCTGCGCCAGACAGCCACCGGGAGGCGCTGGATTCTGATGCGGAGGAAACTTTTTCTGGCCTGCCTGTACGATCGCCTTGGTCGACGAAAACGCGAAGCTGTAAATGACCGTGTTGGTATCGCTGACGGAACGTACTGCGTCTTCAAGCGCCATGTGGCTGCCGTGATCCACGGTCTCGCTGAGCAGCAGAATCGCGCGCCGATATTCCGGCGGTTGCTTCTGTAACTGCTCCACGGAGAATTTCAAGCCGTCGAGGATCGCTGCTCCGCTGTCTCCCGATTCCAGATCGTGGAGGCCCGCCGCTGTGGCGGTGAGATCCGGTGTGAAGTCTTCCAACAGGCGCGGCTCGCTGTCGAACCCCACCAGCGCAACCCGATGCGGGACATTGCCGACCAGGGCTTCGATGGTCGAGCCGAGATTGCGATAGTCGTCGAGGTGACGCGCTCCGGCGCCTCCGGTCTCGACGGCGACAACCAAAGCCAATGGCTCGCTATCGGTGTCCTGCTCGAGCGCGAGCGTTTGCGGCGCATCGTCATCGGTGAGCAGGAAATCATTGGCGGTCAAACTGAAGACTGGCTCACCCTTTTTCGTGCGCACCAGGGCTGGAACGAGAACCAGAGTTGTGCCGGCGTGAAAGACCGTGCCGTTCTGCACAGGGGGAGGCGGCGCCTGTGCAACAGCTGGGGTGCACGGCGCGACAACGTACACTGGAACCAGGACCGCGAAAATCAGGGCCGCGAAAGATCGCATATGGATAATTCGTTGCAGTGTAGTCCTTAGGCGTTGTGGTTTCTTTCAGGTGCCAACCGGCGCAAAATTGTGTACACTAGAAGTTCGAATTAATCTCTAGGAAATTCTTATGTCAATCCATCCAGTTATGCAGCGCCTTGCCGAGAAGCTCCAGCGTACGGACCTTCCCGATTTTGTTCCGGGCGACACGGTACGCGTGCAGGTAAAGATCAAGGAAGGTGAAAAGGAGCGTCTGCAGGCCTTTGAAGGCATTGTGATTGCCAAGAAGCACGGCCCGCAGGGATCCTTCACCGTCCGCAAGATGAGCTTTGGTCAGGGCGTGGAGCGTATCTTCCCGCTGAATTCCAAGGTGGTGGACAAGATCGAGAAGGTTCGGTCGGCTCGTGTCCGTCGCGCAAAGCTCTTTTACCTCCGCGGCCTGCGTGGCAAGGCTGCCCGTCTGAAGGAAGTGGAGCGCACTTAGCGTCTTCGTCAGCATTTCGCGAAGGCCCTGGGGCGCTGCCTCAGGGCCTTTCTCTTTCCGCACAACAGATCGAGATTGGTTCACTCTGAGGCTCCTCACTTCCAGGTTGGCAATTCAACTTGTGGTTCTTCCGGGGTTCCGGCTGATGGCCAGTTCCCTGCACGAGTGAGACCTAATGAAAGCCTCTCGAAATAATCATGCGATGCGCGACGTGCTTGCATTCCTCTTCCGCCACTGGCGGCGCGAGGCATGGCTGGTATCCGCCGTCACTGCTGCGATGCTGATGGCAACCGTTGCCGATCTCTTCATGCCGGTCTTCGCCGGGCGCCTGGTGGATGCCGTCGCGATACATGGGACAGTTGCGGCTTCGCATGCGTATGCGGCAAAACTGCATGCGCTTCATGCCGCGCTTTGGGCACTGGGTAGCATGGCTGCGCTGGGCCTGGTGTTGGTTGCCGGCCGGTATTTCGCGTTGGTGGCGATCTGCTATCTGACGTCGCGTTTGATGTCGCGCTTCGCGCGCGATGCCTTCTGGCGCGTGCAGCGATTCTCGACGGACTGGCATGCGAACAACTTTGCCGGCTCCATCGTGCGGCGGGTGACACGCGGCATGTGGGCGGTGGACATGATGGACGACACGATCCTGCTCATGCTTCTGCCTGCAGTGCTGGTCCTGATCGGCTCCTCCGTTCTGCTGGGATGGCACTGGCCGGCGATGGGTGCGGTCGTCGGCACGGGAGCCGTGCTCTACGTCGCGCTGTCCGTGTGGCTGTCGCTTTACTACGTCGCGCCGGCGGCACGGCTCTCCAACGCGCAGGACACGCTGGTGGGCGGCGCCATGGCTGATTCTGTGACCTGCAACGCAGTGGTGAAATCCTTCGGCGCGGAGAGCCGCGAGGACACGCGTCTCGGTCTGGTCATGGGCAAGTGGCGGCGACGCACCCTGCGGCACTGGATAC
Organism: Acidobacteriaceae bacterium; assembly: GCA_036378335.1. Lineage (GTDB taxonomy): Bacteria > Acidobacteriota > Terriglobia > Terriglobales > Acidobacteriaceae > KBS-83. Next base: position 26,510 of record DASUWP010000315.1, on the reverse strand, counting down.
GCGGCACACAAAGCGGCAGCATGCAGCAGACGGTGTTGCTGGTGCTGCGTGCCAGCGTGACCGGCTGCGCGATCTGGCTGTGGTGGAGCGGCCGTGCGACTGCGGGCGATGTCACCTTCGTGCTCACCAGCTACTTCGTTGTCCATGGATACCTGCGCGATGTCGGCCAGCATGTGGCCAACCTGCAGCGCAGCGTGAACGAGATGGAGGAGATGGTGGCCATGCATTCGCATCCGCTTGGCGTAGCGGACCGCGAAAGCGCGCGCCCGCTGCACATTCGGGAAGGCGAGGTGTTGTTCGATCATGTGACCTTCCGCTACGGTGCGCAGACTGAACCACTCTTCCGTGACTTCTCGCTGCGCATTGCGCCGGGAGAACGCGTCGGACTGGTGGGCCACTCGGGCTCCGGCAAGACGACATTCGTGAAGCTGTTGCAGCGGCTTTATGACGTGACGGACGGCCGCATCCTGATCGACGGGCAGGAGATCGCGAACGCGACGCAGGTGTCACTGCGCGCGCAGCTTGCACTCGTCGCACAGGACCCGGTTCTGTTTCATCGTTCGCTGGCGGAGAACATTGCGTATGGGCGGCCGGGCGCGACGATGGCAGAGATCGAGCGCGCGGCACGGCTGGCGAATGCGCATGAGTTCATCGCGCGCCAGCCGAAGGGCTATGCCACGCTGGTCGGCGAACGCGGCGTAAAGCTATCCGGCGGCGAGCGGCAGCGCGTGGCTCTGGCCCGGGCCTTCCTGGCGGATGCGCCGATCCTGATTCTGGACGAGGCGACCTCCAGCCTTGACTCAGAATCGGAGGCGCTCATCCAGGAGGCGATGCAACGGCTCATAGTCGGCAGGACCGCGATTGTCATCGCACACCGGCTCTCCACGGTGCGGATGCTCGACCGCATCCTGGTCTTCGAACGCGGCGCGGTGGTCGAGGAGGGCCGCCATGAAGAACTCGTCCGTCAATCTGGCGGTGTCTACAAGCGGCTCTTCGAGCGGCAGGCCCTCGGCCTGCTGCCGGACAGCCGCCAGGATCGCGATGTGGACGAGGAAGCAGCGGAACAGGCCGAGCTGAGCGCCTGAGAGAGAACTGCGCTTGAGGAGTGGGCCGTGTGGTCAAACTGACCATGCGGCCCTCCCTTATGCGCGGCGATCCTCTTGGTGACCTGCTTTTCGACAACCCCGCACGACGTACACTGGGGCAAATGGCGCCGGTCAAAGTAATCAGTGAACAGGAGATCGAGCGGCTTGACGAGGAAGCGCTTTCTCCTTCTACGCGCAAGATGCGCATGCTGAAGAAGCTCCACTGCGGACTGCGCTACGAAAAAGCAGCGCGTGCCGCGGGTGCAGTTCTGGTGGCTGGTGTGGATGAGGTCGGGCGAGGCGCTCTGTTCGGACCAGTCGTAGCCGCGGCTGTCATTCTGCCGCCGGACTGCCGGATCCGCGGGCTGCGCGATTCCAAACAACTGGAGCGCGAGGATCGTGAGCGGCTGTCCAAAATTGTCGAGACGCGCGCTGTCTGCTTTGCGATCGAAGAGGTGGACGCAGAGACGATCGATCGCGTGAATATCTATCAGGCCTCGAAACTGGCAATGCTGGCTGCGGTCGCGCGGCTCATGCCCGCTGCGGACCATTTGCTGATTGATGCCATGCGCCTGAACTTACCCTGCGCGCAGACCAGCATCATTTACGGTGATTCCCTCTCGATCTCCATTGCCGCTGCCTCTGTGATCGCGAAGGTCTATCGCGACCGGCGTATGTGCGAGTACCACGAACAATGGCCGCAGTACGGTCTGCATTCGCACAAGGGTTATTCGACGCCGGAGCACAAGCGAGCCCTTGCAGAGCATGGCCCCACGCCGCTGCACCGCTTCAGCTTCCGCCCGGTGGCGCAGCGCTCGCTGCCCTGGGACTATCCGACAGTCATTGACACCTTCGTCGAAGGAGAACAGCTTGGCGCTACGTCTGATGTGCGTGACGGCACACCCGGATGATGAGAGCGGCGGCTTCGGCGGTGCGCTGCTGATGGCGCACGCACGAGCGGCCGATACCACCGTGATTTGTTTAACGGAAGGTCGCGCGGCGTCGAACCGCGGCGAGACCCGCAGCGATGACGAGCTGGCTGCCGCCCGCCTGGCGGAGCTGGACCTTTCCTGCGCCATCCTGGGCGTCACCCGGCACGAGGTGTGGAAGTATCCGGATGGGGCGCTGATCCAGGCGAATCTTTTTGAGATCACCACGCGGCTCGTGGAGCGAATGCGGCAGCTCCGGCCGCACATTGTGCTCACGTTCGGCGCCGACGGCGGTCCAAACCTGCATCGCGACCACACGGTCGCCGGATTTGCGGCGACTGCTGCTTTCCAATGGAGCGGGCGCAGCAACTTTGCCCCGGAGCAGCTCGCGACGGGGCTCGCGATATGGGCGCCGCAAAAGCTGTATTACGAGTCGACGAACTTCACCGTCTCGAAGTTCAAAGAGGAAGCAGCCGTGGCCCCGCGCACTCCGGCATCTATCGAGCTCGATCTTGGTGTGCTCCAGGAAATGAAGCGGCGAGCGATCGAGGCCCACGACACTCAAGGCGTGATGAGCCGCGCGGCAGAAGTTTTTGAGAAATATGGGCACAAGGAGCGCTACCTGCTGGCGTCAGCGCGCCGCCCGGAGCGCTTCGAGCACGAGACTGACATTTTTTTCGGCATCGAAGAACCGTAGGACGTGACGAATGCGCAGTCATCGGCAGCTCGCTTCCCTGCTCTGGGCGGTGGTCGCTGGTCTCGTGATATTCGCTGCACAAGCGCAGGACCGCGACACGGGGACGGTGACCGGGCACGTCTACTGCGCAGATACTCAGAAACCTGCGCGCTTCGCCAATCTTCGGCTGCAGCCGGTGGATGCGCAGGGCGGGCGATTCGGGTTCCGCGGCGGATTCGCGACGACCGGCTCCGACGGTTCATTTCGCATCACCGGCGTTTCTCCAGGAGACTACTACGCGGACGTTACGATGCCGGGATACGTCCAGCCGCTTCGTGGGCTGCTCCGTGATGTCGAGAATCTCGCGAGCGCTGATCGCGACCGGCTCACCAGTCAATTAACCCGGGTGAGCGTGGCAGCGAACCAGACCGCGAGCGTGCAGATCATGCTCTATCGCGGAGCAACCATCAGCGGGAGCGTGAGCTTCGATGATGGTGCGCCCGCAGCCGGGGTATCGGTGCAGGCTTTTCTTCTGACCACGGGTGCACAGACGCAGGGGGCAGGCGGCGCCCGGCAGAGCTTCGCCGGGTTCGCACAAACAGACGATCGCGGCCAGTTTCGCCTTACCGGATTGGCAGACGGCACATATACGGTCTTCGCTGCGCCGCGCTCGATCTTCCCTATCTACTACGGCAACACGATCGAGCGGAGTAAGGCGAAGAAGCTCGATATCCATGCCGGCGATGAGGTCCCCGGAGCCGACATTCAGATTCCGGCTGCGGGCATGCACTCCGTCAGCGGAGTCGTCGTCTCGCAGCAGGATGGCCACACTCTTTCCCGAGCCTCTGTGCAACTGCGGCTCACTTCAGGGGAGACGGGCACCATCAGCGCAACGACTGCACAGGACGGTACATTCACCTTCAACGCTGTGCCGGACGGCAAATTCACCGTTCAGTTGTCGAATGCCTACGATCCGTCTACGCGCATGGGCTACACGAGTTCCGGCCAGTCGCTTGAGGTGAACGGCACAGACATTTCCGACCTGGTGGTGAACGCGGCACCCAGCAACTGAGCTCATGTCCCCTGTCGCGCTTCGGTCAGGCGATTCTGCCGCCGTCTTGCGTCGATGAGCGACCACACTGGTCGAGCCGACAGCACAAGGGCCAGAAGAACGGTGATCTTCAGAGGATCGAGCACGCCGGTCTTCACGATCCACCAGTAGTGGATGATGCCGAGGATGGCAGCCACGTAGACCAGCCGATGAAGCGCCTGCCAGCGCTTGCCCAGTTTGCGGATCGACCAGTTTGTCGATGTAAGAGCGAGCGGCAGCAGCAACAGCCACGCGGAGAAGCCGGCGATGATGTAGCGCCGCTTGCTCAGGTCATCGACCAGCGTGGGCCAATCGAGGTTGGCATAGAGCTTGAGGTACACCAGCAGGTGTACGCAGGCATAGAAGAAGGCGTACAGCCCAAGCATGCGGCGGAAGCGTACCAGCCAGCCAAGGTGTTTGCTGAGGCGGCGCACGGGCGTGATCGCCAGCGAAATGATCAGGATGCGCAGCGCGGCGAATCCGGTGCCATGCGAAAGGGCCGCGGTCGGATCCGGGCCCAGCAAAGCAACGGCATCCGGATGCGTCAGGTCATGGTAGGTATGCCACGCCAGAATCAGAAATGGAGTCAGGCAGGCAATGTGGACCAGCACCTTCAGCGCAACGACAACCCGGTTCGGCATGGAGAAACTCAAGCTTTCTTAAAAATACTTTTTCAGATCAGAAATACTTTTTAAGATCCATGCCTTTGTAGAGGCTTGCCACCTGATCACCATAGCCGTTGAACATGAGTGTCGGCTGGCGCTGTTTGAATAGCGGTGCGCCGATGCGCCGCTCCGTCTTTTGACTCCAACGTGGATGATCGACATTGGGGTTCACGTTGGAATAGAAGCCGTACTCGTTCGACGCCATGATGTTCCATGTTGTCATCGGCTGCTTGTCGGTGAAATTGATCTTCACAATACTCTTCGCCGATTTGAATCCGTACTTCCAGGGCACTATCAGTCGCACCGGCGCGCCGTCCTGGTTCGGCAGCGTCTCGCCATAAAGACCGAATGTCAGCAGCGTGAGCGGATGCATCGCCTCATCCATGCGCAGACCCTCGGAATACGGCAACTCGATGCCTGACCGATTCATCTCGGGCATCTGCCTCTGATCAGCGAGCGAGTTGAACTGTACATATTTCGCGCCCGGTAGCGGATCGCATTCCTTGATGAACTCCGATAGCGAGTAGCCGGCCCATGGGATCACCATGCTCCACCCCTCCACGCAGCGGAAGCGATAGACCCGCTCTTCCATCGGCCTCAGCTTCAGCAGCGTGTCGATATCGATCTTCTTTTTCTGTTTGACCATGCCGGTCACCTGGACTGTCCAGGGGCGCGTGTGCATTGCACCGGCGTTGCGCGCCGGGTCGCCCTTATCTGTGCCGAACTCGTAGAAGTTGTTGTAGTGGGTGATGTCCTGGAGCGAGGTGAGCGTCTCGCCGGTAGTGGAGAAAGAACTTTTCGTGGTCTGCAGTTTCTCGGCGGCCTGCGTGGCGCCGGGGAAGACCATGCGCTCGATGCGTTCGGCCCCCAGCGCTGCTGCGCCGGCAGCCGCCATACCGGCAAGGAATCTGCGCCGGTTCAGGTAGTCAGCCTTGGGAGTGATTTCAGATGAAGGGATGTCAGCGGGTTTGCGGATTAGCATGACCGTTCTCCAGGAAGCCCCCACGTGGCCTCAAACAGGTTGGACGCTGGCATGGGGTTCCGGTTACAGTACGGACCGCCGGCAGATCTGGATGATCGCCGGGCATCTAACTCATTCTACGGTGCTCATGTCCCGGCTCCGGGCAAACGGCCATGCGGCATCGCGGCGAGCTCGCCGCAGGTACACCGCCACACCGGAGACGGTGACCACCAACGCGGCAGCGATCTCGCGGCCCGCGTGGGCTCTTGAAGCCAGTACGAACAGAAAGCCGAGCGTCGCGAAGATCACGGGCACGGGATAGAGCCAGATGCGAAAGGGTCGCGGCAGATCCGGCCGGCGAAGACGCAGCAGCACCACGCCTACCTGCTGCAGTAGGAATTGCAGGACAATGCGCAGGGCCACCAGCGCGGCAATGATCGCCTTGAGATCGAAGAAGCAGCAGAGGCAGGCGATGCCGCCTAGCACCAGCAGCGCATTTGCGGGAAACGCTCCGCGCGGATGGAGCTGGGCAAGTGGACGGAAGTAGTTGCCCTCTGCCGCGGCAGCCCACAGCACCCGCGAGCCGCCCAGCAGCAGTGAGAAGAGTGAGCCGAAGGCTGTCCAGATGACCAGCCACGCGCCGATCTTCGCCCACACCGGCCCAAAGCTACGGCCCAGCAATTCAGCGACGACAGCGGTATGGCTCGCGCTCGGCCGAGTGCTTGTGAACTCCTGCCACGGAATCACCCCAAGCACGCTGACGTTCATCACCAGATAGAGCACCGCAACAATCACGATCGAGCCGAGGATGGTGCGCGGCAGCGTGCGGCCGGGGTCACGCACCTCGCCCGCAAGATACGCGATGGTGTAGTAGCCCCAGTAGTCGTAGGTTGCGATCAGCATGGCTGCGCCCAGCCCGATAAAGAAGCGATGGTTCAGCTGAAACGCGCCTGCGGGAAACGAGAACGCCTGCCGCGCGTGAAAGTGCGCCAATCCGGCGACGATGGTGATCCCGAGCGTGAAGATGACTCCCGCCCATAGAACCCAGGCCATCCGCTCGATAGCCCGCAAGCGACGATAGAGCAGCGTTACAACCAGCACAACCACAGCAACCGCCATCAGGCTGGAGCGCTCGATGTGCTCGAACGGACCACTCGCTGTCAGCCTGAGAGACAGCCCCGGGTACAAATAGCTCGCATACTGCGCGAGACCGATGGCTCCCGACGCCATCACCAGCGGCGCACTCAGCGTGAACTGCCAGACATAGAGGAAGGATATGAGGCGGCCGGTGCGGCCGGGTCCGTAGATCTCACGAAGAAAGGCGTAAGAGCCGCCGGCCTCCGGCAGCGCGGCCGCCAGCTCGGCCCAGACAAGGCCGTCGCAAAGCGCCAGGGCCGCGCCGAGCACCCACCCCAGCATCGCCTGTGGCCCACCCATCGCGGCAACGATGAGCGGCAGCGTAATGAAAGGGCCGACGCCGACCATCTCCAGCATGTTGAGCGCGAGTGCGCTGCCCTGCCCGAGTTCACGCGGGAGGTGCGGCGGCGGAGTGGCGTGATCGGTTGGCATGTTGCTTAGATAGGATCGCAATGCAATGGACGCAGCGCGCTGCACGAAGTGTAGCTGGCCCACCCATTGCACTCGAGCGCCCTCGCGCGGTTGCCGGGTGGACGATACACTCAAAGCTCATGCACCCTCGGCGCGCGCACCTTCTTCCACTGGCTGCTCTGCTGGCGACCACGGTCTACGCGCAGACTGTCGCTGCTGACTTACCGCCTGCCTCTGCTCCCGAAATCGAGGCCACGCCGCTGCCGGAAAATCGTGGCGCCGCGGCGCTCTACGAGAGCCTGAAGCAACTGGACACGACAGCCAGCCTGATGATGATCGTCGCTCACCCAGACGACGAAGACGGAGGCATGCTGACGTATGAAAGCCGCGGGTTGGGTGTGCGCACCGCGCTTTTCACCCTCACGCGCGGCGAGGGCGGCCAGAACGCGATGTCGGCCGCGGACTACGATGCGCTGGGTTTGATCCGCACCAACGAATTGCTCCGCGCAGACGAATACTACGGGGTCGACCAGCAGTACTGGGGCAGCGTCGCCGACTATGGCTTCTCGAAAACCATGGAAGAGGCCCTCGAGCAGTGGGGTCATGATCGCGTGCTCTACGACGCGGTACGGGCGGTCCGCATGTACCGGCCTATGGTGGTGTGCTCGGTCTTCACCGGCGGCGTGACCGACGGCCACGGCCATCACCAGGTTGCGGGAATGCTGGCGCAGGAGGTCTTCAACGCCGCGGGCGACCCCAAGGTGTATCCCGACCAGATTGCGGCCGGCCTGCAGCCATGGAAACCGCTCAAGGTCTACGCGCGGGTACCAGGCTTTTCGCTGTCACCCAAAGGAATGTTCGATTACGCGACCGGCAAATATGCTCCGGTTCGCTTTCACAACTACGTTAATGACACGGACATCAATGGCATTCCCGCGACCAATCTCACCATCGACGAAGGGGAACGCGATCCGCTGCTGGGACAGACCTACATCCAGATTGCGCGTCGTGGGTTGGGCGAGCAGCGCTCACAGCACGAAGGGCCTAACGTTCCGCTGCCGGGTGAAGCGTCGAGTGCCTACCATCGCTACGGTTCACGTGTGCCCGCCCAACCGGTGGAGCAGAGCTTTTTCGATGGCATCGATACGTCGCTTCCGGGGCTGGCAAAGCTGGCTGGTCCGCAAGGTGATTTCCTGCAACAGCCGTTGTCACGTATCCACGAAATCCTGGCGCAGGCGATCCTGAACTACTCGCCCGACCATCCGGAGAAGACAGCGCCACTGCTGGCGGACGTCTATCACCGCACTGCGAAGCTGTTGGACGAGGTGAAGACGAGCAATCTGGAAGCCGGGCAGAAGGCCTCGATCCAACGCGAGCTGGAGACCAAGCTGACACAGGCGAACGATGCTCTGGCTGAGGCGCTCGGCGTCGACATGACCGCGCTGGTGATGCCGGGCAGCGGAGGCCGCGGCTTCGAGCTGTACGCTGGCCCGCGCGGCGGCCTCTCCTCGACCCCTCAGCCGACCGCCGCGCAGGTGACTCCCGGGTCGGAGTTCCGCGTCCGTGTGCATATCCGGGCGCCCAAAGCTGCTCGTCTCAACAAGATCACGCTGGAAACGCCGCAGAACGAACACTGGACGGTAACGCGCGAGGGCGCGCCGGGGCTCGATGATCCGCACAGCACCAGCGGCGATGCGGTTTTCCATGTGACCGCCGCGCAGGATGCCGCGCCGACTGCGCCTTATTTCTCGCGGCCTTCGGTCGAGCAGGCGTACTACGACATCGTCCAGCCGGAGTACCGCAATCTCTCCTTCGCGCCCTATCCTGTAACCGGCATTGCGACCTTCGACTATGACGGGGTGCCGCTGCGGCTCACCCAGGCAGTTCAGACGATGCATCTCGAACTCGGCCCAGGCGCGGTCTATGCGCCACTGGTGGTGACTCCGGCGGTATCCGTCTCGCTCGGACAGGCTTGGATTGTGTCGCCGCTTGTACCCTTACACGACGGGCAGCAGCACGAACTCACCGTACCGGCGCGTGTTCATGCGACCGGAGATACTGCCGGCACCCTGCGGCTGGAGTTGCCGCAGGGCTGGCAATCTACGCCGGCAACGGCAGACTTTCATTTGCACTCGGGCGAGGATGCGGTTTTCAGCTTCCAGGTGCATGCGCCCGCGCTGGAAGCGGCAAACTATCCCATTACCGCGGTCGCAGAGAGCGGCAATCGTCGCTATACCGTCGGTTATGAGACGGCAGGGTATGGCGCGCTGATTCCCTACAATCTCTACCGTGCAGCGCGTACAAATGTGCGCGGCGTGGACGTGAAGGTCGCCGGCGATCGTCGCGTCGCTTACGTCATGGGCACCGGCGACACGCTTCCCAGTGCAATCGAGCAGCTCGGGCTGCATGTGGATCAGCTCGCTGCCACAGATCTTCTGAACGGCGACCTGTCTCAGTACCAGACCATCGTGCTCGGCATCCGTGCCTACGCCGCACGGCCTGAACTGCCCCTGGCCAACCCGCGCCTGCTGGCGTGGGTGCATGCGGGCGGCACTCTGGTGGTGATGTATCAGGGCGCGGAGTTTGATCATGGGTATGCCCCCTACGAGCTGCATCTGAACTCGCAGGGCATTCCCGAGCGTGTGGTTGACGAGCGAGCGCCTGTCAAACTGCTCGATCCGAAGGATCCGCTGTTGACTACACCGAACCACATCACGGAAGCGGACTTCGACGGGTGGGCGGAGGAGCGCGGCCACTCCTTCATGAGCTCCTGGGCGCCGGAATTCGCAGCCCCTACCGAGACGCACGATGCGGGCCAGGACCCGCAACGCGGCGGGCTCCTGCACGCGAGCTTCGGCAACGGCGAATACATCTATGTCGCCTTTGCCCTGCACCGCCAGACGCCCGAGGGCGTACCGGGCGCCTATAGGCTGCTGGCGAACCTTCTCAGCGCCGGATCGAATCAGACTCCAGGCGCGAAACATTGAGTTCCCGGAGTTTGTAACATGACGTTCATCAATTCCTAACAATCTATTCAATTTCTGTTCTCCGCATCGTCATGTTCGGCTGTCAGCCTATGGCTACGTCACCCGTGTGTCTTGCTGGCTCAGGAACATTTCGGATCACCGCGTGACGAGTTCTGGAGAGAGGCTGAATGAAAAACCATTTGAAGGCAATGGCGACCTGCGTGCTTGTGTCGGCCATGGCGACCGCCCACGGGCAGACCACTGCCGCAAGCGGCACCGCTCAAGGAAAGACCACAGTCCGGCACCGTGCAGCGCGGAAGGTGGAGCACCGTCCCTCCGTCGAGACGCAGATCCAACAGCTCCGCGACGACATGGAGTCGCAGATCAACCAGCTCAAGCAGCAGTTGAACGACAGCAATTCGCAACTGCAGGCGGCCCAGCAACAAGCTGCGGCGGCCAATGCTGCTGCCGCTCAGGCACAACAGCAAGCTCAGCAGCAGCAACAGCAGACGGCTGACAACACCTCTGCCGTCTCCAATCTGCAGGGCGCGGTCAGTGATCTGAAGACGAACAGCACCTCGCTTGCCTCCTCCATTCAGGAGACCCAGGAAAACATCACCAAGAAGGTGGAGCACCCTGACGAGATCCACTACAAAGGCGTCACGATCTCGCCGGCGGGCTCCTTCATTGAAGCCGCAACCGTGTATCGCAGCGCCGCTACGGGCGGGGATATCAACACGCAGTTCACCGGCATTCCACTTGATCATTCCAATGCAGCGCAGCTGAGCGAGTTTCAAGGCACGGGTCGTCAGTCTCGCCTTGCCCTTAAGGCGACCGGCAAACTGGCCAGTGTAGATATGACCGGCTATTACGAAATGGACTGGCTGGGGACCGGCATCACCTCCAACAACAACCAGTCGAACAGTTACGTCGTCCGTCAGCGCCAGCTCTGGGCGCGAGCCGCCTTCCACAGCGGGTGGAACATCAGCGGGGGCCAGATGTGGTCACTCGCAACGGAAACCACGAAGGGTCTGGATAACGGCTCGGAAATCCTCCCCAGCACTATCGATCCACAGTACGTGGCAGGCTTTGTTTGGACGCGTCAATATGGCTTCCGCGTAACCAAGAACTTCCATGACAAATTCTGGATCGGCGCTTCGGCGGAAAATGCCGAGACCCTGAACCCCGCCGGGTCAAGTCTGCCTTTCAACTTGCTGCTGGGTTCCAACGGCAACGGCGGCGGCCTCTACAACTCGACCGCAAACTACTCCTTCAATCTGGCGCCGGATATGCTCGCCAAGATCGCCTTCGAGCCGGGCCCCTGGGGACACTTCGAGGCCTTCGGCATTGCCCGATTCTTCCGCGATCGTATCTATCCCAACATGGTTGTCACCACTGTCAACGGCGTTACGACGGTTACCGGCACTTCTGCTGGCGCGTTCAATGACAACACAGTCGGCGGCGGCATCGGCGCCAGTGGGCGCGCGTACCTCCTCAACAAAAAGCTCACCGTGGGCCTGAAAGGCCTGTGGGGTGATGGAACCGGCCGCTACGGCTCTTCGACCATCGCCGATCTCACACTTCGTCCCAACGCGCAGATGGCTCTGCTGCATAACTTCGATGCGCTGGGAACAATTGAAGCCAACCCAACCAAGCGCCTGACTCTGTACGTGAACTACGGCGGTGACTACATCGGACGCCGCTACTTCGGCAAGGTTGGCTACGGCTCGCCGCTTACCAACATGAGCGGCTGCAATACCGAACCATTGCCAAGCGCGACGGTCACATTCCCGAGTAGCGGCGACGGATTTACCCCGTCGACCCCAGCAAACTGCGGCAACCAGACCAAGGATGTCCAGGAGCTCGCTACCGGCTATTGGTACGACTTCTACCGCGGGCCCATGGGCCGTTTCCGTCAGAGCATCCAATACAGCTACTTCCAGCGCAACATCTGGTCTGGTGCTGGCGGTACGACAAACCCTGCCGGCACCGCGCAGGGTACCGACAACGTGTTCGAGACCGCGATCCGCTACTACCTGCCCTAGTCCGGCTGATGCATAACCTTCAAGGGCGCCCCGCAACGGGCGCCCTTGCTGTCTTCACGCTCTGGCCGCCGTTCAGCCGGCGCGCGCTCCTGTGGTACCGTTAGTTAGCAGTAGAGCGATACTGTGAGCTCGTAGCTCAGTTGGTAGAGCAACGCACTTTTAATGCGTGGGTCCTGGGTTCGATTCCCAGCGAGCTCACCAGCAGATCGCCGCTGCTCCCGTTCCATGCCTCCATCGCTCTCTACCCTGGTCGACGCGCGCGCCATTGTGCTGCTGCAGGATGCGCGTACTCGACTGTGGCACGAGGCGCCGCCGGAGCCGAGTGAGAGCGAGACGTTGGAGGGACTGGTCGAGGCGCAGCATGCCAGCAATTTTGTTCTCTGGCATGCGGAAGATGAAGCACGGCGGCCCTCCGCTGACGACGCCTCAATCGCATCCGTGAAGCGGGAGATTGATCGCGTGAACCAGGTGCGCAATGACACGGCAGAACGTGTGGATGCGTTGTTGCTCGCGAGTTTGCGGGCGGCATCGCTCGGGCAACGCGGTGAGCAGCAGTCCGAGACGCCCGGTATGATGATGGACCGGCTATCAATACTGTCGCTGAAGCTGTTTCATACCCGGGAGGAGCTGGACCGCGGGGGAGCGCCGGAAGGCCATCGGGAACGGAATGTGGTGAGGCTCGCTACGTTACAGGAGCAGCGGAATGACCTGGCAGGATGCCTGCAACGGCTATGGGCGCAAGTCTGTGCGGGCGAGCGCTATTTCAAGCAGTACCGGCAACTGAAGATGTACAACGATCCGGAGCTGAACCCCATTCTTTATGGGGGTAGAGATGGCGCAGCGGGCCGCCGGAGCTCGTAAGTGACGCTGAGGTGTGGTTGACGGCCCCTGGGGTCGGGAGTGTACAACGGCTGGAACAGAGACGGCATTGAACCCTGCTTGAGACGCAGGCGGGTGTAAGCAAGGACGATCAAGCAAATGGCAAGCACAGGAACCACCAAGGCACGCGGCCCCAAGACGATCCAGGGTAAGGTGCGGACCATGACCGATCCGGCACATCAGAAGACCATGCAGGAATACGAATCGGCCTTGAAAGCGATGCAGGAAGGCAAATACGAAAAGGCTCGGGAAGGCTTCCTCAAGCTAAGCGAGCAGAGTTCGCCCGAGGTGGCGGAGCGAGCGCGCGTGTACCTGGAAGCCTGCGGGCGCCAGGCAGCGAAGCAGGAGCGTAAGTTCAGCGGCCCCGAGGAGCAGTACGACTACGCCATCTCATTGCTCAATACCGGGCTGTACGACGAATCACGGGAACAGCTCGAAGAGATTCTGGCCAAGGCGCCTCAGACCGATTACGCGCTCTACGGGCTTTCGATTCTGGAGAGCATGACGGGCCAGACTGAGCAATGCCTGGAGCATTTGTCCGCCGCGATCAGCATCAATCCACAGAACCGCATCCATGCGCGCGTGGACTCGGATTTTCAGGATATGGCGGACGATCCGCGGTTCACTGAGCTTCTTTACCCCGAGGTTCAATGAGCTTGACGCTTCATGGGCCGGAAGTTCAGTGACAAAGGGAGCCGCAGCAGTATGCCGGTGATTCCCAGTAGCTCATCACGACAGCGCAAGGCCAGGCAAGAAACGGCCATGACAGCGCCGCTGCGGCGTTCATCGCTGCGCGTGGTGGCGATCGGTGGAGGCACGGGGCTCTCCACGCTGCTACGGGGGCTCCGCCGTTATGCGCCGTCTCCGCAAACCGCCGAGCCGGACAGCGCCATCGTCCCCAGCCTGATCAGTGATCTGGCCGCGGTCGTGACCGTAACTGACGACGGCGGCTCGAGCGGGCGCCTGCGCCGGCACTTCAACATGCTGCCTCCAGGCGACTTGCGCAACTGCATGGTGGCACTTGCGGATGACGAGGCGTTGCTCTCCAAGCTCTTCCGCCATCGCTTCTCCTCAGCAACGACCGCCGCCGTGAACGGCAATGGTAACGCGGAGGAAATGAGCAGCCTGGAAGGTCACAGCTTCGGAAACCTCTTCGTCGCGGCGCTGGCTGAGATCACCGGCGACTTCGCGCAAGCGATCAAGCTTTCCTCCCAGGTGTTGGCAACCCGGGGCCACATCTATCCGGCGACGACCACCAATGTGACGCTCTCTGCGCGCATGGACGATGGCTCGATCGTCGAGGGCGAGACAAACATAACCGCCAGCAAGCATCGCATCTCCGAGCTGACGCTGGAGCCGGCGGGCGCCGAGCCGCTGCCGGAGACGCTTGATTCCATCGCGCGCGCGGACCTGATCACACTGGGACCCGGGTCGCTCTACACCAGTCTGATTACGAACCTGCTGGTGAAAGGAATTCCCGACGCGCTGGCCGACGCCCACGGGCTACGGGTGTTCATATGCAATCTCATGACGCAGTCGAACGAGAGCCTGGGGCTGACAGCGTCACAGCACATTGAGAAGATCTATGAACATACGGGCCACGCGATCTTCGACTACGCCCTGGTGAACACCGCACCGGTGAGTGAGACCCTGCTGCGCAACTATGCGCGCGAGGGCGCGGTGCCGATCCTGCCGGACATCGAACGCATCGAGGCACTGGGCGTACGGGTAATTCCTGGCAACTTCGCTGCTGAAGGCGACACGCTGCGCCACAATGCTGATCGCGTCGCCGATGTGCTTCTGCATCTGGGACTCGATGCGGATCTCGAAGCGATCCGTGGCGTGACTGCCTGATCGTTCCTCCGCCCTCGCCTCCCCTTCCTACTTCCCTGTTTCCGCTTGCTGGCAGCTGAAGGAGCGGGCGTCTTTCGTGCTGCCTGTTCCCTTGTAGTGCGCCTGTTGGGGATAAGGGCAAATGGGGCGGGTCATCAGAATTTGGTGAGGGTTCGCTTGGTGGTCGGGCAGTTCAGCGTATTTTGTGGCGGTAATGCTCTCGGGGGCTTTGCCTTCTTCGACCCAGTCCTCGAGGGCATGGATCACGTTGTTGGCGGCCGTTGATCCCTTCATGCCGGGGAGGCCGAATTGGCCGATCGCATCCGCTCCAGGCCCTCCAGCGCAGTGCTTGACTCCGGGCATGAGATAGAAGCGCAGGAAGCTCGCGGTCTCGTCTGTGCTCTGTTTCTGCGGGTCGAGTTTCTGCTGCACCTGCTGGTAATAGCGGATGGAGTAGAGCGGACTGATGGCCGCATCGGCCCAGCCGTGATACATGATCAGCTTGCCGCCGTGACTGCGGAAGCCGCTGAGGTCGGGATTGGTGGCGTCGAGTGCTTCGCTGGTCTTCTCGCGCGCGGCGGCGAGGCCGGCGACCGGGTCGAAGGTGTGGAAGTCCCACTTGGGATTGTCATAGACCATGTTGGCGAAGTAGCCGTAGCCGAAGCCGGCCATCGCGGACTTACCGGGTTCGGGTCCGGTGATCCAGCTGGGCCAGCCGTTGGGATCAAGTTCGCCGCCAGCGGGAAGGATTGGGGGGATGGTGGCGTCGCCAATCTTGCGCTCGCTCAGGATCGTGTCGAGAGACTTCACCTGTGTGTCGGTGAGGCAGCGTTGACTATGCCCGGTCTTGCAAGTGATGCGGGCCGCGTCGAAGTGGCACGCGCGGGGATCGGCGATGATTCCGTCCTTCAGGCCGTCGAGCTTGTCGCATTGCGCAAGGATCGCGCGATGGATGAGCGGCACATCGGCGGCTGGGATGTAGCTGGCATTGTCCAAGAGCAGCGTCTGCATACCGATGGCCGCGCTGGTGAGCAGCGTGCTCCAGTTGTAGGCGGGGGCACCGGCAAGGATGCCATCGTAGTCGGTAGGGAAACGCTGGGCCTCCATGAGCGCTTCGCGGCCGCCATCGGAACAGGCGGTGAAGTAGCTGTGTTGCGCAGGTGAGCTGTAGTAGGCAGCGATTACGGCTTTGGCCTGCGCAGTCATCTGGTGAATGCCGCGCCAGCCGAAGTCAGCGATCTTCTCCGGATGGTGAAGCGCCCAGCTCGCGTCGATGCCATCCGCGAAATGACCCGTATCCGTGCCGGCCGTAGCGGCATTGCTGTCGAGTGCGCGGGCAAGGCCCTCGAAGTCGATCTCGCCGGCAAAGCCACCGTTGCCGATGCCTTGAAAGCGATGGTTCCAGTTGGCGATGGGAAGCCAGACTTCGATCTTGATGTTGGAATCGGACGTGGGCGTGGCTTGGATTTTGACGCGGCAGAAGGCGGGCAGCTGTTGGTAGAGCGCGATCTGTTCAGCTTTGCCGGTGGGCCGGGGCGGCGCGACGAAGGTGCCGGCGGCCACGACTTCCGCGGAGAGCACATAGGCCTGATCGAGCTGGAGTTGCTGGAGATTGGCGCAACGCCCGGCGTCAACGGTTTGGGCGAGTGCGGGTGCAGCGAGCAGAAGCATGATTGCGAGTAGAGCGAATGGGCGCATGGCGCAACCACTGTATCGCATGGGTGTGAAGCCGCAATCTCTCTACAAATTCCCTTCGGTAGTTTTCTTCAACTGGCCACAGGCGGCGTAAATGTCGCGGCCTCTTGGACGGCGGATGAAGGCCGGGACACCACCGGCCATCAGTCGCTGCTGGAAGCGGGCTACGTCCTCGTCCTTCGGCTGGTGATACGGAATGCCGGGGCCGGGGTTCCACACGATCAAGTTGACCTTCAGCGGGAAGCCGGCCCGGCGCGCTAACGCAACGACTTCATCGGCGTGGACGAGCGAGTCGTTGACGCCGCCGAGCAGCACGTACTCGAAGGTGATCTTTTCGCGTGGCGTGAGCGGCACGGTGGAGGCCGCTTCGAGCACCCGCTCGATGGGCCACTTGCGCGTGATGGGCATGACGGCTTCGCGCACGCTGTTGTTGGAGGCGTTGAGCGAGATGGCAAGGCGCGGGCGAACGGATTCGTTGGCGAAGCGTTCGATGCCGGGGACGATGCCGCTGGTCGACACGGTCATACGCGATGTGGGCAAGCCAACTTCGTTGACGAGCAAGCGCACCGCATCCATGAAGGCGTCGTAGTTGAGGAAGGGCTCGCCCATGCCCATGAAGACGAGGTTGATGCGGTCGCGGCCGAGCTCAACCTGATGACGCCGGAGCACAGCGACAACCTGCCCGGCGATCTCGCCGGCAGTGAGGTTGCGCTCGATGCCGAGCTTCGCCGTCAGACAGAACTGACAGTTGACGGCGCAGCCGATCTGCGAGGAGACGCAGATGGTGCCGCGACGGCGCGTGGGTGAAGCGTCGTCGTCGCTGTCTTCGGCGCCATCGCCGTCCGGCATCCAGACGGTCTCCACGGTTTGGTTGCCGGAGGCGCCGATGAGGTAGCGCTCGGTGCCGTCGATCGAGCGGAAGGTCTGAAGAATGGGCGGAAGCCCGATCGTATAACCCTCGGCTGCGAGCTTTTGGCGCAGTGCAGCGGGCAGCGTCGTGATGGCGTCGAGGTCGGGGATCCAGTCGCGATAAAGGGCCTGGGCGAGCTGGCGGGCACGGAAAGCAGGCTCGTCAAAATGCGCCATCAGCGCGGTAAGTTGCTCAATAGAAAGGCCAAATATCGTTTGCACCATCTGTGGGGCAGCGCCCTGAACCGATTCCGGGCTGGCAGAGTCTAAAATGAAGAAGCGCTCCCCCGTTGGTCCGGATGGCGACCCAGACAGAGGCTCTGACGGCAATCCCGCATCCAATGGCATCGAAGCGACCCGGCAACAGGCAAGGATAGAGCATTTTCACGGCATCAGGAAAATGCTCCGGCATTCGGCTGAGTGGCACGCATGTGCTTCGCGCGGACACGTGTCTGTCCGCCTAACGCAGGACTGAGCGGCGAAAATTATGAACGAACGTAGTGTGGAACGGACGGTCCTCCCGAATGGGTTGACCATTTTGACGGAGCACATGGACAACGTGCGCTCCGTGGCAATGGGCGTGTGGGTGCGTGCGGGCTCGCGGCATGAGATTGCGGAGCTCAACGGTATCTCGCACTTTGTGGAACACATGGTGTTCAAGGGCACCGAGACGCGGACGGCGCAGCGGATTGCGCGCGAGGTGGACGCGATTGGCGGGAACCTGGACGCGTTTACGGGCAAGGAGACGATCTGCTTCAACATTAAAGTGCTGGATGAGCATGTGCCGACAGCGCTCGATGTGCTGAGCGACTTGGTGCTGCACCCCATCTTTGCGGAAGGCGACATCCAGCGAGAGCGGGGCGTAATCTTCGAAGAGATCAAGATGGACGAGGACAACCCCGACTACCTGGTGCACGAGATCTTTACCCAGAACTTCTGGCGCGGCCACCCTCTTGGCAAGCCGATCCTGGGCACGAAGGAGACAGTGGCGCGGCTGGAGCAGGCGAAGCTGTTCGGCTACTACAGCGACCGCTTCCGCGGCGGCAATGTCGTCTTTACCGCGGCGGGGAACCTGGACCATCAGCGATTTGTGGACGAGGTGCGGCGGCGCTTCGAGACCATGCCGGCCGGGGTGCCGGAGGATGCGAACCTGCCGCCGAGCACGAGCGCGAAAATTGTGCTGCGCAACAAGAAGGCGCTCGAACAGGTGCAGCTTTGTATGGGCGTGCCTTCCCTGCCCATCTCTAGCGACCGGCGCTACTGCGCGCTGGTGCTGAACACAGTGCTGGGCGGCGGGATGAGCTCGCGGCTCTTCCAGACGGTTCGTGAGGAGCGTGGCCTCGCCTACTCGATCTACAGTGACCTGAGCCCCTACAAGGACACCGGGATGATGTGCGTCTATGCGGGCACGTCATCGGATCGGGCACTGCAGGTGATTCAACTGGTGACGGCGGAGTTCCGGCGGCTGAAGCAGGAACCGATGCCGGAGGACGAGCTGCGGCGGTCGAAGGACCAGCTGCTCGGCAACATCATCCTGAGCATGGAAAGCACCGGTGCGCGCATGTCCAACCTCGCGCGGCAGGAGATGTATTTCAATCACTTCTTCGGGATCGATGAGGTGATGCAACAGGTGGAACAAGTGATCGCGGAGCAGGCCATGACGCTGGCACGGGAGCTGTTCGATCCGGAGAAGATTGCGGTAACCATGCTGGGGCGGCTGGATGGGATCAAGGTCGGGCGCGAGGATT
This sequence comes from Acidobacteriaceae bacterium, assembly GCA_036378335.1. Classification (GTDB taxonomy): domain Bacteria; phylum Acidobacteriota; class Terriglobia; order Terriglobales; family Acidobacteriaceae; genus KBS-83. Next base: position 7,481 of record DASUWP010000315.1, on the reverse strand, counting down.
TAGTCTGCTAGGACTGGCTGTCCGAGGGATGCGCCTGCGGAAGCTTGATGCCTGCCGATGAGCAAAGCGGGATGGAGTTGCGTCTTTCTGAGGCGCACTCACGCATATTTCCGGTAGTACAGAGATTTTGATAAGCTGCGGTCGGCAGTGTCCGCCTGGCGGATGCGCCAGATGATTTTTGAGGGTCAAGTCATGAAGAAGTGGTGGAATGAGCCGGCGACGGAAGATCGTGGCCGGCAAGGCGAAGCGGGTTTCACGCTGATGGAACTGATGATCGTGATGGCGGTGATCCTGATCATCTCGCTGATCGCGATTCCAAGCATGCTCAACATGATGATTCAGGCGCACGAGACCTCCGCCCTGGCATCGCTGCGTGCGATCCAGGCGGCGGAGGTGCAGTACCAGACGAACTTCCCGGCAAATGGATTCGCCTGCTCGATCGGCGCGCTGGGCGGCAGTGGAAGCTCCGGGCCGCCGACGGCGCAGGCGGCACAAATGCTGCAGTCGTCATTGGCATCAGGACAGAAGGACGGTTACACCTTCAGCATCACCAACTGCACCAAGACTACGGGCTCGAACAACCAGGACATGTTCACCTCCTATGAGGTGACGGCGGTACCGCAAACCGTGGGCAAGACGGGCCATCGCGGTTTCTGCATGGACATGTCTGGCGAGATCAAGGCTGATCCGGCGGGAGGCACCAACTGCACGATCCCGATCTCGTGATGTTTCGTAAGCGACCGAAAGGCCAGCAGCGCTGCTGGCCTTTTGTATTTCTGGCCATGCTGTTGACCGTCTCTTCGGCGCTAGCGCAGAAGGTGACCCCTTCTGCTGCCCAGCTTGCCGCGGCAGTGGACCACCACTACAACACGCTGAAGCGCTTGCGCGTGAACTTCACAGAGAGCTACGCGGGCATGGGTATGGACCGGCACGAGAGCGGCGTGCTGCTGCTGGAAAAGCCGGGGCGCATGCGCTGGAACTATGCCGAGCCGGTAGGCAAGGTCTTTGTGCTGGATGGGAAGTACGGGTGGTTTTACACGCCGGGAGATGCGCAGGTGCAGCAGGTTCCGGCAAAGAAGCTGGACGACCTGCGCTCGCCGCTGCGCTTTCTGCTGGGACATGCGCAATTGGCGAAGGAGTTGGACGGGTTAACCATGACCCCGGCCGAGAACGGCCTGTTCCGGCTGCGCGGTGTGCCGCGCGGGATGGAACAACGGGTGCGTTCACTCGAAGTAACTGTCACCGCGGATGGCACGATTCATACCATGACGCTGGAAGAGCTGGACGGCTCGCGGACCAGCTTCGTCTTTCGGGATGAGCAGGAGAATCCAGCGATGGCCGCGGATACGTTTCGGTTTGTGCCCCCGGCGGGACTGCCGGTGGTGGAGGGTACGCCTCCCGTTTAGGCGCAGATCAAAACAGGCCGTGGCCAGTGACGTCGCACCATCGTGCTTCCGCTCGGCATACCGAAATGAAGAGTGTCGCGGTAAACAGAATAAATGTTCCCTTTCGCATGGACGCTACGATCTTTCGAGCCACGGGAGCTCTCAAACCTCACCGTATTCCCTGAGTCCACTGCAATATGGCGTTGGCTAATTCCGCGCGCTGGCCGGAGTAGCTATGGTCGGTGTCCCAGTGGCGTTCCGTGACGTGAGTGTCACCGGCTTTGGTGAGGGCTTCGGCGAGCGCGTGGTCCGAAGGCGCGAGGCCGTCGCTGGCGGTGATGACGAAGACCGAGCGGGGTGCGATCTGGGGCGCCAGACTCACAAAGTTTAGCGCCTCCTGGTGCTCGCGGATCTCGCGGGCGAGCGCCAGCGACGTTGTTCCCGCCAGTGGCGCGAGATTGTTGTCCTCGGTCAACTTGCTTGCCTCCTCTTTCAATGTAGACGGCGCCCCGCCCGCCTGATGGCGATTTGCGAAACCGCCACCGATGTTCCATGCGGAGATGAGCACGGCGGCGGCGACCTGCGGGTTGTGCGCCATAGCCGATGCGGCCATGTATCCGCCCATGCTGTGGCCGATGACGATGATGCGGTGCGGATCGATGCGGTACTTCTGCGCGTTGCTGGGATCGAGCAGGAACTGGACTTGGGTGTCGGCATCTTCTGCGGCATGCTCGAAGGAGAAGGAGCCTTTGACACCCCATGACCCGCGGTAGTGCATGGCGAGCACGTTCCAGCCGTGAGCGCGCAAAGTCTGGGCGAGGTCGAGGTTTTGTTCGTAGCCAGGGAAGCCGTGGAAGAGGATGGCGGTGGGATGCGGTCCGGCGCCCGCGGCAAGATAGAAGATACCCAGCAGCGTGCTGCCGTGGCTGGGAAGCGCCATCTGCTGCGTCGCAGCAGGAACAGTGGCCGGGGCAGGCGCGGCCGCCCAGGTCTCAGCGGCGAGACCTGGGAGACCGAGTACAGTTGCGACACAGAGAGCAAGAACTTGCAATGCCTTCATGGGCCGTCAGTATAGCTTGCGCTGCTGACGAGCTGGCATTCTCCATCATGCCGCTGTCTTCATACTGCGATCCTGGGATGCCGGCCGCCTCGTCTTTGGCAACAGGAAACCGACGATGATGAGCCAGATAAATCCTGGGAAGCGGACGAGCGGGATAAGGAAAAGCAATTTCGGAAAGACGATGAGATGCAACCAGCTAAGTTCGCCTGCGGCGGCCAGGATGAGGCCGAAGACGATGAGCCACTTCGGTAGAAGCTTCATGAAAGCCGCGGTGATGCAGATGCCGGCGATGAGCAATCCCATTGGAATGGAGAAGCCGGGGCCGCCGAGTCCGTAGGCGAGATAGTAGAGCGCGATCACAACATCCGGATGTGGTGAGACGCTGGGATGAATCATCGCCCAACTGGCCATTGTGCCGGCCATGGCGTCGAAGACGACCCAGAACCCACCCAAGAGCGCGATGTAGATGCCGGCAGCGCGCGCGCCGAGAAAATGCAGCCGGCTGACGACAGTCGCGGTGAAGAGGCCGAGGCAGACCATAGCGCCGAGCTGCAGAAAGAGACAGAGAAGCACGCGGCCGCCGTACGTCTGAAAGTACGGAACGATGGTGCTGGCAGGCTCCCATGGACCGGGCCAGTAGGGCAGCTTGTAAAACGCAGTTACGGGATAGAGGCCGGCGCAGAAGAGCACCACGTAGAGAATGGCTAGCATGCCGGCGTGCGGCCCCTGGTGTACCGCCGCAGGGGCTGGGGCGGATTTCATTTGAGTGTTCATTGCTTTCTCCTTTCTGCGCGGGCGCTCATGCGAATGCGGTGCGACCGCGGGTGCGGAGCCAGAGCTCCATAACGAGAGTGTTGAGCGACCAGCCGATCCAGAAGGCGATGCCGAAGAACTGTTGCGGCGTAAGGTGCGTAACTGTCGAGGTGGCGAAGAAGACGCCCATGATAGGGCGCACGGTGGCGATGCCGAGCAGGATTGCGATGGCGCGGAGCATCCAGCGCTGCTTCTGCGCGCCGTCGTTGACACGAGCAAATGACCAGGCGCGAAAGAGCGCGAAGAGGTAGAGCGTATCGAAGAAGAGGACGGCGGCGCGCTCCAGCCATCCTCCGACAGCATGCACACTCATGGCGTAGGCGGTGACCCCGACAACGAGGGCGAGCGGAAAGATGACCCGCGCGAGCGTAACTGAGTCGCGAGTGCGACGCCAGAAGAGCAGCGGCAACAACAGAACGAAGGCGAGCGCGCACAGGATGTGGACGTAGGTGAGCGCGGCATGCGTGGTGAAGTAGGCGTCGAGCCCAGCGAGTTGCGGCGGTGCATTTGGGCTGGGCGGGGTAGAGAGCGCGAAGATGCGGCGGAGAACGACTGCGACGGCGATCGCGATGCAGAACCAGAAGCCGATCTTTAAGCCCGTGGGGAATCCGCTGGGGAGCTTCACGCCCGCGGTGGTTCCCTGCCCTGCTGTGGGCTTGAGTTGCGGGCTCGTCGGGTGGCCGATAGGGTTGCTGCTCATGTTGGCCTTCCTTCCCTGCATTCATTTCTATATTTAGTTTTACATGTTGTCAAATTAAATCAGCGCCTCTAAGATGCATTTGTGACGAAGCAACCGAGAGAGCCTGAAAAGCGGCCTTACGATCTGGGTAAGCGGCTGGAGCAGATGGATGAGAGCCGCGCCGCGATCCTGCGGGCGGCGAAGGCGCAACTGACGGCGAAGGGTTATCCGCAGCTGACCATGGTGTCGCTGGCGGCGGAGAGCGGGGTGACACGCCAGACCATCCACAACCTGTTTGGAACGAAGACAGGAGTGCTGGAGGCGGTGTTTGACCTGATCGCGCTGGACAGCGGCATGGAGCGGATGCGCGAAGTGATGACGCAGCCGCCGGGCGATGCGCAACTCGTAAAGTTTGTCGGGATCTTCTGTGGCTTTTGGGCACGGAACCGGTTGTTGCTGCGGCGTGTGCATGGGATTGGGGCAATCGATCCGGAGTTCGGCGGGGTGATCGAGGCGCGCAACCGGCGGCGGCTGATGGCGGCCGCGCGGGTAGTGCAAGGATTGGGGAGTGGCGGCGAGTCGAAGCGTCGTGCCGCGAAGCTTGCGGCGCTGACATCCTTCGAGTTTTTCGATGCCTTGGCGGAGAACTGCGGGAGCGAGGCGGAGGCCGAAGCGATGGTACTTGAGCAGGCGCGTGCAGCAATTTCTATGGACGATGGAAGAGGCCCTTCAAAATAGCCGCAGGTCGCTTAAGCTGGGTGCCGGGAACGATTCGGGAAAGAGAATCAGGCTATGCCGATTGATCGTCGTACTTCGAGAGTCATGGGCAGTGTGGCGACGCTTCTTGTGCTGCTATCGCTCGCGTCGGCCCGGACACCTGGACAGTCTTCCGGGCCTATGGACCGCATTCTGACGAAGGTTGTGGATGTGCCGTTGCCAGGAGCGGCGGTTCGTTTCGACTACCAGAGCTTCGATCCGTCGAGCGGACGTCTGTACATCGCGCACATGAACGCCGATCAACTGATCGTCTTTGATACGGCGACCCGGCGCTTGATTGCGAATCTGGATGGATTTCCGCGTGTGCACGGGGTTATTGCGGCGCCGGAAATCCATCGCGTGTATGCGTCGGTGACTGGAACGCATCAGGTCGCCGCGGTCGATAGCGATACGCTGAAGATCGTGGCTAAGGCCGGCCCGATTGTCTATCCCGATGGTCTGGCCTATGCACCAAAGCAGAACAAGGTGTTCGTGTCCGATGAACACGGCGGAGTGGACGCGGTGATCGATGGGGCGAGCAACAGGCTCATTGCCAAAATTCCGCTTGGCGGTGGTGCCGGGAATACGGTCTATGATCCGGTCTCGGGACACATTCTGGTGGGTGTCCACGGCGCAAATCTGCTTGCCGTCATTGATCCGGAAACCAATCAGATCATCCGGCGTGTGCCGCTTGCCGGGATTGCCAACCCGCATGGCATTGCACTCGACGTGCCGAATCGCCTCGCGTTCATTGCCGGTGAAGAGAACCACTCGCTGGCGATGGTAGATCTGAAGAACATGAAGGTCCTTGCGACGCAGCAGACCGGCGATGATCCTGACGTGCTGGCCTACGATCCGGGGCTGCGCCGTTTGTATGTCTCCGCGGAATCCGGACAGGTCCGAGTCTTCGAGCGCAATGGCGGCACGCTTTCGCTTGTGGGCTCTTTCGACATTCCCCATGCGCATACAGTTTCCTTAGATCCAAAGACGCACCTTGTGTATTTGCCACTGGAGAATGTGGATGGTCATCCGCTGCTCAGAATCATGCAGCCTGCCCATCTACGATAAAGGACCCATCCTGATCGTTTAGAAGATGGGATCTCCGAGATGGTGAGGCCAACTGGTTGCGGCTTTTTGAACATCAACAAGACGTCCGACATCCAAAAGTCGACGCCGGCGTGGGCGTGCAAGACGGGACGCCCACCGGGATAGCTAGCGAAACGAGGCGATGCCATGGATGCAATCTCGGATCACGACACGGATGTGCTGGTCATCGGTGCGGGGCCGACGGGGCTGGTGCTGGCGCTGTGGCTGGCGCGGCTGGGCGTACGGATACGCATTATCGACAAAGCCGCGGAGCCGGGAACTACCTCGCGCGCGCTGGCGGTGCAGGCGCGGACGCTCGAGTTCTATCAGCAGATGGGGCTTGCCGATGCGGTCGTGGCAGCTGGCCGAAAGATGATAGCAGCAAACGTGTGGGTGACCGGCAGGAAAGTGATGCATGCGGTTTTGGGCGAAATGGGACTCGGGCTAAGCCCATTTCCATATGCGCTGATTTATCCGCAGGATGAACACGAGCGGTTCCTGATCGAGCGCCTGCGCGAAGCTGGGATCGAAGTGGAGCGGCAGACGGAGCTATTGCGTTTCGACGAGACTTCGGAGGGGATTGCCGGGCATCTGCGGCGCGCCGATGGCAACGAGGAAATATGTAAGACGGCCTACATTGCCGGATGTGATGGGGCACGCTCGACCATGCGCGAGGCGCTGGGCATTGGCTTTCCAGGCGGCACGTATGAGCACATGTTCTATGTCGCCGATGTGGAGGCGCGCGGGGAGACGATGAACGGCGAGCTGCACGTCGCACTGGACCGAAGCGATTTCCTGGTGGTCTTTCCGCTTAAGGGTGATGGTCGGGCGCGGCTGATCGGGACGATTCGGCGAGAACTGGAATCGCAGGCGGAAAAGCTGAGGTGGGAAGACGTAAGCAAGCGGGTGCTCGAGTGGATCCGCATCGACGTCAAGAAGGTGAACTGGTTTTCAACATACCGCGTCCACCACCGGGTGGCAAACCAGTTTCGCAAAGGGCGCGTGTTTCTGCTTGGGGATGCAGCGCATATCCATAGTCCAGTTGGCGGACAAGGGATGAACACGGGCATTGGCGATGCGATGAACCTGGCGTGGAAGCTGGCCGGAGTGGTACAGGGGCGGGCCTATGCGTCGATTCTGGACAGCTACGAGCAGGAGCGGATCGGATTCGCGCGAACGCTGGTGGCAACAACGGATCGGGCCTTTACGAGCGTGACCAGCTCGGGCGTCATCGCACGGTTGGTCCGGCTGCATATCGCACCATTGCTGATACCGCTGTTCTTTCGGTCCAAAGGGATGCGGCGGATGATGTTTCGCAGAGTCTCGCAGACGGAGATTGACTACGAAGGAAGCAGCCTGAGCATGGGATGGACGGAGAGGGTGGAAGGCGGCGACCGCCTGCCGTGGGTGCAGAACGCGCAGGGATCCGGAGACAATTTTGTACCGCTGCGATCGCTGGACTGGCAGATGCATGTGTATGGCGATGCGTCGAAAGAGCTTCGGGCGCTGTGCGAAGCGCGAAGCCTGCCCTTGCACGTCTTTCCCTGGCGACGGGAGATGCGGCGGACCGGATTGTGGCGGAATGCGGCCTACCTGGTGCGGCCGGATGGATATGTGGGGCTGGCCGATGCAGTCGCGAGCATAGCGGCAATCACATCCTATCTGGATGCTCGCGGAATTCGCGCGCGATAACTTCTGATGC
>DASUWP010000314.1:0-2382 GCA_036378335.1 Acidobacteriaceae bacterium | reverse complement strand
GGGACAGCAGATCCCCTACTACCGCCTGGCGATGTGCGAGATCCAGCAGAAGGTGCATCGCGACTTGCCGCCGACGCGCATGTGGGGCTTTGAAAACAGTTTTCCTGGACCGACAATCGAGACACAAAGCGGACAGCCAATGATCGTGGAGTGGGCGAACGAGCTGCCGGCGCGGCATTTTCTGCCGATCGATCACACGCTGCATGGGGCGGAGAAATCGCTGCCGGAGGTGCGGTCGGTGGTGCATCTGCATGGCGGACGAACGCCGGCGGCGAGCGATGGCTATCCGGAGGCGTGGGTAGTGCCCGGCAAGTCGCAGATGTGCTTTTATCCATCGAAGCAGGATGCGGCGCTGCTCTTCTATCACGATCACACGATGGGAATAAACCGGCTGAATATCTATGCCGGGATGCAGGGGATGTTTGTGGTGCGCGATGCGCAGGAGGCTGCGCTCACGCTGCCGTCAGGCAAGTATGAGGTGCCGCTGCTGATTGCGGACCGGCTGCTCAGCGAGGATGGGCAGCTGGTGTATCCGGTGTCGGAGCATCCGGACCGGCCGTGGGTGCCGGAGGTCTTTGGCAATGCCATTCTGGTGAATGGCAAGCTGCTGCCCTACTTTGATGTTGAGCCGCGGCGCTACCGGCTGCGCATCATGAATGGATCGAATGGGCGCTTCTATCGCCTGTCGCTTGCAAACAAGGGTGAGATACACGTGATCGGAAACGATCAGGGGCTGCTGAGCGCGCCGGTTGCGGTGAAGCGCGTGCCGCTGGCGCCGGCGGAGCGCGTGGATATCATCGTCGATTTTGCCGCGATGGCGGGCACGCACGTGAAGCTGGCGAGCGATTCCTTCGACATTATGGAGTTTCGCGTGGCGGCGAAGAGAACGCCCGACACGAGCACGCTGCCTGCAGTGCTGCGGCCCGGATTGCGGTTGAATGCCGCTGCGGCTGTGCGGACGCGGCGGCTGACGCTCGATGAGCGGATGGATGACATTCAGCGGTCGATGGGCATGGTGCTGAACAACACGACGTGGCATGCGCCGATCACAGAGAAGCCGACGCTAGGCACGACGGAGATATGGGAGTTGGTGAATCTGACGGATGACGCGCATCCGATTCATCTGCATCTGATACGGTTACAGATCCTTGACCGGCGACGCTTCGATCAGTTTGAGTACCAGGCGAGGGGCACGCTGCGCTTTACCGGACCGGCGCAGCCGCCGGAGGCGCATGAGGCGGGATGGAAGGATACGGTGCGCGCCGATCCGGGGATGGTGACGCGGATTATCGTGCCGTTTGAAGGCTACGCCGGGCGCTATGTATGGCATTGCCACATTCTGGAGCACGAAGACAACGAGATGATGCGGCCCTATGAAGTGCTGCCGCACACCACGTAGTGCAGCCAAGCGAAAATTTTCATGCGCTGAATTTGACAACCGTCCGGGCCATTTTCTATTGTGTGCCTGCTCTCTGGTAACGCTATCTTAGAGCCGCGAAAAATACGCATCAACTGCCACCTCCAACCCCCCTGAGGAGAGAGCATGTCTACGTCCCTGACCACGTTGTCACGCCGCACATTCCTGGCCTTGAGCAGCGCTGCCGCCGGCAGCTGCGCGCTCCCCAGCCTGGCCGCAACTGCCAGCTCGCAGAACCGCACGGGCGTGCTGCCCACATTTCCCCGAGCAGATTTTCTGGAGGCCGCGGACCTGACCGCGCTGACCGGCGACGAGCAATGTCTGCTGGTGAGCCTGCAGGGCCAGGTGAACCGCAAGCAACCGCGACTCTATTTCTATTGGGGCACCGACACTTCCAACCAGACATGGCTAAATACAATCACGGTGCCGCATCGCGTCAGTACAGATCCGTGGGAATTTCTCGCGAAGTATCGCTCGGAGATTCGCGGTGCCGTGGTCTACGACGTGAGTGTGCCGGACACGGTGAACGTGGCGACGGCGATTGCGAGCATGCGCGGCGCGGTGATCTGCACGGCGGACCTGGCGAAGGCGCACCAGTTGAATGTGATCGAGGACCTGACGGGTAAGTTCGCGAACGGGATGGCCGCGTACCAATGGGCCTTCGATAACATCTGGCCGCAGATGCCGCAGCGCATCCTGACGGCGATCAGCGGGACGAATTCCGTGCAGGTGGCGAATGTGCAGTGGACGACGCTGTTGCAGGTGACGCAGCCGATAACCGATGGGTCAAACAAGGCCGTGTACACCGCGGACCTGACGCCATTTCTCACCAGCGGCGGCGCGGTCTATGTTCGCTGGACAGATGCCTATCCAAACGACGGGTGGGGACCTTCGGTCGATCAGGTGACGGTGACGGCGGATGGAAATGTGATTGCGTCCTTCCAACCGGGCAGCTCGGGCGAGAC
>DASUWP010000313.1:0-13825 GCA_036378335.1 Acidobacteriaceae bacterium | reverse complement strand
TAGAAGTGACTACCGGTCCGCTGGGCCAGGGCTTTGCCATGGGCATTGGGATGGCGACGGCAGAGAAGCATCTGGCCGCGATCTACAACAAGCCGGGCTTCGATGTGGTGGACCACTACACGTACATCCTGTGCGGCGACGGCGACCTGATGGAAGGCGTCTCGCACGAGGCGGCGTCGCTGGCCGGGACGCTGGGGCTGGGCAAGGCAATCGTGCTGTATGACGACAACCTGATCTCGCTCGATGGACCGACCGAGCTCTCCTTTACCGAGGATGTGCTGAAGCGCTTCGACGCGTACCACTGGCACACGCAGATTGTGGAAGACGGCAACGACCTGAACGCGATCAGCGAGGCGATCGAGGCGGCCAAGGCGATCAAGGACAAGCCATCGTTCATCGCAGTGCGGACGATCATTGGCTACGGCAGCCCCAAGGCGGGCACGAACAAGGCGCACGGCGAGGCGCTGGGTGCCGATGCCGTGAAAAAGACGAAAGAGAATCTGAACTGGCCGGCGGACAAGACTTTCTGGGTGCCGGAGGATGCGGCGAAGCACTGGCTGCAGGCGGTGGACAAGGGCGCCGAAGAAGAACAGGAGTGGAACAACCTGTTCGCGAAGTACGAGCAGGCGAATCCGGAGCTGGCGAAAGAATTCCGCCGCACAGTGTTCGACCAGAAGCTGGCGGATGGATGGGAGAAGTCGCTGCCGGTATTTGAGGCAGGCGGCAAACCGGTGGCAACACGCAGCGCGGGAAATACCGTGATGAACGCCTTCGCCAAGGTGGTGCCTGAGGTATTTGGCGGCGCGGCCGATCTGACGACTTCGACGAAGACGATCTTCAAGGACAGTGCCAACTTCCATGTGGACCCGGCGGGACGGAATCTGTTCTTCGGCGTGCGCGAGTTCGGGATGTGCGCAATGGTCAACGGCATGGCGGTGCATGGCGGCGTAATTCCGTATGGATCGACCTTCTTCAACTTCGTGGATTATGCGAAGCCGGCGGTGCGCATTGCCGCGATCATGAAGTCGCATTCGCTGTTTGTATTCACGCACGACTCGATCGGGTTGGGCGAGGATGGGCCGACGCATCAGCCGGTGGAGCAATTGATGATGCTGCGCGCGATACCGAACCTGATCGACCTGCGGCCGGCGGATGCGAACGAAACGGCGGCGGTTTGGAAGGTGGCACTCGAGACCAAGGCGCCGTCGTTCATGGCGCTGTCGCGGCAGGATCTGCCGATCCTGGACACGAAGAAGCTCGACGTGATCGGTGGCGTCGCGAAGGGCGCGTACATCGTGGAGAACGGCGGCGATGCGCCGAAGCTGCTGATCGTCGGGACAGGTGCCGAAGTGTGGCCCGCACTGGAAGCAGCGAAGCGGCTGAACAGCGAAGGTACACCGACGCGGGTGATCTCGATGCCGAGCTGGCGCCTGTTTGAGCAGCAGGATGAGGCGTACAAGGACTCGATCTTCCCGGATCATCTACCGAAGCTGGCGGTCGAGGCAGGCTCGCCGCTGGGTTGGTGGAAGTGGGTGGGACGGCACGGCGACGTGATTGGGCTGGACCGCTTTGGCGCCTCCGCGCCGGGCACGACCGTGCTGGAGAAACTGGGCTTCAATGCCGACGGCGTGTACAAGCGCGCCAAGAAGCTGCTGGAGAATTACGAGCGGGAGACAACGGCCTCCTCGAAGAAGGGCACGCCGGAACCGGTGGGCACGCGGTAGATTCCGAGACGATGAGGGCCGCTTCCCCGAGCGGCCCTGGCGTCTTCCACAAGACAAAAACGCACACAAGCGAGCGACCGCGAGCGTTATGCAAATCCGCGCAATCTACTGGGACATTGGCGGCGTGCTGCTGACCAACGGATGGGATCACGAGGAGCGCGCGCGTGTGCTCGAGCAATTTGCGATTCCGCGCGATGAGTACGAAGCGCGTCATCCTGACGCGAACGACCGCTGGGAGCGGGGCGAGCTCAGCGATGACGAATTCCTGAAGCAAACCGTTTTCTTCAAAGAGCGCAGCTTTACGCCGGCTGAATTCATCCAGGCGGTGCGGGCGCAGTCGAAGTGGCTGCCCGGCGGGGCAAAGAATGTGATCGCCACATTGCGCCAGAGTCACAGCCCGGCAAACGGTGGGCTGAAGATGGCGATGCTGAACAACGAGTCAGGATCGCTGAATGATTACCGGATCGAGACGTTCGGCCTCAGGCAATATTTCGATGGATTTTTCTGCTCCGCATACATTGGCATGCGCAAGCCGGAGCCGCGGATGTTTCAGGCGGGTGCGGCCATGTTGGACTTCAGGCCCGAAGAGTGCGCGTTTGTGGATGATCGGGAGAAGAACTGCGCGGCGGCGGCCGAAGTGGGGATGCACGCGATCCAGTACAGGGGTGAAGAGGCATTGCGGGATGCATTGCGCGCGCTGGGTGTGCGGCTGGGCTGAGTAAGGAACAGGAAGTGGATTCAGGGAACGTGGAGCAGCAAACAAGGAGGACGTGATGGCGGCAGCAGTGACACAGGCACAGGTAGATCTGACGACTCTGAATGAGCGCCGGGCGCAGGAGCGCACGCCGGAGCCGACGGTGGTGGTGATCTTCGGCGCGTCGGGCGACCTGACCAAACGCAAGCTGCTGCCGGCACTGTTCCACCTGGAACAGGCGGGCCTGCTGCCGCAGCAGTTTGCCGTGGTGGGCGTGGCGCGGCGGCCGCTAGGCGACAGCTTTGCGCAGGATATGCGCGCGGGCATCACGGAGTTTGGCGGCGTGAAAGATGGCGACGCGAAGCTGGACGAGTTCATGCGGAAGGTGAGCTACCACCAGATGAACTTCGACGACCAACAAGGCTACGTGGCATTGCAGCAATTGCTCGAGAAGATTGACAAGGAGCATGGCACGCGCGGGAACCGGCTGTTCTATCTCGCAGTGGCGCCGGAGTATTTTGCGGAGATCATGGAGCAGCTGGGCAGCCATAAGATGGCGCAGCCCGAGCACGGGACGGTGCACTGCATTATCGAGAAGCCGTTCGGGCATGATCTGGAGTCAGCGCGCAAGCTGAACGACGACGTGAACGCGGTATTCCGTGAGGAGCAGGTCTTCCGCATCGATCACTACCTGGGCAAGGAGACGGTGCAGAACATTTTGGTGTTCCGCTTTTCCAACGGCATTTTCGAGCCGGTGTGGAATCGTAACTACATCGATCACGTACAGATCACGGCGGCGGAAGAGATTGGGATCGAGGGACGCGGGCCTTTCTACGAGAGTGCCGGAGCGCTGCGCGACGTGGTGCAGAACCATGTGATGGAGCTGCTATCGTTTGTGGCGATGGAGCCGCCCATCTCATTTGGCGCGGACGCGCTGCGCCGGGAAAAGATCAAGGTGTGGAAGGCGATCCAGCCGATCAGCGTGGAAGACACGGTGCGCGGGCAGTATGGACCGGGCAAGGTGAAGGGCGCTGAGGTGAAGGGTTACCGGCAGGAAGACCGCGTGGACCCGAAGTCGAGCACGGAGACCTATGCGGCGCTGCGGTTGACCATCGAGAACTGGCGCTGGGCGGGCGTGCCGTTCTATATCCGGGCAGGCAAGCGGCTGGCGAAGCGCTCGACGGAGATTGCGATCCAGTTCAAGCAACCTCCGCAGTTGCTATTCAAGGACCTGTCGGGCACCTGCAGCGACATTCAGCCGAACATCATCAGCATGCGCATCCAGCCGGACGAGGGCATTTCGCTGCGCTTTGGCGCGAAGGTGCCGAGTCCGAATATGGAAGTATGTCCGGTGATCATGAATTTCAACTACTCCGAGGCCTTCGGCACGAACTCGGCGAATGGCTACGAGCGGCTGCTGCTGGATGCGATGATCGGCGATGGGACGCTGTTTGCGCATCGCGAGGGCGTGGAGGCGACCTGGTCGTTGCTGACGCCGCTGCTGCAGCAGTGGGCGGATTGGAAGCCGACGGCGTTTCCAAACTACGCGGCCGGCACCTGGGGACCGAAGGCGGCGGACGATCTGCTGCGGCGCGATGGCCGCGTGTGGCGCAAGGAGTAAACGGGTGCCGAGACCAGTGACGGTTACATATCAGGTGTTCGAGAACGGCGATGCCTTTGCCGAAGGCGCCGCCGCTTACTATTCGAACAAGTTGGCGGAGTTTGCGAAGAAGATCGATATCGCCAAAAACGTGAACGTGGCGTTTTCCGGCGGAACGACACCGAAGGCGATCTTCGATCTGCTGGCGGATGACTCGAAGCCTTATCGCGCGCTGGTGCCGTGGGAGCGACTGGGCTTCTTCTTTGTGGATGAGCGCAGCGTGCCACCGGACAACAAGGACAGCAATTACGGGATGACAAAGGCGGCACTGCTGGACAAGGTGCCGATCGAGCCGTCGCAGGTGTATCGCATCCAGGGCGAGCTGGAGCCGGAGGAAGCGGCGGCGAAGTACGAGTCGGCCATCCGCGCGGCGTTCCGCCTGGAGGGCGCACAGATGCCGCAGTTTCAGCTTGTGTCGCTGGGAATGGGTGACGACGGGCATACGGCGTCATTGTTTCCGCACACCGAGGCGCTGCACGAGTTGGGGCGGATTGCCGTTGCCAACCAGGTGCCGCAGAAGGATACCTGGCGGCTGACCTTGACCTGGCCGGTGATCAATGAAGGACAGGATGTTTCCTTCCTGCTGAAGGGAGCGGCGAAGGCAGAGACCTTGCGCCGGGTGTTTCTGGGCGGATACGATCCCGAAGCACTGCCCTCGCAGTTGATCCGTCCCGCATCGGGACGGCTGAGGCTGTTGCTGGACCGTGATGCGGCGGCACTGCTTCCCAAGCCGAACGCAGATGGCGTGGGCGTGCTGGAGGTTTCCCATTGATCCTGGCTGGCGATGTCGGCGGCACGAAAGTCGCGCTGGCGCTGTTCGATTTTCAAAGTGGCAATTTGCATCATGCGGCAGAGAAGCGCTATCCGGCGAAGGATTATCCGGGTCTCGAAGCGATCGTGAAGGAGTTCCTGGCTGAGCACCGCCAGGAGGGGAAGATTTCCGCTGCGTGCTTCGGCGTGCCGGGGCCCGTACGCCACGGTGTGCTGCGGTTGACCAACCTGCCGTGGACACTGGACAGCCGCAAGCTTTCGCTCGACCTGGGGATCGACCACTTGTTCCTGATCAACGATCTGGAAGCGAATGGCTATGGAATTCCGGAGCTGAAAGCAGATCAGATCTTTACGTTGAGCGCTGGTGATCCGAGTGCGGCGGGAAATCGCGCGCTGATCTCTGCGGGCACGGGACTAGGCGAAGCGTTCCTGGTGTGGAACGGCAAGCGGCATATTCCGATGGCATCCGAGGGCGGCCACTGTGACTTTGCGCCGCGCACCGAGGATGAGATCGATCTGTTTCGCCACCTGAAGAAAAAGCTGAATGGCCGCGTGAGTTATGAGCGCGTGATTGCCGGCGTGGGCATCAAGGACGTTTACGATTTTCTGCGCGATGTGCGGAAGATGGAGGAGCCGGCGTGGCTGCGGGAGCGCATCGATAGCGAAGACCCGAATGCTGTGATCGGTGAGTTGGGCGAGTCCGGCAAGAGCGATATTTGCGTGAAGACACTGGACATTGTGGTGGGTGCGTATGGCGCCGAGGCGGGGAATCTGGCGCTGAAGGTGCTGGCGACGGGCGGTGTGTACGTGGGGGGCGGCATCGCTCCGAAGATTTTGAGCAAGATGCAGGACGGCACGTTCATGAAGGCGTTCACGGACAAGGGGCGGCTAAGCGATCTGCTGGTGCAGACGCCTGTGCGCATAATTCTGGAGAGCCGCGCGGCGCTGATTGGCGCGGCGGCGTATGCGGAGGCACGCGCGACGGAGTTGAGCGGCCACTCGGAGCGGGCTGCTTCGGTCTAAGGGCTGGCCGTCGAAGATCCGGGTGGGGCAAGGGAAGTGAGAACAGCAGATCGCTCCACTCCGCTTCGCTCCGGTCGAGGTGACAGCAAATAGTTTTTGGACTTTCGGGATGCCTATGAACAAGACAATGCTTTTGCACGGCAGCAGCAGCTTTCGTCAGCGGGCGAGTCTACTCGCGCTCGCGGTTGCGCTTTTCTTCCTGCTTCCGCATGCGGCATTTGCGCATGCTGTGCTGGTGAAGTCTTCGCCCGCGCAGGGTGCGACGGTGAAGGCCGGCGCGGCGGTGGATATCACGCTTACCTACAACTCGCGCATCGATGCGCTGCACTCGTCGCTGCACCTGGTGGGTCCGGATGGCAAGGCGGAGACGCTGGCGGTGGATGCGCATGGCGCGCCCAACCTGCTGGCGGCGAAAGCGCCCGGGCTGACGGCGGGCGAGTACAAGCTGGAGTGGCAGGTGATGGCGACCGACGGGCACATCACGCGCGGGACGGTGGAATTTCGCGTTGCCTGATGCGGGCGCGAGAGAACTTTGCCGTGCATGCGCTGAGGCCGGGATGGGATTCCGTGCGGGCTGACGACAACGGCGCGCGGCTTGATCTGGCTACTCCTTGATTTGGCTACTTAACGACTTCGATCTGCTTTCCGTATTGCTGCATGCGGCGACGCTTTCGCTCGAAGCGCTGCTGGTGGGCGGCGTGCTCTTCCTTACAGCCGTAGGGGTTCCGAGCGGCGCGGATCAGCGTGCACTGCGCGCGTGCCGGCGCGGCATGGAGTGGGCTGCGCTGGCGATGATTCTGGCGGAGATTGCTACGGTCACGGTGGAGACATCACTCGTGATCGGCAACTCCGGCATGACGGCCGCGAGTGCTCTAAGCGGAGGCCCGCTGCCTGGCGAAGCATCTGCCGCATTGTGCGCGCTGGTGCTGTTGCTGCTGGCGCGATTCTTTCAAGCAAAAAATAACTGGGTGCAGGCAGCGATGCTGGCGGCTGCGGTTGGGCTGACAGGCGCTGCAGTTTCGCTGAGCCATGCCGTCTCGCGCATGGACCATCGCGTGGTGCTGACGGCGTTTACGGCGCTGCATCACGTGGGTTCGTCGGCGTGGATTGGCGCGATGCCGTTTCTGCTGATCGCGCTGAAGCGGACGGATGACGTTGCCGTGGCGCGCAGCATGGTGGCGCGCTTTTCGCGCATGGCGATGGTATCGGCGGCGTTGTTGCTGGGCGCGGGGATTGGGCTTGCATGGTTTTATGTCGCGTCGCCTTCGGGGTTGTATGGCACGACGTATGGCGTGCTGGTGCTGGTGAAATCGTGTCTGCTGCTGTTGATCCTGGTGCTGGGTGCGGCGAACTGGTATGTGGCGCGTGAGGCTGAGCGGGCACCTGCGCGGCTGCTGATGCGATTGCGACGGTTTGCAGAGGTGGAGGTGGCGCTTGGTTTGACTGCGATTCTGGCGGCTGCGGCGTTGACTTCGCAGCCACCCGCGGTGGACATGCCGATGGATCGGCTGACACTGCAGGAGATCGGCGCACGCATGCGATGGGAGGCGCCGCGGCTGAAGAGTCCGCCATACGCGGCGCTGGTGCCGGCGACGCCTATCGATGTGGCGGTGAAGACTCTGCAGTATCAGCCACCCGCTGCGAGCGATGCCAACGATATGGCATGGTCGGAGTACAACCATCACTGGGCGGGATTGGTGGTGCTGCTTGCCGGGGCGCTCGCTCTGGTCAGCCGCTTCAAGCGAATGCGGTGGGCACGCTTCTGGCCGGTCAGCTTTGCGGGTCTGGCGGTTTTCATTCTGTTGCGCGCGGATCCAGAGAACTGGCCGCTGGGGCCGCGACCCTTCTGGGGCAGCTTCTTTGAGCCGGATGTGCTGCAGCATCGCGCGGCTGCGGCGGTGATTCTGGCGTTTGCCGCGTTTGAGTGCGCGGTGCAGGCGGGCAGGCTGCGTGCGGCGTGGGCGCGCTATGCGTTTCCGCTGATGTGCGCGGCGGGCGCGGGACTGCTGCTAACGCATAGCCACTCCATGAGCGATGGCAAGGACGAGGTGCTGGTGCTGATGAATCATGCGGCGCTGGCGCTGTTTGGCGTGACCGCGGGATGGGCGCGATGGCTGGAACTGCGGCTGCCGAAGGAAGAGGGCGAGCGGCGGATTGCGGGATATGTGTGGCCGGTGGCGCTGATGCTGGTGGGGATGGTGCTGCTGGATTATCGGGAGATGTAGGGTCTGCCATCCAGGCAACTGCGCCTGCGGGGAGACCGTTGAGTTCACTTCCTTTGGTCGTTCACACTTATGGTCGGCCCAGTTGAATTCCACGTGCCGAAGCCAGGACATGGCACCCGATTGGCGCATGGCGTGCGGAGGTACACCTACAAGAAAACTTGTTCTAGGCGGCTACATGGTATTCGCTGGTGACCAGGCCACTGGGATAGTCACGCGTGGCTATGTGACGGAGCCGCACGTCGTGCGGCAGGCTGCCGAAGAGTGGAATGCCTTCTCCGATGAGCACAGGGACGCGCGTGATGATGAGGCGCTGAATGAGTCCGGCGCGCAGGAATTGTTGGATCGTGATGCCGCCGTCGACGTAGATGTGGCGGGAACCGCTCGCGGCGAGCTGGGTAACGATCTGGTCTGGAGGCCCCGCCATTGGTTCGACGCTTGCTCCGCCGGCTGAAGGCGAATCCAAAGAGCGGCTACTCAGGACGACGACTCGCTTGTTTTTGTACGGCCATGGACCGAGGGTCAAAACGGTTTCGAAGGTGTTGCGGCCCATGACAATTGTATCGACGCTTGCGATGAAGTCGTCGTAGCCGTGGGCTTCGCCGCCGTCGGGCGGCAGGAAGTCGAAGGTGCCGTCCCGCCGTGCAATGAAACCATCGAGGCTGGTGCCGACGAAGACGGATGCCATCATTTTGGAACTCCTATCGCGTGACAGTTTTTATCAGCCTAGCCCGGGCCCTGATTTACAGTGGAACTATTCCGCTCTTTATTGCGTTCTTACAGCAAGTTATCCCAAACCCACGCTGCGGCTGGTTACCTGAGTTACAGTAGTTGGTTGCGCCTAGTTCGCTTGGCTCGCTTGTGTAGCCTATCTTCTGTAGAGGTACCTATGACATTGACGCCACTCCCCCTCCGTCGTCCGGCTGCCCGGCTTGCCGGCGCTGCCGCTGTGCTTTTGTTGTTTGCCGCTCCCGCCGTTGTGGCGCAGCGCCTGCCCACGAATGTGCGGCCGGAGCACTATTCGCTGCACCTGACGCCCGACCTCGACAAGGCAACATTCCACGGGGACGAGACGATCGAGGTCACGCTGGCGCAGCCGGCGGATTCGATCACGCTGAATGCGCTTGAAATTCAATTCCAATCGGTGACGGCGAACACGGCCAAGCACGAACTGAAGGCGGATGTGTCGCTGGATGAGGCGAAGCAGCAGGCGACATTCACGTTTCCGGGTACGCTGCCCGCCGGACCGGTGAAGCTGAAGATTGCATATACCGGCATCCTGAACGATAAGCTGCGGGGATTCTATCTGTCGAAGGCGGGTGGACGACGGTATGCGGTGACGCAATTTGAAGCGACGGATGCGCGTCGCGCGTTCCCATCGTTCGATGAGCCGGACTTCAAGGCAACCTTCGATGTCACGATCGTTGCTCCGAAGGACGACATGGTGATCTCGAATACCAATGCGATTTCGGATACCGCTGGACCGGCGGTGGGCGAGCACACGGTGCAGTTTGCGCGCACGCCAAAGATGTCGACCTATCTGATGGCCTTCCTCATCGGGGATTTCAAGTGCATCGAGGGCTCAAGCGATGGTGTACCGATCCGCGCGTGCGCTACGCCGGAGCAGGTGCAGTACGCGCATTTTGCGCTGACTTCGGCGGAGTACATCCTGCACTACTACGACACGTATTTCGGGATCAAGTATCCAATGCCCAAGCTGGACATGATCGGCATTCCGGATTTCGAAGCTGGGGCGATGGAGAACTTTGGCGCGATCACCTACCGCGAGTCGGACATGCTGGTGGATGAGAAGAACGCGCCGATACGAGCGAGGATCGACGTGGCGGGGGTGGTGGCGCACGAGATGGCGCACCAGTGGTTCGGCGACATGGTGACGATGAAGTGGTGGAACAACATCTGGCTGAATGAGGGCTTTGCTACCTGGATGTCGAACAAGCCGCTGGAGGCGTGGAAGCCGGAGTGGCATATCGATGAGGGCGTCGCCAGCGATATGAACGGGGCGATGAATCTGGATGCGCAGAAGGTGACGCGCACGATTCGCGCGGAAGCGAATACGCCGGACGAGATCAACGAGATGTTCGACGGCATCACGTATGAGAAGGGCGGCTCGATTCTGCACATGGTGGAGAGCTACCTGGGCGAGGAGACTTTCCGGCAAGGTGTGCACAACTATCTGCAGGCACACATGTATGGCAATGCGACGGCAGAAGACTTCTGGAGCGCGCAGACGGCAAACAGCCACAAGCCTGTCGACACGATCATGGAGAGCTTCATCTCCGAACCGGGCGTGCCGCTGCTGAGCTTCGGCAACGCAGCGAATGGCCAGGTGGAGGTGACACAGAGCCGGTTCTTTCTGAATCCGAAGGCGGCGCCGGAGAACACGAGCGAGCAGGCGTGGACGGTTCCGGTGTGCTTCAAGACCGAGGGCACGAAACGCGCGTGCGATCTGCTGACGAGCAAACAGGGAACGCTGAAGACGCCGCAGGCGCCGCTGTTCTACGCAGACGGCGGTGGGGCGGGCTATTACCGTTCCGCGTACGCGCCTTCGGACTATCAGGCGTTGCTGTCGCATGTGACGAGCCTGACGGGCCCGGAGCGGATCAACGTAGTGGGCGATGAACTCGCGCTGATGCGCGCAGGCAAGAGCAAGGCGGGAGATTTCCTGTCGCTGGCCGCGAGCCTGAAAAACGATGACAGCGCTGCTGTGACGCAGAACGTCATCAACGGCATCCAGATGTTGTGGACATCGGTGGCAGCAACGGATGCGGAGCGCAAGGATCTTTCGGCCTGGGTGGTGTCCACCTATGGATCGCGCCTGGCCAGCTTAGGCGAGCCGCGGGAGAGCGATACGCCGGAGCAGCAGCAACTGCGCGCGGAGCTATTCGGGCTGTTGGGCGGTATCGGCCAGGATGCGAAGGTCATCGCGGAAAGCAAGCAGATTGCGCCGGCGTATCTCGCCGATCCGAGCAAGGTAAATCCCACGCTGGCGCACGCTGCGCTGGCCGTGGCAGCAACGAACGGCGATGCGGCGTTCTTCGATCTGCTGCAGAAGGCGGCGGGGACGTCGAAGAATCCGGAGATCGCCAGCGATGCACTGTACGACCTGGCGCGATTCAAAGACCCCGAATTGACGCGTCGCGCTTTGGAATATGCGACCTCGGGCAAGGTGCGGAATCAGGACTCGACTTACCTGATCTCCATTGCGCTGCGGAATCCAGAGACACAGGACACGGCATGGAAGTACATCGAGGACAACTGGCCGAAGGTGAAGGCACAGTTCACGACATTCACTGGGGGGGCGCTGGTGGGTTCGACGGGCGCCTTCTGCACGCCGGAGCGGCGCGAACAGGTGAAGGATTTCTTTACTACCCATAAAGTGGCGGCTTCGGCGAATGCGCTGACGCGCTCGCAGAACGCGATCAATGATTGCGTGGACTTGCGCGCGGAACAGAGCGGGAACCTGCAGCAGTGGCTGAGCTCGAGCGCCGCAGGACAGATGTAGGGAGGTTTTGCTGCGGAGCTGTTGGGCTGGCGTGAATCGTTCCTTCACGCCAGCCTTTTGCTTTTAGAGCGGATTTCCCATTGCTATGCGTCGCCGAGTTCACGGCAGAGCGGCTTTTCTTAACGGAAAGCCGCGCAAACTTTGTTGGCTCCGGTGTAAACCTATGGGAACTCCGCTCTAATGGGGCGGCGGACCGGCCGCCTCCGTGCCTTGCTTTTCCTTCTTCTCTGATTTGCGGCGGGTGCGCCAGAAGTCTTCCTGGGTCCGTGCGCGCTCCACGCTGTAGAACTCCTCGTATCGCTGGTGCGCCAATGCCGTGGGCATCTCTTCCACATGCATGACTTCGAGATGCTTTACCTCATGCCAGGGATAGACGAATCGGCCGTGGAGGAGAAAGCCGGATTCCGACCAGCTCTGGACGAGCGACTCGAACTCGCTCTTTACATCCTGCTCATGTTTGATGGGCAGCAGGTCGAAGGATTCGCCGCTGACCAGGTGTGCGCGCAAATGTGCGATGAGCAATACCTGCGGTGCGTTGTTGTCGGTTCCATTTGATTGGTTCGCCACGCGTGTCTCCTGTCGGTTCCTTCACTTAGGATGGCGCTGCGGCGGGAAGCGATGCGCTGGGTTATTCTGCTGGCACCGATTTTGACGGCTGTTTCGGAGGTCCTGATTGACCACATTGTCCCGCTCTCTTGCTGCTGTGTGTCTTTCGCTCACGATTGCTGTTAGCGATGTCGCGCTGTATGCGCAGGAGGGGAAAAAGGGCGACGCCGAACACGAGAACGCCGAACACAAGAACGAAAATCAGACCTCGGTGCCGCCGGAATCTGCTGTGGTGACGCACCATGACTGGAAAGCTGCAGGGGCCGCGGTGGCGTACACGGCGACGGCGGGCAATCTGGTCATCCAGGATGACAATGACAAGCCGTACGGCAGCGTCTTTTATGTGGCGTATACGAAGGACAATATTGCGGACGCCGGGACGCGGCCGGTTACGTTTCTGTACAACGGCGGACCGGGAGCGGCGACGATCTGGCTGCACATGGGCTCGGTGGGGCCGATGCGTGTGGTGACAGCGAGTCCGGATGCGACGGGCTCCGCGCCGTACAAGCTGGTGCCAAACGAGTACAGCCTGCTGGGCAAAACCGATCTGGTGTTTGTGGATGCGGTGGGGACGGGCTTCTCGAAGCCCGTGGGGAAGGCGACGGAGAAGGATTTCGCGGGCACGGACGAGGATGTGAAGGCATTCGAGCGCTTCATCGAGCGCTACATCACCGTGAACAAACGCTGGAACTCGCCCAAGTATCTGATGGGCGAGAGCTATGGCACCACGCGCTCCGCCGCGCTGGCAGATGCGCTGCAGGAGAAGGGGATTGAATTGAATGGCGTGGTGCTGATCTCGTCGATATTGAACTATGGCGTGCGTGTGCCCGGGTATGATACGGAGTCGATGGTCTATCTGCCCTCGTACGCGGCGATCGCGTGGTTCCATAACAAGCTGGCGCAGAAGCCGGCGGACCTGAAGGCATTCCTCGAAGAGGTGCGGCGGTATGCGCGCGGCCCGTACGCAGAGGCGCTGGCGCAGGGCGATACGCTGGCCGCGGCGGAGAAGGATGCGGTGGCCCAGAAGCTGAGCTCGTATACAGGACTGAGCGTCGATTACCTAAAGCAGACGAATCTGCGCATCAGCCCGTCGCGCTTTCGCAAGGAGCTGCTGCGCGGCGAGCGCGAGATCATGGGGCGCTACGATGCGCGCTTTGAAGGAACGGATGTGGATGCCGCGGGAGAAACTCCGGATTACGACCCCTCGAGCACCGGCATTGCCGGTGCATTCACCGCCGCCTTTCACGAGTATCTGTCGCACGATCTTAACGACACCACGGCGGATACGTACTATGTCTCAGGGCCGAATGTGAACGAGTCGTGGAACTGGAAGCACAAGGCGGCGGGGCGCGGGAGTCCGCTGCAACTGCCGTATGTGGCGGGCGATCTGGCGGATGCAATGCGCAAGAACCCGAAGCTGAAGGTCTTCTCGGCGAACGGATACTTCGATCTGGCGACGCCGTTCTTCTCTACGGAATACGATCTGGACCACATGTTTCTGGAACCGGCGCTGCGCAGCAATGTCGAGTTTGGCTACTACCCGGCGGGCCACATGATCTATCTGAACATCGAGGCGCTGAAGGAATTTCGCGACGATATGAA
>DASUWP010000312.1:0-5026 GCA_036378335.1 Acidobacteriaceae bacterium | reverse complement strand
CTTGTGCGCTTAAGGCGCGGTCGGAAATGACAAACAAGCGAACCTTGCTCGACTCGGGATCGTGGGTGCTTTGCCTGTTTGCGCGTGGTTGAGTCAGTGGACCTCGAGCGAGACTTTTCCAGTTACGTTTTCATCGAGAACCCACCAGGCGCCTTCGCGGTGAGCAGGCGTCGGATGGCCGCCTTTCCATATGCTCTGTGAGGTGTCGGGTGCAGGGAGGCGTATTTCGGCTTGCATGCCCTGCGGCAGAGTGAGCGTGAGGTTGAAGCGCGGCGTTCGCCTCCAGGCCACCTGTATGGGGCCGCGTGGAGTTGGAAGGATTCCATCGGCGAAGGTGAGATTGCCCGAATGTGGCGCGATCTCGGCTTCGCTCCATCCGGGTGAGCGCGGTTGAACGCCGAGCACCAAACGCGGCAGCAGGTTGGCGGGAGCTGCGCCCCAGGCGTGGTTCCAATCCTGGTTGCGCTTGTAGCGTTGGTCCCATGCCTCCCAGGTGATGGTGGCGCCGCTGTCGATCATGTGTCTCCAACTGCGATCGCCGGGCGCCGTCATCTCTTCGAGCGCGGCCGTGGACTGGCCATTCTCGAAGAGTGCTTCCATCAGATACTGCGCTGCGTACACGGAACCGCGCATGCCTTGTTTTGCAAGCCAGCCGGCGAGGTGCGCGCGCCTGTCCTCGGGGACGAGACCGAAGGCGAGTGGGAAGAGATTCGCGTGCAATGAGGTGTGATCGGTGCCTACGCCGTCTCGATAGAGGCCGGTTTGCGGGTTGAACAACTGCTGCTGGAAGGCGGCGAGAGTTGTGCGCTCGCGGCGGGCGAACTCGTCGGCGTCGTTCCGTTTGCCGAGGGAGAGCGCGAGCAGGCGCATGTATTCGATGGCGCGCAGATGGAATGCGTTGACGACCGTGTTGATCGGGGTGAAGACGTATCCGTCGCGCTCGCCGGCGGGCCAGTCGACGATATCGCCGCGGTGCATCTGCATGGGTGAGCTGCGGATGAGGCCGTCGTGTCCGGCGCGCTCGACAAGGGTCTTGGTCTTCAACCATTCATAGTGCTTCGCGAGCCAGTTCTTGTCGCCGGTCTGCATCCAGTCGGCGTAAGCCATAAAGATCATGTGCGGAGCCCACTCTGTGGGCCATGTGGGATAACGCATGAGCCGCTCGAAGGTGTCGCGCTCCATCTGCGGATTGGGATCACCGGCGAAGTAGCCGAGCTCGGCGAGGTAGGCATCGGCCTCGTAGGCGATCCGCTCGCGATCACCATCGACGAAGATGCCGGCGAAGGTGGTCGCCTGAATGGAATCGTGGCAGAGGGCCCAGATGCGATCGAGCATGGGGTCGGAGGAGTGGAAAGATGCGGCGTGCTCGTCCAAGGTGCTGTCGAATGCGGCGCGGCGGCGGACCTCGCCCGGTTTGAGGTCGCCGGGCCATCCGTGAATCTCAACCCAGCGAAAGGGCGTGAGCACACCGAACTCACGCGGCGTGAGGACGGCAGGTGGCGTGGTGTTGCGCGCGTCGGGCGGTGGAGCGACGATCTGGCGAGCGCCGTCGAGGCGAGTGCGCACTTCCGAATAGCGCACGGAGCCGGGAGGGTTGCGGTCGATGCGGCCGTCGCGCATGGCTTCTCCGAAGCGAACGGTAATTTCCGCGTTGCTGCCTGGAGTGGGTTCAAGCAGCAGGTTGCCGAAGACGACACGGCCGAAGTCGAGGAGGTAGTCGCCGCCGGGTAGTTTCACGGTTGAGACCGGCGTCTGCTCGACGAGCTTTACGGCAGCGCCTGCGGCGGTGAGGCTGATGCCGAACACGGTTGCGAGCAGAGCTGCGCGGGACGCGTTCTTCCTGAAGCGCGAGAGCAACATGCTTGCTCGACTGTACACACGATTGGTTCGGATCGCATGGAGTCCGGTCTGATTTTTTCGCGCTTAGGGATGTGGGGCAAAGGCAAAAGCAGATCCCATTGCGTGTGCGCGCGGCCGGGAATGATGCGTCTGCGCGAAGCGGGTTAGAGCGGCTTGGCCGGCGCGGATTCAGAGGCGGTAGCCAGCGAGGCCGGACGGCCGGTGCGGATCGCTTCCGCATTCTGGATCAGGATGACTACGCGCTTGTCCGTCAGATACTTGCTGAGCATGGCGTCTTTGCGCATCTCCTTTTGCAGGTCCATGCCAGCCTCGCTGGCCTGAGCCAGCGAATGCAGCATCTGGTCTTCCAGACCGTTCTCGGCGTAGAGCTTCGCCATCTCGTAGGAGAAGCGAGCGCGGTCTTCCGAGGAGAGAACGTGTGCCTCCAGGCCACCGGTGCCTTCCTTGCGATTGAAGATGTCGGGATCGAGCTTCATGGCACTCGCGAGTTCTTTGCGCGCGCCGTTGAAGTTCTTGGTTTCGAAGTATGCGGTCGCAAGGTTGGCGTGGTAGACGGCAGTGTGGCGGTCAATCTTGATGGCGTGCTTGTAGGAGGAGATGGCGCGCGAGGCGTTACCGCCGATGAACTGTGCCGCGCCGAGATTGTTCCATGCCTCGCTGTTCTTCTTGTCGAGCTTGACGGCATGGTTGAAGTAGGCCTCGGCTAACTGAAAGTTCTTCATCTCGAGTTGCGTCAGGCCAATCTTGTTGGTCAACATAGCGGGATCGCCGCCGCGCGCGAGGGCGTAGCGGTAGAAGTCCATCGCGTCTTCAGGGAAGCGGCGGGCGCGGAGGATGTCGGCCTGTTGCTCGAGCGCTTTGGGAGTCGCAGTCGCGGGGTTGGGCAGGTGCCGTTCTATATCGCGCCACTGATCGGAATCGTGCATGCGCGCGCGTTCGAGAGAGAGCGGCTGCTGTTTTACATTGCTTCCAAACGAGACCTGCGACCAGGTGATGCCGGGAACGGCAAAGGTGGCTGAGGCCAGGAGCAAAACTGCGCACCGGATGTGGAGAGAGTGGACCGCTGAGGAGGAGAGGGAGGACAGGTAGAACGGGCGCATAACGCCACCTCACTGCGCCAAGTATTCTTGCGCCGCCATATAACAAACGTCAATAGAAGGTTGAGTGTCGGGTATTGAGCATTTAACGGGCCGTAACCGCCTTGGGGGCTGAGCCGGCATCTTATGGCTAGAACCGGGGCCAAAGAGTGGCAACAGCGGAGCAGAAACTACAGGTGTTGCTTGGGTTAGCCTGTAGAGCAGCCGGTTCTGCGAGCCGCGGAGGCCGGATGAGTGGGCGTGTCGCGGTAACTTCTGAGCTTGCGCTGGCGCGCGAGACAAAAGGACAGGAATGGCAAAGAAGGCAATCATCATCGGTGCGGGACCGGCTGGGCTGACCGCCGGGCTGGAGCTGCTACGGCGCACCGACATCGTTCCCGTGATTCTGGAAGCGAGCCAGGAGATTGGCGGGATCTCGCGGACGATCCGGTACAACGGCAACCGGATGGACATAGGCGGGCACCGGTTCTTTTCAAAGTCGGACCGCGTGATGCAGTGGTGGATGGAGCTGATGCCGCCGGAGGTTGCGGCTGAGCATGCGAGCGGCAACGGATCCGGCGCACCGCTGCAGATCTCGTACCAGGGCAAGCAGCGGACCGTGGAGATACCCGCGAACGTGGAGCAGGAGCCGCCGTTGCGCGGCATGGGTCCCCTGCTGGGCGATGCCGACGAAGAGGACATTGAGCCCCAGGGCGACTCCGCAGCTGAGTCTGGGCACAAGACCGAAACCGTTGCGGTCGAAACCGTCGCGGTGGAGACGCCGAAGGATCCGGACCTGGTAATGCTGATCCGGCCGCGACGCAGCCGTATCTACTATCTGCGGAAGTTCTTTGACTATCCGATCACGCTGACGCAGAACACGATCAAGAACCTGGGTCTGGTGCGGATGACAAGGGTGGGCGTGAGTTATGGGCTCTCGCGCATGCACCAGATCAAGCCGGAGAAGAGCCTCGAAGATTTTCTGATCAATCGCTTCGGCAGGCAGCTCTATCTGACGTTCTTCAAGAGCTATACGGAGAAGGTGTGGGGGACGCCGTGCGACGAGATCTCGGCGGAGTGGGGCGCGCAGCGCATCAAGGGGCTGTCGCTGACCTCGGCGGTGAAGCACTTCCTGAAGAAGGCGTTCACGAAGGAGAAAAAGCAATCGGGTGAAATTGCGCAGAAGGGTACGGAGACCTCGCTGATTGAGCGCTTCATGTATCCGAAGTATGGGCCGGGGCAGTTATGGGAACATGTGGCAGACATGATCCAGCAGATGGGCGGCGAGATCCACATGGGATGGAAGGCGGAGAAGCTGAACTTTGCCGAAGGGCGGCAGCTGCACGTGACTTCGCTGGAGGCGGTGAATGAGGCCGGCGAGCGGCAGACGTTCACCGGCGAGTACTTCTTTTCCACTATGCCCATGCGCGAGCTGATCCGGGCGATGCAAATTCCGGTGCCGGCAAATGTGCGCGAGGTGAGCGAAGGGCTGCAGTACCGCGACTTCATCACCGTCGGCCTGCTGGCGGACCGGCTGAAGGTGAAGGAACCCGATGGCGGGCTGCTGAAGGACACGTGGATCTATATCCAGGAGCCCGATGTGCTGCTGGGGCGGCTACAGATCTTCAACA
The DNA here is from genome assembly GCA_036378335.1 of Acidobacteriaceae bacterium. Lineage (GTDB taxonomy): Bacteria > Acidobacteriota > Terriglobia > Terriglobales > Acidobacteriaceae > KBS-83. The sequence continues at coordinate 459 of DASUWP010000312.1, read as the reverse complement.
ACTGGAGCCCGTACCTGGTGAGCGATCCGGGAAAGGTGTGGATTGGGCTCGAGTATTTCTGCTACGACACGGACGATCTATGGAAGATGCCGGATGACGAGCTGAAGAAGTTCGCGATCGCGGAGGTGGCGAAGATCGGCATTCTGGAAGCAGCGGACGTAAGCGACGCCCACGTGGTGCGCGTGCCCAAGACGTATCCGGCATACTTCGGCACGTATTCGCGGTTCGACGAGCTGAAGGACTTTACCGACACGATCGACAACCTGTTCCTGGTGGGCCGCAACGGCATGCATAAGTACAACAACCAGGACCACAGCATGCTGACCGCAATGCACGCTGTGGATGGACTGGCTGCTGGGCACGTGGACAAGAAAGCCCTGTGGGACATCAACACGGAGCAGGAGTACCACGAGGAGAAGAAGTAGTCCGTCCCTGCTGAGCACGATGAAGAAGCTGCTG
>DASUWP010000311.1:0-4984 GCA_036378335.1 Acidobacteriaceae bacterium | reverse complement strand
GTCGATCCGGACAAATACTTGGATCATGGCTCCATTGTGATCGCAGCGATTACGAGTTGTACCAATACATCGAACCCGTCGGTGATGGTGGCCGCGGGCCTGCTGGCGAAGAAGGCGGTGGAGAAAGGGCTGACTGTCCCGCCGTGGGTGAAAACATCGCTGGCACCGGGTTCGCGCGTCGTGACGGACTACTACCAGAAGTCCGGCCTGTTGCCGTACCTCGACAAGCTGCGCTTCAATGTTGTCGGCTACGGCTGCACCACCTGTATCGGCAATTCCGGGCCGCTGCCTACGGATGTTTCCAAGTCGATCGATGATCACGGGTTGGTAGCCGTCTCAGTGCTGAGCGGCAATCGCAACTTCGAAGGCCGCATCAACTCCGATGTGCGCGCGAACTACCTGATGTCACCGCCACTGGTGGTGGCATATGCGCTGGCCGGCCGCATCGATCACGACTTCGAAAATCAGCCGCTGGGACAAAGCAAGGACAAAAAGCCGGTCTTCCTGCGCGAGATCTGGCCGACGCAGCAGGAAGTCTCCGAGACGATTGCGAAGGCCATCAGCTCCGAAAGCTTTCGCAAGGAGTATGCGACCGTTACCGATGGCGACCAGAACTGGCAACATCTGAAGTTCCCAACCGGTAAGGTTTATCAGTGGGAGCCGGATTCGACCTACATCCGGCAGGCGCCCTACTTCGACAACATACCTAAGGTGCCCGCAACGGTTACAGATATCCGTGACGCGCGTGTGCTGGCGGTGCTAGGCGACTCGGTGACGACTGATCACATCTCGCCCGCCGGCTCAATCAAGGCCAACGGCCCAGCCGGCAAATATCTAAGCGAGCACGGCGTGAAGCCGGCCGACTTCAACTCTTACGGCTCGCGCCGCGGCAATCACGAGATCATGGTGCGCGGCACCTTTGCCAACGTCCGGCTGCGCAACAAGCTGGCGCCCGGCACGGAAGGCGGAGTGACGCGTCTGCTGCCTGAGGGCGAGCAGATGAGCATCTTCGACGCATCGGTAAAGTATGCCGAACGCGGAACGCCGCTGGTGATCCTGGCAGGCAAAGAATATGGTTCCGGCTCCTCGCGCGACTGGGCAGCGAAGGGGCCGCGCCTGCTGGGTGTGCGAGCGGTAATTGCGGAAAGCTATGAGCGCATCCACCGCTCGAACCTGGTGGGGATGGGCATTTTGCCCCTGCAATTTGAGAATGAGGATACGGTTGAGTCGCTTTGCCTGACGGGCGAGGAAACCTACAGCTTCCCTGGTCTCAAAGAACTGCTCGACAGCCGCTTCGCGAACGGCCGCGACTTGATGGTCGAGGTGACAGACGCGAAGAAGCACACGCGCACGTTCAAAGTGAAGGTGCGCATCGACACGCCGCAGGAGATCCTCTACTACCAGAACGGCGGCATCCTGCAGTACGTACTGCGGCAGCTGGCGGCAAGTTAGATTGCAGAATTCGCCTCCTGACTAGGAGACTGACTAGTCAGGAGGCTGACTATGTGGCAAGTCCAGGAGGCCAAAGCGAAGTTCAGCGAGTTCCTCGACAAGGCCCTTCGTGAGGGACCTCAGGTGGTCTCCCGGCGAGGGGTGGCAACGGCAGTATTGGTGCGGATCGAGGAATGGGAACGGCTGCAGAAACGAGCGCGACCTTCGTTGAAGGATCTTTTGTTGGCGGATGAACCCCGGTTTGAAATTGATCTGCCACCGCGGGGCGGTTGGAAGAGTCGCCCCATTATCTGCTTTGAGGACGAATAAGTGTTTCTCCTCGATACGAATGTCATCTCAGAAACACGCAAACCGCGCCCTCATGGCGCTGTTCTTGCCTGGCTGAGGCTAATGCGTCCGGAGGACCTGCTGTTATCCACCGTCACTTTGCTCGAATTGCAGCAAGGCGCGGAGCGAACCAGACGTCAGGACGCCGCGACTGCACAGCGGCTTGATCATTGGATCAGCAGCCTTGCGGCAACCATGACAATCGTGCCTGCGGATGGAAATGTGTGCCGCGAGACAGCACGCATCATGGTAAGCAAGTCACCTGATCTCTTTCAGGATGCGTTCATCGCAGCCACGGCACGCGTGCATCACCTCACAGTTGTGACCCGTAATGTACGCGACTTTTCGCACTTCGACGTTTTGACCTTCAATCCCTTCAAATTTTCGAATTAGACATCGTTCAGCGCGGCACCTCCAGCATCACCAGCGAATTTGCCGGCAGATCAACATCGATCTTGCCCTCACGCAGCGTCGTTGTTTCCGGCGGCGCCAGCTTCGATGCTTCGTTCAACTCCCGCACCTGCGCTTCGGTCGGATACCGCGGGCTGCCGATCTTTCGATACGCAGCCAGCGTGTTGCCGTGTGTTGGATCGAGGCGCGTGATGCTAACTGACGCGTTCTGCGGAACATGCTCGAAGCTGAGATGCATGTGCTTCTCCACGCCCGGGCCGCCGGGCCGATGCGCGCCGGTTGGATCGGCCATACTCCACACGGCAACCACCAGCGCGCCATCCGGACGGCGCGTGACCAGCGCGTTTTTCGAATCGTTCGCAAGTCGCTCATCGCCGAGATGATGCAGCATCGCAAACGCGTTGAAGCTCGGCTTGCGGATGCTGTACGGCGCAATCAATCCGAAGCCGCCGTCGAAGGGCTCGCGCTTGGGGCCGTCCTCTTCAAAGACATCGTCAAAGGTCCAGAAAGACATCATGTTAGGCAGGCCGTCGCACTCGCGAATGGTATTGGCAACCGCCGGACCGGTGAAAGTGGTGTCGCGCGCGGCATCGATGCCGATTACGTTCCACTCCGTCACGAACCAGGGAATGTGCGGCATGGGTGAGGCGGCGATCTGCCGCTTGACGTGCGCCATCGCGGCGCACAGGCGATCATCCATCGGCGGCAGTTCGCTCGGCGCAAAGGTGTGCTCGTAATTCTCGTCGGCGTAGCCATGGGTGGAGAGAAAGTCGACCGGCACGTTGTTGTCGTGCATGTATTTCAGAAACTCGGGCACCCACTCTTCCGCGGCGGCGGCGGGACCACCGACGCGCAGCCGCGGGCTCACCGACTTCAGCGCGCGTGCCGTATGGCTGTAGAGCTCAAAATATGTCGACTGCTTCGGCTGGCCGACCCAGAAGTCGATGTTGGGCTCATTCCAGACCTCGAAATACCACTGCGCCACCTCGTCGATGCCGTAGCGCGCAACCAGGTTCTCCGCGAGAGCGCGAATCAGCGCATCCCATCGCGCGTAGTCCTTGGGCGGCGCAACATTGGGCTTGTACCAGAAGGCGTGCGGTGCGGGACGCGATGCGAGCTGCTTGGGCATGAAGCTGATCTCGACCACCGGCCGTACGCCACGCGCGAGCAGGCCATCGTAAATTTCATCGACATAGGTAAAGTTGTATTGCGGCTGGCCATGCTCGTCTTCGGTGTAAACGCCGTTTTCGTCGTCGAGAATGCCATGGAAGCGCACGTACTTCATGTCCGTCACGCTCTTCACCGCGGTCAGGTCCTTGAGATAAGCGTCGCGCATGGCGAGATTGGCATGACCGGAGCCGAACATCTGCTCCCAGAAGTGTGGCAACGGCGTCGCCTTCGCCTGCGCGTCGATTGTGACCGTCTCCTGCGCGCGCGCCCTCGACCCGACCGCCAGCAGCAGACAGAGGATCGCTGCCACGCTGTAATATGTCTTCCGCATCGATGCCTCCGAAAGCAATCGGGATTAGTGTAGCCCCGGCGAAATCGATTGCGCAGAGCGGAAAAGCAAAAGGCGGAGTCGCCTCCGCCTTTGCTGCAAATATCATTCGTTTGATGAAAGCCGGTCCGTGTTCTTATCTCAATGATCCGCGTGCCTAGAATCGGCTGTATTCCGACGCGGCTTGATGGAATACGCGTTCGCCTGGCCGACTTTTCAAAAGTGGCGCGGCGATGCCATCTCGATCTCCGCGCTAGACGCCTACCGCATAGGAGTCCAATGGACCCTGACCCTGATCGCCCGCATGCTTGTAGTAGTCATACGGCGAGCGATGATTGAATTTGTAGCGCAATCTGAGTTCACGACCAACGAGTAGGCCCAGCGTCGCCACCGTTACTGCAACTCCGGACCAGGTGACCGTCCGCAGCAGGTAGTTCGGCTTTTTTTGGAATGGCAGAAGATTGCTCATAGTCCGTCCCCGCTCAGGTGCATCGTCGTCTGCACCGTTGTCTCCATCTAAGCCCATGATAGCGCAGCAGCGTGACTCACAGTCTGCATTACGGCCGTGTCATATTCTGCGCTCTTTCGTTACTTCGGGTGTGCCATTCCCTCAATGGAACGCAGCACCGCGATCTTCCGCTCTGGCGGCAGGAAACTGGCCTCTATGGAATTCGCGGCAAGCTCGCGCAACTGCTCCTGCGTAAACTGGAACTCGCGTTCCGCGATTGCGTATTCGCCCAGCAGATCGCTGCCAAAGAGCGTGGGATCGTCCGAATTTAACGTGATCATCAAACCGGAATCGAAATAGCGGCGGACCGGATGCTCCGCCAGCGAGAGGCAGCAGCCGGTCCGTACATTGGATGTCACGCAAATCTCCACCGGAATCTGCCGCTCCACCAGGACATCCATCAGCTCTGGGTCGAACTGTGCAGACAAGCCGTGACCGATACGTTCCGCACCGATGTTCAGCGCGCCCCAGATGCTCTCCGGCCCCACGGTTTCGCCGGCATGCGCGGTTAGCCGAAGCCCGGCATCCCGCGCCGCCGCATACAGCTCGCGGAACGGCTCCGCTCCGGTGCGGCGTTCGTCGCCGCCAATGCCGATCCCGATGATCGACGGATACTCGGCGCGCATCTCCGCCGCCTTCTGAAAGACGCGAGCCGCCTCCTCCACGCCAAAGTGCCGCACCGCGTCGAAGATCCAGAGGATGCTGATACCAAATTCACGCTCCGCGCGCAGACGTGCGCGCTCCATGCCGGCGAAGAGCGGCTCAAATTCGATGCGCCGCCAGTAGTA
>DASUWP010000310.1:0-11782 GCA_036378335.1 Acidobacteriaceae bacterium | reverse complement strand
AACAGCCGCCGTGATCGCTGCCATGATTCCTATCTGGATTCTGCTGGGTGAGGTGCTGGTCTTCCGCACCGAGCGCCTTGGCATTTCAGTCGCTGGAGCGACGCTGCTGGGCATCCTGGGCGTCCTGTTGGTGACGCGCTCCATCGGCTTTGAACACTCGATGGTCAGCGGCGTCCTGGTAGAGCTGGCGGGCACCGTGGTCTTCTCCTTCGCCACGCTGTGGAGCCGCTTGCTGACGCTTCCGAAGGACCAGGCGATGCGTGCCGGTCTGCAAATGGGGCTCGGCAGCCTGGGACTGCTTGTCATCTCTGCCGTGGCGGGTGAGTTGCCGCGCATTCCGGCGGCGCTGGCCGCCTGGCATTGGCACACACTGGTTTCGTTTCTCTATCTCGTTACTTGCGCATCGATCCTGGCCTTCACCTCGTATACCTGGCTCATCCATCACGAGCCGGCCACGCGGGTCGCGAGTTATGCATATGTGAACCCGCTGATCGCGCTCATCACCGGCGTCACGCTGGGCGGCGAGCATGTGTCCGCCCTGCAGGCCGCGGGCGCGGCGATGATCATCCTCGGCGTTGTCCAGACGATGCTGACGAAGGGTAAGGCTCCGGCCGCCAAACCACCTTCGGCTGATAGAGTTGCGGCTCATTGATGCGGTGTTAAATGGCGCCAACCGTGCTCGCGCCAGCATCTTTGCTGGTGACGGGAACATACCACCTGCTCTATACTCGGTGCATCGGGCGCCTGGTGCCCGGGCGGCGTGGTGCCCCCAGGGCGGCAACTGGTTGAAAGAGGGTGGGTCTTCCGCAGTCAGACAGCTCTGACATCGGACGTTCCGGAAGCAGTGACACTGTCATGGCGCGCGGCTGCGCGCTTTCTGCGAAGTCCGTTGCAACCGATTTTCGATGCATTGAGCGCCGCGCTCTACCCTGCCTCTTGCGCGCTCTGCAAGCAATCTCTCCTGCGCTTCTCTTCCCTTCCCATCTGTGAGTCCTGCTGGTCGGCCGTTGCGCCGCAAACCGGTGTGTTGTGCACGCATTGCGGCGAAGACATGGGGCTGCCTCAGTCCTCCATGACTCACGTCGCAACCGATGAGCAGCGGCTGTGCGAAGTTTGCCATGATCGGCAAGGCGAAAAGGCCGCCGGGTTCTCAAAGGCCGTCGCCTATGGGCGATACGAAAACGAGCTGCGCGGCCTGATCCACCTGCTGAAGTACGAGGGCATGCAGCCCATCGCCAAAACACTGGGGCGGCGGCTCGCATCTGTGGTGGCGACCTTGCCAATCGACCCCGGCACATGCGTCCTGGTGGTTCCGGTGCCGCTCTACCGCGCCAAGCGGCGACAGCGCGGCTTCAACCATGCGGACCGGATTGCGAACGCGCTGGCCGGGGAACTGCAGCACATAGACAAAGCGCACCGCTGGAAGATGACGCGAGGCGTGCTGCGGCGCCAGCGGTCCACCGACAGCCAGTCGCGGCTGAGTCCTGAGGGACGCCGGCGCAACGTTCGGGGAGCCTTTGCAGTCCACGATGCGGCTCGCATCCGGGGCCAGGTCGTCTTGCTGGTGGACGACATCTACACCACTGGAGCGACGGCCTCTGCCTGCAGCCGGGTGCTGCTGCGCGGCGGCGCAAAGTCAGTCTGGGTCGCGACCGTCGCCCGAACGCAGCGCGAAGGGGTTGCAATGTGGGATGCCGGCGCGCTGACGGGTCACGCAAGTATGGGCCATGCAGAGACGACCACGATGTTGCAGTCGTGACGAAGTTGGATTGCTGTACGGGAAAGCTTTTGGGCAGGCCGTTAACGAAAGGAAGAGGGATGTCGCCAGTGAAGGCAACCGCGCACACACGCAAGACCAAGCTGACGCACACGCCGCCGGTGGAGATCCGGATGGCGCAACCGATCACCATGCAGCGGCCGGTGCTGGTGCTGAACGCCTCTTATGAGCCGATCAACATCTGTGGAGCACGGCGTGCGCTGGTGCTGGTGCTGAAGGGCGTCGCACGCACGGAAGAGGAGCAGGGTGCCATCCTGCATGCGGCGCGCGTGCGCGTCCCCATGCCTTCTGTGATCCGCCTGCTCGAATACCGCCGCATCCCCCACCAGACGCGCGCGCTCTCGCGCAAGAACATCCTGCTGCGCGACCGCAACACCTGCCAATACTGCGGCGTCGTGATGAACTCGGGCGAGCTGACGCTGGACCACGTACAGCCACGCTCACGCGGCGGCCTCTCCACCTGGGAAAACCTGGTGGCCTGCTGCCATAGCTGCAATCGGCGCAAGGGCAATCATCTGCTGAACGAACTGACAGAGATGAAGCTGCTGCGCGAACCGCGGCCCTTCTCGCTGCATACCAGCCGGCACATCATGCGCATGATCGGCCACTCCGATCCCAAGTGGCGGCGGTATCTGTACTACGAGTCCTGACCTAGCGCACTGAGCCAACTGCGTTCCGGTAGTTGCGGCCTGCTTTCCCGGGCTCAATTACGCGCTCCTGTGTCTGGCTACTTCTCTTGCTCATCACATCTTGATAATCATAGGGAGGACATGCTAGGCTGCTCGCCTGATGAGTAACCAGAACACCGATTTCATCCAGGGCACGCTCGACATGCTGATCCTGAAGACTCTGAGCCTCGAACCGATGCACGGTTTCGGCATTGCGCGACGGGTTGAGCAGGTTTCGCGCGGCGTTTTCAAAGTCAATCCCGGCTCTCTGCTGACTGCACTGCAGCGCCTGGAGCGCGCCGGCTGGCTGGACGCTGAGTGGCGGAATACAGAAAACTCGCGGCGCGCCAAGTTCTACACCCTCACACGCGCCGGTCGAAAGCAGTTGGACATCGAAACCGCGGAGTGGAGCCGCCGCACTTCGGCCATTGCACGGCTGCTTCGGCAGGAGGGCTAGCATGTCCGTCTGGCGCCAGCTCACCCGGGGTTTTCGCGGCCTGCTGCATCGCAGCGCGCACGATCAGGAGGCTGGCGAAGAGGTCCGGCAATACTTCGAGGAAGCCGCCACTGCCTATAGGGAACGCGGATTATCCGAAGCAGAAGCACATCGCGCTGCGCGCCTGGAATGTGGCACTCCCACGTTGGCCCAAGAGCAGGTGCGCTCCTACGGGTGGGAAAACACGGTTCGAACGATTCTCTCGGATCTGCGCTTCGCTGCGCGGCAACTACGCAAACATCCGGGGTTCACGGTCGTCAGTGTGGTGACACTCGCCATCGGAATCGGCGCGAGCACCGCAATCTTCAGCGCGGTCGATCCCGTTCTCTTCAAACCGTTGCCGTATCGGCATCCCGACCGCATTCTCATGATCTGGAATACCTGGGAGGGCGCGCGGTGGGAGCTGGCCTTCGGCACATATCTTGAAATTTCCAAGCGCAGCCATTCGCTGGAATCCTCGGCCATCTTCGAGCCGTGGCAGCCGGCGATGACCGGCAACGCCGAACCGGAACGGCTCAACGGCCAGAGCGTAAGCGCCAGCTTCTTTCATGTTCTGGGCGTGGCGCCTGTGCTCGGCCGCGATTTCCGGGCCGCCGAAGAGGGGCCTAACGGACCCAAAGTGTTGATCCTCAGTGACCGGCTCTGGCGCCGTCTTTACCACGCCGATCCATCAGCCCTGGGCCATCCGCTCAGACTCGATGGCGACAGCTACACGATTATCGGCGTGATGCCGAGAGGATTTGAGGATGTTCTCTCTCCGGCATCCGAGCTGTGGACACCGGACCGATACGACTCCAGCCAGATCACGCGCGAGTTCAATAGCTGGCAGTGGGGCAATCACCTGCGCATGGTGAGCCGCCTCCGACCAGGTACGACGCGTGCCGAGGCTATTCAGGAACTGGCGCAGATCGCGCGTACGCCGTGGGCGCGATTTCCGCGCCCACGCTGGGCCTCACTGAAGCGCGGACTGATCGTCGATTCTCTGCAGGATGACATCGCCCACACGGTCAAACCGGCGCTGCTGGCCGTCTTCGGCGCGGTCATTCTCGTGCTGGCCATTGCCTGCGTCAACCTCATCAACCTGGTCTTGACGCGCAGCGGGCAGCGGAGTGGCGAATTCGCGGTGCGCAGGGCACTCGGTGCGCCGGGACGCCGCGTGCTTCGCCAACTCGTGACCGAGAGTCTTCTTCTGTCCACCCTGGGCGGCGGGCTCGGCATTGCAGCGGCCATCATCGGCGTGCGGGCGATTGTGGCGTTCAGCCCCGCAGAACTGCCGCGGCTCGATGCGGTTGGCTTCGAACCCGCGGCTTTTCTGTTTGCATTTGCCGCCGTCACCATCGTCGGATTGGCCGCAGGCATCATCCCCGCTCTGCACATCTCGCGAAATGATCTGCCGTCCGGACTGCAGCAGATCTCCCGCCGTGTTGCCGGCAGCACACATCTGTGGACACGGCGTGTTCTTGTGATTGCGGAGATCGCCCTGGCGTTCGTGTTGCTGGTCAGCGCTGGACTGCTCTTGCACAGTATGCGGCGGCTGCTTGCGGTGAACCCAGGATTCACTCCGTCGCGCCTGCTTACGATGCAAGTCGCCACCTCCGGCCACCGGTTCGACGATCTCGCCTCAAACCCGGGCGCCGGCGATCGCGTCCGCCGCCGCTTCTTCGAGCAGGCGCTCGATGCGGTTCGGCGTGTGTCTGGCGTGCAGCAGGCAGCCTTTTCCAGCCTGCTCCCGTTGAGCGACGATCCTCCGGTGGTAGGACAATATGGGGCGCAATTCGAGGATCAGGATTCGCAGAGCGGCTACAACGTCTTCCGCTATGCCGTCAGCACCGGATATTGCGAAACGATGGGCATTCCCCTGATTGCGGGCCGTCTACTCGACGAGCGCGATACTGCCGGCGCACCACAGGCGGCGCTCATCAGCGCATCACTCGCGCGGCGTCATTTCGGCAATCGGAATCCAGTCGGCGCCCGCTTGCATGTCGGCCCCAGAGATCGGCCCTGGTACACGATCGTGGGAGTCGTGGGCGATGTGAAGCAAACTTCGCTCGACCTGGACGAAGAAGATGCGGTGTATGTCTCGACCGAGCAAACCTGGTTCGCCGATGACACGCTTTCTTTTGTGATTCGCGCGCGCGGTGACGCGGCAACCCTGATTCCCGCAATCAAATCGGCCATCTGGTCGGTCGACAAGGATCAGCCCATCGTGCGCGTCGTGACCATGGATCGCCTGATGGGGATCACCGAAGCCGAGCGGCGGTTCATCCTGATCCTCTTTGAGGCGTTCGGGCTTGTGGCGCTGGTGCTCGCGGCTGTCGGCCTCTACGGCGTGCTCTCCGGAAGCGTGGCGGAGAGAATTCGCGAAATCGGCATCCGCATGGCACTCGGGGCTACGCGACGAAATATTCTGGCTCTGGTGTTTCGCGATGGGATGCGGCTCACGTTCTTCGGCATGATGATGGGACTGAGTGGAGCATTTGTCGCCAGCCACGCCATTACTTCGCTGCTCTTCGGCACCTCGGCGCTCGATCCGCTCTCCTGGCTCGGCATGGCCGCGCTGCTCGCCGGCGTGGCTGCCCTGGCCTGCTGGGTTCCCGCCTGGCGTTCTGCAAACGTCGATCCTTCGGTTACGCTCCGTGCGGAGTGACCTTCTCGATCCGTGCTGAGTTACAAAAGATTCCCCAGCGCTTCGCGGGATATCGGATCAAGATACGTACCCAGCAGCTCACGCGTCCACCACGCGCCCGTCCGGCGCCTTGCCTGCCAATCTGTGTAGCGATAACGATAGAAGAGCGCGCGAATCAACACCGGCGGGTGTTCGGGAAACGGATTCTTTCCCATCAGGCGACGGATCCCGGAATCGGCGGTCAGCAGCTTTTGAACGAACCGGAGAAACCAGAGATCGTACCCTCGCACCCGGATGCCGCTGCCGGTAATCGCAACCGAAAAAGGCAGGAACCAGATCAGCCAGTCCAGCCGCAGATGATATGGGGCGATCTGCGGAGGCATGCGCTGCGGATCGCCGGGTTTCGCTTTGAACCCATACTCCTTCCACTCGGTGGCAGGCGTGATCACGCGGTCGCTGGTGCCTTCCATCACGATCTCGTAACGCTCCCTGCCGACCGATCCAAACGCGCCGTAGGTATTCACGAGATGGAAGCGGTTGTAGCTGTAGTTCATGATCTGGTTTCTAGAGAAGAGATTGAGAACCGGCTGCACACTGAGCAACACCGTAGCGATGCTGACTGCGTACAGCAGCCCATCGAAGGCGAGCGGGCGCGGCAAGAGCGGCGGCGCCTTCAACAGAATGATCATCGCGAGAATTCGATCGCTGAAACCGGACACGCCGAGAACTGCAGTAAGCCAGTTCAGCCAGGAGTAATTGCCGCTGATGATCAGCCATAGCTGATGGAAGACGATGAGACCAGACGCGACTGAGGCAATGGGCTGCGGGGCAAACAATCCAAAAGGCACAATCACCTGCACGAAATGGCTGAACAGGACGGAAAGGCGATGAAACGTTCCTGGCAGCCGATGAAAATACCAGCTCAGCGGGTTGGGCAGCGGCTGTGTTTCGTAGTGATAGAAGAGACAGGTCAGGTCACGCCAGCAGGGATCGTGACGCAGCTTGATAAGTCCGGCGCCTAACTCGGTACGAAAGAGCATCCAGCGCAGTATCAGTATCGGAAGAACCGATGGCCGAAGACGCGTGGGGCCTAGAAACGCGGTGAAGAAGCCCGCTTCCAGCAGCATGGATTCCCAGCCGAAGGCAAAGAAGCTCTGGCCGACATTCACGATCGAGAGATAGAGCACCCACAACAGGAGCCACGCCCCAACCGAAATCCACACCGGGCCAGCTTCCGTGAACCCGCAAAGGGCGCAAGCCGCAACGATGAGTCCCGACCAGGCGACGACATCGAGTCCGCGATCGGAATATTTCCAGCAAAAGACGCTCGGAGCTTCGCGGAAGCCGACGCGCCTCAGATAAAAGGGGACCGGCAGCAGGCCGCGTTCGCCCAGCAGCGGCTTGAACTGGCGTATGACGCCGATGAAGGCGATGAGGTAGATCGCTGCGATTCCTCGCTGGAGGAGAAGGCGCGTTATCCAGATGTCGCCGAAATAAGGCTTGAACGAAAGCAGGCTCATTCCATCGGCTTGGATGTCGCGGAAGCTATCCAGCGCAGCTTCATCCCGTACATATCCGAGTGAACGGGATGAAGCTGCTGCGAACCACGGTGCCTCTTGCTGCGCTATTCAAGACGTAAGAGTTACGTGTTACAGGGTCAGCGAGTCAGCAGTTGGTTGTATCACTGCATACTCGGCCGCGGGTTTTATTTCCAACCCGTTCCGCCTCTCGATCGTCACGCCCAGATTGACCAGGTGGAGCAGCGCGGCACGACGGACTTCGTCTGCGCTCTGATGTCCGAGCAGTTCGTGTTCGAGTTCGCGTGCTCCTGTCGCGTCTGGATCAATGACGACGTCGAAGCCACGCACCAGGGCTTCGCGAGCCGTGGTGGAGACACACATGTGGGCATAAAAGCCGACCAGCAGCAGGCTGGTCGCCCCCATCTCGCGAAGCCATTTTTCCAGCTCCGTCCCGTTGAAGGCTCCGAAGACATCCTTCTCAAAGAGCTTCTCGGAGCGCATGTCGGCATGCGGGCCAAGTCCGCTGGAGAGTTCGGCTCCCCAGGTTCCGGGGACGAAGGCCCGCGACTCATTCGGCTTGTTGTAATGGCGAACCCAGGCAATGGGGCGGCGCTCCTGGCGAGCCTCGCGAACCCGATCACGGATACATTTCAATGCCTCTGCGTGATTAGGAACGGCCCGCAACCCTGCTGCGGAGAATTCGTTCTGTGCATCGACCACTATAAGCACCTGCATTTCAAGTCTCCTTCTGTCGTATTCGATTAGAAGGAGTATGCTGATCCTCCAAAATAAATTGGCGTTTAATCCACAGTTCCGAATATATTTCGGTAAACGCGTATCTTCGAAACACATCATGGATCTGGACAGAAAAGATTTCGTCCTGCTGGAAGCTTTGCAGCAGAATGCCTCGCAACGGCTGGAAGACCTCGCGGCTCTGGTGAAACTGGCGCCCTCCTCGGTTCATGAGCGATTGCGGCGGCTCGAACGCGAGGGGATCATCCGGAGATGGACAGTGGAGGTGGATGCGGCCGCTCTGGGGCTGGAAGTGATTGCATTCATCGGAATCCGCGCCACCCGCCCGTGTTCGGAACTGCTCGCATCGATGAGAAAGATTCCTTCCATCGGAGAGTGCCATTCTGTAGCCGGTGAACTGAGCATGATCCTGAAGGTTCACGTGGCAAACACGGCGGCGTTGCTCAGCCTGACGGAACACCTGCGACTCATCCCGGGCATCGAGCAGACCGAAACCACGATCGTGCTGAAGACACAGATCGACCGGCCGGTCGCGCTTCAATCACCTGCGGCGAGCCAGGCCAGCTAGGACCTTTTCTTACACTTCCCTGCACACCTTCGAGACATCGAATGTCGGCTGCGGGTATTGCAGATCCATTCCTTCCAGTGCTTCGACGATAATCTGGGAGACCGCGACGTTGCGGTACCACTTGTGATCCGCGGGAATGACGAACCATGGCGCGTGCTTCTGGCTGGTCGCGCCGATCGCGTCTTCATAGTACTGCTGATATTTGCGCCAGTACACGCGCTCGTGGAAGTCGCTCTCGCTGATCTTGTATTGCTTCTCCTTATCGTCGCAGCGCGCTCTCAGCCGGGCGGTTTGCTCCTTGTGGCTGATGTGCAGGAAGAATTTGAGGATGGTCACGCCGTTCTCGTGGAGCATCTCCTCGAATTGATTGATCTCGCGAAAACGCCGCTCCGCCACCTTGTCGCTGATCGTCTTGTGAACGCGGGTCACCAGCACGTCCTCGTAATGGGAGCGGTTGAAGATTCCGATGGTGCCGAGGCGAGGTACTGCGGCATGCGCGCGCCACAGGTAGTCGTGCGCGGCTTCGAGCGGCGTCGGCACCTTAAATGGCGTGACGTTCACACCCTGCGGATTGACTCCGGTGAAGATGTGGCGGATCGTACCGTCCTTGCCGCCGGTGTCCATCGCCTGCAAAACGATCAGAAGGGCGTGTTTTGCTTCGGCAAAGAGCACATCCTGCAAGGTGCCGAGACTTTGACAATGCTTGTCGAGGTCGGCGTGGGCGTCCGGCTCGTCTTTAAAACTGCCGGTCTCGTCGCTCGGCCATTCCTTCAAGCGAAATTTTGTGCCTGGCTTCACCAGGTAGGGGCTCTTGATCTTCATGCGGCAAATCTAACTGTTTCTAGGTACGGATTGCCGCGGTTCCTGTGCAAACTGCGGCAGAGTCGCGAGAGCGCACATTCAGGCGTACCTAATTTTAATTAAGGCTTGCCTAAATCTAGCTATAATTTCGTTATGGCGACCGCCGCTACAACCCGCGCAGCCCTCCATTCCCGGCGCGGGCAGCGCAGGCTCCTCTACTACTTTGGGCCGGCTTTCGTCGCCAGCATCGCCTACATCGATCCCGGCAACTTCGCCGCCAATTTCGAGGGCGGGACACGGTTTGGCTACCAGCTCCTGTGGGTCCTGCTGCTGTCCAATGCGATGGCCATCCTGATCCAGTACCTGTCGGCAAAGCTGGGTATCGCCACCGGCCACACGCTGCCGGAGAACTGCCGGGTTCACTTTTCGCGCGGCATGACCATCTTTCTGTGGGTGGCGGCGGAGATCTCCGCGCTTGCAACCGACCTGGCAGAGTTCCTCGGCGCGGCGCTGGGCTTCTATTTGTTGCTGGGCCCGCGTCTGTTGGCCACCGGGATGACGCGCACACACGTCCTGCTGCTGGCTGCGGTTGTCACGGCGATCTGTGTCTTCTTCATTCTCATGCTGCAACAGAGGGGCTTTCGCCAGCTTGAGCTCGTCATCATGCTCTTTGTCGCGGTGATCGGCGGCTGCTACGCGGCAGAGATGTTTTTCATCCACCCGCATTGGGGATCGATCGCATACCACACAGTCGTGCCGATCCTTGATAGGAAGAGCCTTTATCTCGCCGTCGCCATGCTGGGCGCGACCGTGATGCCGCACGTGGTTTATCTGCACTCCGGCCTGGTGCAGCCGCGAGTGCAGGAGGAACGCGCAGACCGTGATGAACCCATCTTTCTGATGCGTACTCGCCTGCTGCGCATGGAGCTGTTCGACGTCTTCCTGGCGATGAACGGCGCCTGGTTGGTGAATTCGGCGATGATCGTCGTCGCTGCGGCAGCCTTTGCCGGCAAGGGTATGGCCAGCATGTCCATCGAGGCAGCACACGCAACCTTGGGTCCGCTGCTCGGTCCTGCGGCGGCGACGATCTTTGCGGTAGCGCTGCTCTGCTCCGGACTTTCGTCCTCCACGGTCGGCACCATGGCCGGCCAGATGATCCTTGAAGGTTTCCTCCAGGTGCGCTTCTCGATCTTCCTGCGCCGCCTGCTTACGCTGTTGCCGGCGCTGGTCGTGATCGGCATCGGCCTTGACCCACTGCGTATCCTGCTGCTCTCCCAGGCCGCACTCAGCTTTACGCTGCCCTTCGCGCTGATCCCGCTGTTGATCCTGACCCAGCGCGCCCAGGTAATGGACCGGTTCGTGAACGGCCGGGTGATCCAGTTGCTTGGGTGGCTTGCCACGACTATCATCCTGTCGCTGAATGGCGTGCTGCTGTGGCAGTCGCTCGGCGGACACTAATGCGGCGATAGAAACTGCTGCAAGATCCGCGCGAAGTCAGCAGGGCGATCCGCCATCGGTGCGTGGCCACAGTTTTCCATCAATACGCTTTGAGCGCCCGGGATGCCGGCGATCAATTGCTCACTGTGATTTCTGCTGAATATCCGATCGCCGTCGCTGTAGATGACCAGGGTGGGCACCTGGATATCGCCCAGGCGCGCGAGCGTGTCGCTGGCCAGCGATGCCTCCACATTGCGGATAAACGAGGAGCCCCGCTGCTGGGTGGTCTTCACCATCCACATCTCCGCGGCATCTCGCAGGGAGAGCTTCGCCCGTGATTCGGGACCCATGGCGCAGAGACAGATCACCTCGGCGAAAACCAGATCGTCGGCAATCTCCTCGCGCAAGCTGATCCAGAGTTCCATGAGGGAACGCGACTGCACGTCGTGTTGCGCCGAGGAGCAGACCAGCACCAGCTTGTCGACACGCGCCGGGGCAAGCAGCGCCACCTCCTGCGCGATCTTGCCGCCGAGCGAGTGGCCTACGATGCTGGCGCGCTCCAGATCGAGGTGGCCCATCAGCGCGAGCACGTCGCCGGCCATGTCGCGCACGCTGTAGTCCCGCCTGGCCATACTGCTGTTGCCGCTGTCGCGATTGTCCGGAGTGATCGAGCGCAATCCCTTCAATTGAGGGACGACGATGTCCCATGTGGTGTGGTCGCTCATGGTGCCGGCCAGGAAGATGACGGGAGAGCCGCTGCCGCTCTCTTCGTACCAGAGGGTCAATCCGTCATGGACAAGGGTTGGCATGCTGAACAGGATGCACCATTGTGGCCGCGGAGCCAACGCCGCGCCTCATTCTCCTCGTCCGCAAGATGGAGTTACACTAGAGGGCGGACATGAATCACCAGCATCTGTCGCTATCCGATGCCCCTCGTATGCAGCGCTTTCGCCGTGGCCGCCACGATCGCGGACGCACTCTCCTCTCCTAAAGACTGCCTGCCGCCCGGCGATGCTCCTCCTTTTGGAGCCCGCCCTCTTCGGGCTGCGGACGTGCGTCCGCTGGGCACACTTCGAACTGCTTCGTTACGACACAGGAGATCCGATTCCAATGAACAGCTTTGGCAGCAAATCCAC
>DASUWP010000309.1:0-12532 GCA_036378335.1 Acidobacteriaceae bacterium | reverse complement strand
CGAAGACCTCCCGCATCGCATCCTTGGCCGCGGTCACGTACGGATTCTCCGTTCCCACCACAATCGCGTCGCCCGCATGAAGCAGCCGCACTTCCACCGTCACGCCCTTCGGCGCGAGCGACTCCACAAACGCCTGATACTGCGCAAATGCCTTCTTCGGCGTCATCGCCGGCACCAGCCGCATCGACACCTTCGCAACCGCGCGCGCCGGAATCACCGTCTTCGCCCCCGCGCCGGTAAAACCGCCGGGCATCCCGTGCACATCAAGCGTTGGCCGCGCCCACGTCCGCTCTAAAACCGAGTAGTCCGCTTCGCCCGTCAGGGCCGGCGATCCCACCTCCGTTTCGCGATAATGCTCCTCGTCAAAGGGCAGCCGCTTCCATGCCGCCTTCTCCTCCGCCGACGGCGCTTCCACATCGTCGTAGAAGCCCGGAATCAAAATCCTTCCCTCGCGGTCCTTCAGCCCGGCAATGATCTGCGCCAGCGCCACAAACGGATTTGGCGCCGCGCCTCCATACATTCCCGAGTGCAGATCCGTCTTCGCACCACGCACCTCGATCTCGGTGTAGATCATCCCGCGCAGCCCCACGCACAACGTCGGCAGATCCGGCGCAAACATTTCCGTGTCCGATACCAGCGCAAAATCTGCCTTCAACTCTTCCGGATGCTCGCGCACGAAGTTGGCAATTCCCTCCCCGCCAACCTCCTCCTCGCCTTCCAGGATCATCCGCACATTCAGCGGCAGCTTTCGATCGCCGGCCTCGAGCAGCGACTCCAGCGCCTTCAGGTGCATGTACATTTGCCCTTTGTCATCCACGGCGCCGCGCGCATACAGGTTCCCGCTGCGTTCCGTCGGCTCAAACGGCGGCGTCAGCCACTCATCCAGCGGGTCGGGTGGCTGGACATCGTAGTGCCCATAGCACAGCACCGTCGGCTTTCCCGGCGCATGCAGCCATTCGGCATAGACCAGCGGATGCCCCGCCTTCCCCCCGTGCTCCGTCTCAATCAGCCGCACCTTCTCGAGCCCGATGCGCCGCATCTCCGCAGCCAGCGTCTCGGCCGCGCGACGCGTATCGCCATTGTGCTCGGGTAACGTGGAGATGCTCGGAATCCGCAGCAGCCCCTTTAACTCTTCAAGAAACCGCGCCTGGTTCTGCCGCGCATACTCGACCGCTGTCATCGCATCTCTCCCGAAATCTCGTTTTCGCCGCCTGCTACTCTCCCGCTTTCGGCTGCCCGCCTTCGTTCCACCTGGGAACGAACTCGCTGTTCGCAAGCCAGCGCATCGGCGCCACCAGCGACTGGATCGCCATCGTCATGAACGGCAGATCCACATGCTGCAGGTCGTCATCCGGCTGATGATACGTCGGCGGCGCGCCCCATCCTGCCGCCGTGTGCGCCACCACGCCCTTGAGCGCCAGCGCGTAGTTATCCGAGCGCTCGAAATAGTGCTGTTCCGGATACGGATCTGGCCCCACCAGTGCTCCATGCGTCTTCAACGCCGGGCCAAGGTTCGAGCGCGTCCAACCCGTAAACAGGAGCACTCCTTTCGGCATCTTCGGGTCCTGATTGCCGATCATCTCGAACTCGAGATTCGCCACCAGATCCTTCAGCGGCACCGGAGGGTGCTCGCCGAAATAGGTCGATCCCAGCTCGCCGGCCTCTTCGCTTCCATAACAGACAAACAGGATGCTGCGTTTCAAGGGCGGTCCATTTGCCAGCGCATGCGCCAGTTCGAGCACCGCCGTGGTGCCCGCCGCATCGTCGTTTGCGCCGTTGTAGATGCCGTCCCCCGGTCGCGGCAGCATGCCGAGATGATCGAGGTGCGCCGATAGCAGAATCGTGCCCGCCTTCGCATCGCTTCCCGACAGATACCCAATCGCGTTGTATGTGTAGCGCGGAGCGCTCTGCGGCTCCACGTGCACTGCCAGCGAAACCGTATCGCCGTCCTTCACGCTCTCCAGCTTCGCCATCGCCTCAGGCGTCAGGCTTGCAACCGTCGGGCGTGCGCGACCGGCAGGCGCATCCGCCAGGCGCATTGAGATGCGCGTTTTCCCGCCCATCATCGCCATCATCTTCTGTGTCGAGGCGTCTTCCTCTACCAGCACCGCCGCCACTCCCGCCTGATACAGCGGGCGCAGTGACTGCATGGCCTGCTCGCCGGCCGGCGGATGCTCCACCAGCACCACCATCTGCGGCGTCAATTGGGCGTGCGCAGCGTCCTTTGCCTCGATCCGCTTAAGCCCCCCGCTCATCGGCTGCCCCGTTGCTGTCAACAGGTGAAAATCCGTGCCTTCGGCAAGCTTCGTGCCACCGGTGCTGATCGTGGCGTGCCCGTCGAGCACGGGCTGAACCACCTCCGCGCGCTGGATATATCCCTCCATCCCCGGCGCGGTCTTCAGTCCATACCCCAGAAACTCACTCGCAACATAGGTCGCCGTCACTTCTTCATCGTGAGTCGCGCTGCCCCGTCCCTGCATGGCATCGCTGGCCAGAAACTCCTCATGCGCCCGTACCCACTCCGGCTTCACCGTCCATCCGCCGGCCTTCGCGCTCTGCGCGATTCCCATCGAGGCGGCGACCGCGAGCGCCGTACCCAAAAACGCCCACTTCAAATGTCCAAGACGCACACATCCTCCCGCAGCTCCCGGACCGTCCATCGATCCGCTATAAAGCTGGGCTTTACCATGCAGTTCGTTTTCCGATTGCGATCATAGCCGAGTCCGCCGTTTTCACTGCGCGATACACATAAATCGTGTATTCTTACACATAGGAACACTCATGCGGACGAATATCGAAATTGACGATGAACTTGTACACCAAGCCATGCGCAGCACTGGCGCGCGTACTAAGAAAGCCGTTGTCGAGGCCGGACTGCGACTCCTGGTCAAGACCCATTCCCAGTTGGCCTTCCGCCGTCTCCGCGGCAAGGTGCAGTGGGAGGGCAACCTCGAAGAGTCTCGCCTCGGACGCGTGAAGGAATAGCTCCCCGCGTGATCATCGTTGACTCCACCGTCTGGATTGACTATCTCGCCGGAACCATAAATCCGTACACCGAGTTGCTTGATGTCGCACTCCAGCAACCCCTTGGACTGACCGACTTCATTCTCTGCGAGGTCCTCCAGGGAATCCGCGACGACTTTATCTTCAGACGCATCCGGCGCGAATTCTCGCGGTTCACGATATTTTCAACCGGCGGCGAAGATCTGGCGGTGGCTTCCGCGCAGAACTATCGTCTCCTCCGCACACGCGGCCATACCGTCCGCAAAACGATCGATTGCCTGATAGCAACCTTCTGTCTCCGCGAAGGCCATTCCCTGCTTCATCGGGACCGCGACTTCGGTGTCTTCGAGCAGCATCTCGGCCTTCGCGTCATTCACCCGTAGTCGTTGTCCGGACCGAGCCGCGCAAAGGACCTTCAGTACCGCAACACCGCCGGATCCACGTCCCGCGACCAGGCATCGATCCCGCCGCGCAGTGATTGCGCGTGCTCAAACCCCTGATTCCGCAGCCAGTTCGCCACATTCAGCGACCGGATGCCATGGTGGCAGATGACCACGATCCGCCCATCCGGGTCCAGCTCCGTGTGCGCTCGCGACGGCACATCTCCCATGGGAATCGTATGTGCGCCGGGAAATTCGGCTGCGCTCGTCTCCCAGGGCTCCCGCACATCCAGCAGAAATGGCTGCGCTTCGCCCGCAAGTATCGTCTTCAGCTCCGCAGGAGCCACTTCGAGGTCTAACATAGATAAGATATAAAGATGTGTTCGTTGGCCCAGGGGTTTGTCACTCTGGGAAATCCTGCGCCAGGCGCGGGATTCCGGTAGTAACTAGTCCGCTGACACGATGATACAAAACGTAACAACATTTTTACCCTGAGAGTAGAGAGCAGTAAGCAATGGCAGGTGAGAAAGTACTGATCGTCGAAGACGAGCTCCATGCACTGATGGGGCTGGCTGAACTTGTTTCCGGATGGGGATATCGCACCGAAACCGCGCGCGATGGCGCCGAAGCGCTGGAGAAGGTGATGGCCTGGCAGCCAGGCATCATTGTCACCGATATGAAGATGCCACGCATGGATGGCATCGAGCTGCTGAACCGCATCAGCGAACTCCCGGACAAGCAGTGCGTCATCCTGCTCACCGCGCAGGGTTCCATCGATCGCGCTGTCGAAGCCATGAAGCTCGGCGCCTATGACTTCATCCAGAAGCCTGTGGATCCCACGCGTCTGAAGATGATCCTCGCCAACGCCTCGCGCCAGCGCGAGACCGAGCAGGAGCTCGACTTCACCCGCCGCAGGCTGCGCGAAAAGGGTGTGCTCGGCTCGCTCGTCGGCTCTTCCAAGAAGATGCAGGACATCTTCGCGCTCATCGAGCGCGTCGCTCCCAGCAACGTGTCCGTGCTCATCACCGGCGAAAGCGGTACCGGCAAGGAAGTCGTCGCCCGCACCTTGCATGAGCTGAGCCCGCGCAAGCCCAAGCCCTTCGTCGCCGTCAACTGCGCCGCCATCCCGGAGACACTTATCGAAGCCGAGATCTTCGGCTACGAAAAGGGCGCCTTCACCGGTGCCATCGAGCGCTCTCCCGGCTGCTTCGAGCTAGCCGAAGAAGGAACCCTGCTGCTCGACGAGATCGGCGAGATGCCCGTCGGCACCCAGGCCAAGCTGCTGCGCGTCATCGAGGAGAAACGCCTCCGCCGTCTCGGCGCGAAGATTGAAAAGACAACTAATGTGCGCGTTCTCGCCGCCACCAACAAGGATCCTCGCGAAGCCGTCGACGATGGCCACCTTCGCGCCGATCTCTTTTACCGCCTGAATGTCTTCAATATCCATATGCCACCGTTACGGGAGCATAAGGAAGACATCCCGGCCATCCTCGAATCCATCCTCGCGGACATGAACGAGAAGCACGAGCGCACCGTCACCGGCGTCGATAAGGAGATGCTCGCCCGCCTCATGAGCCACGACTGGCCGGGCAACGTCCGCGAGCTGCGCAACACCATCGAGCGCGCCGTCATTCTCTGCGGAGAAGGCCAGCTCGAATCGCGCCATCTGCCCCCCGGCTTCGGCGAGCGCGTCCTGCGGCCGAGCGCGGACGACATGGCCAACGCCAATTCGGTTCAGGTCGAGGTCGGCGCTACCGTCGATGAGGCCGAGCGGCTGCTCATCCTCAAAACCCTCGAATCCACGCGCAACAACAAGACCCGCGCCGCGGAAATCCTGGGTATCAGCCTCAAGACGCTGCACAATAAGCTCAAAGAGTATGGCAGCGCCTCGTTCGCCTCTGCGGAGAGCGTCGAGGAGCGTGTATAACAGTCATTTCCCTGCGGGATTGCCACACCGGTTGTATTGCCTTGCGGTTTGTTCAGGATTACAAACCACTTAGGTTCTCCGTTTCAAACGCATCCCGCAGGAAAAACTACTCAAACTCGCCACCCCCGAGGCTGAGTTTCCTCTTTCAGTGGGCGCAGCCGCAACGGGTACCATAGGCTACCCCGTTCTCACAAATGGGTGTAGCGCTTGAGAGGAGCTCGACGCAGCTTGTCCGTCAGGACAGCTGCTCGTCACCAATGGCAGGCCCGAACACCTATTTGCGGAAAACGGTATAGCCCCCATGCGTCTGAAGACAAAACTTGTTCTCGCCATTACAGGACTTGTCTTTCTGGTGGTGACGGTTTTGTCCTGGCTCTTTCTGGAGCAGCTTCTCGCGCAGCGCATCAGCCAGTCCTATGCCGCCAATGACATGGTGGCGCACCAGGTCCTCTACTACACGCAGCTCGCCGTCAACAACGGCCTGAGCGGCAAGCAGATCGATCCCAACGATCCCAAGGCCCTCCGCGCCGCCGTCGCCCAGGCCCTGCAGCACGATCAGGGTCTCAACGAGCAGCTCAGTGCGGTCAACCGCTACTCGCCCACCGTCTACGACGTAGCCATCGCCGACAGCAATGGCAGGGCGTTGTTGAGCACCGATCCCACCCAGGACAATGTCGATCTGCCGAAGCGCGAGAATTACGAGCGCCTCCTGCATGGCGGCGTCTTCACCACGGTTCGCACCTTCTTCGGGCCGCCGCGCACCTATAACATCGTGCTGTTGCTGGAACGGGCCCATCAGCCCTTCCTCAGTGTCCAGGTGGGCATCCGCACCACCTTCCTGCGCACTGTCTTCGCGCCCTGGATCTGGGCGTCGCTCACCTTCACCGGCATCGCCATCCTGTCATCGCTGCTCGTCGCCGCTCTCCTCGCCAACCTCGCCCTGCAGCCCATAGAGCAGATCAGCCTGCGCCTGGACACGCTCGAAGCGCCCGGCTTTGATCAGGATGGTGAACCCGTGCCGCCGGAAGCGGCCCAGCTGCCGCCACCTAAGGAGCCCGCCGGCTGGATGCGTCCCGCCGCCACGCTCATCCGGCCCTCCAGCGAAGACACCGTCGTCCAGGTCTCCGACAAGATCGAGCGCATCGGCCGCCGCATGCGCAACGTGGAGGAGGTCTTCTCTGCTCTCAAAGAGAACCTCGACTCGATCATGGCGAACCTGCAGGACGGCATCCTGCTCTTCACCGCGGAAGGCCGCGCCGCCCTGGTCTCCGATTCCGTCGAGCGCTTCCTCGGCATCCCCCGCATCCGGCTCTTTGGCGGCAGCGTCAACAGCATCTTCAGCCTGGAGACCAAGCTCGGACGCCTGGTTCGCGACGCCTTCGAGACCGGCCGCACCCTGGACCAGGAGGAGATCGAGACCGAGACGGGGCGGCGTGTCCAGGTTTCTCTCGACTTCGTTATAGAGCAGTCGAACTTCGATGAGGACGAGGCTCCCGGCGCCTCCCTCGGCGCTCTCCTCACCCTGCACGATCTCGAATCCGTCCGCGAGCTGGAGAGCGAGCTCGAGCTCTCCCGCCGCCTGGCCGCCATTGGCCGCCTCACTTCCGGTGTCGGGCATGAAGTCAAGAACCCCATTAACGCCATCGTCGTGCACCTGGAGCTGCTCCGGAACAAGCTCTCCGGGCCCGATGCGCGCGCCATGCGCCACCTGGAGATTATCGAAAGCGAGATCCAGCGCCTCGACCGCGTCGTCCAGACCCTGGTCGACTTCTCCCGCCCGGTCGAGCTTCAGCTCAAGGAACACGATCTTCGCCGCATCGTCTCCGGTGTGCTCATGCTGGCCTCCGCCGAACTGGAGACTCACGACGTTCGCGTCTCCAGCCACATGCCGGAGCGCCCGCTGATCACCAAGGTAGACGCCGACCTGATCAAGCAGGCCATCCTGAACGTCGTCCTGAACGGCGCCCAGGCCATGGCCCAGGGCGGCGAACTTCACGTCACCCTGCGCGAAGAGGGCCGCATGGCGGCCATCGAAATCGCAGACAGCGGCAGCGGCATCCCGGACGACATCCGGGCCAAGATTTTCGACCTCTACTTCACCACCCGCAAAGACGGAAGTGGTATTGGCCTGGCCATGACTTACCGTATTATTCAGCTACACAGCGGCAGCATTGACGTACAATCCAAGCAAAATATAGGAAGTACGTTTACCTTGAAACTTCCTCTGCTGGCTTCAGCCGAGGGCAAACTGCGCGGTTCTCAGTTGGATACAACTACATCGGCTCCGGCCTTCACGTCCGAAGGGTCCGGCCTATGATCAGGCATCTTCATCGACTGCCATCTGTGGCCGCAACGCTGCTCATCCCGGCGTTGACAGGATGCGTCTACCTTCACAAAGAAACGCCGCCTCCGGTTCCCATCATCGCCCAGGCTCCTTCCCTGATCGATCCGCCGCTCGCGCCGCTCTACGCCGAGATGAGCCAGAACGATCCCGCGCTGCCCGAGCTTCCAGCTCTGCCCCCACCCGGCGCGCAGCCCTCGCCGCCGCCCACCTCCATCATTGCCGAAAGCAGAAAGGCCGTTCGAGTCAGCAGTCACCGCCGCGGACGCAAGCTCGAAGTGGAAGTAGCCGAGCGCGAGATACGTGAGCGGGAAGCTCGCGAAAAGGAAGCCTTGGCCTCAGCAACGATTCCCGACACCACACCACCGCCCCCGGAGGGACAGAACGCGAAGGTGACCGCGCCCACACCCAAGGGCGACACCGCGCAGCCCACCTCCATCGGCCCGCTCACCGCCGCCCCCTCACCGGACAGCAGCGGCTCGCGCCAGCAGGCAGCCGAGCTCATCGACTCCACGCAGCGCGGCGTCAATGGGCTGCACAACCTGAATGGCGATCAGAACAAAACCGCCGCCCAGATTCGCAGCTTCCTCGACCAGGCCCAGCGCGCCCTGCACAACGGCGATCTGGACGGCGCACACACCCTCGCCACCAAAGCAAAGACGCTCCTCGACGAGCTGACCGGCGCCAGCTGAAATCAGCAAGTCAGTGGCCTGCCGGCCAAGCAAGTCGGCAAGTCAGCCAGCGAGCGCTCAGCGATCACTACCTGCCAGGAACCCGCCGGGCGCCTAGCAACCGTCACCATGATGAGCAAAGGGTTCTAGCTGACTCGCCGATTTGCTGACTCGCTGGGACCGAAGGCCCGCTTCACCGCTCTCCCCACTTCAACTTCTGCCGCAGCACATCGAAAAATCCGTGCGTCCGCAAACGAACCAGTTGCACCGTGTGTTCTGACCGGCGGCATAGCAGGTTATCGCCTACCTGCACCTCGATCGCCTCCTGCCCATCCACGGTCATGAACGTCTGCTCCGGCACGCCCACCACACTCAGGTTGATCTGAGCGTCGCCGTGCACCACCATCGGCCGGATGGTCAGCAGGTGCGGACAGATCGGCGTCACAACCATCGCGTCCACATCCGGCGCCATAATCGGCCCATTCGCCGCCAGGTTGTAAGCGGTCGACCCCGTTGGCGTCGATACGATCACCCCATCCGCGCGAAACGACATCGCCAGCTGCTGGCCCAGCAACACGCGGAAATCTCCCATGCGGGCAATCGCGCCTTTCGACACCACAATGTCGTTGAGCGCCTCGTAACATCGGAACAACTGCCCATCGCGAATGATGTCCACATGCAGCATCGCGCGTGCGTCGATGTGACACTGCCCGCTGGTCCATCCCTCGAGATTCGAGAAAAGCTCGGTCAGCCGCACCTCGGTCAAAAAGCCCAGGGACCCCAGATTCACGCTCAGGATCGGCACCTTGCTTTTCGCAAAAACACGCGCCGCCGCCAGCAGTGTGCCGTCGCCACCCAGCACAATGGCCAGCTCCGGATCCTCTGTCGTCATCTCGTGCCGCGGCACGATGCGCGCGCTCTGCACATACGTACCACTCACCGGATCGAGAATCGGCTCAATCCCCCGCGCGCGTATCCAAAGCACCAGCTCGTTCAGGATCGGGGCCAGATCCGGTTTCTGCGGCTTCGAAATCACGGCAATCGTGCGCATCGGTCCCATCAGTGTAATGGAGACGTGTGTAAGCCACTCAGCAAGTCAGCCATAAGAACGGCGATCCCGACCCGACCATGGGATGCAAGCAACGTTGATCCTAATCTCTGATCCCTATTCGTCCAATCCGCGCATGCAGCAAAAACTCCCGGTTCCCCTCCGCGCCCAGAACCGGCGAATCCATCACCTCAATCTCCGTCCCGCCCAGTTCCGCAACCGCCGCGCGCACCCGCTCCACCGCCAGCCGATGCGCGTTCGGATCGCGCACGATCCCGCCCTTCCCCACATGCTCGCGTCCCGCCTCGAACTGCGGCTTCACCAGCACCACCATCTCCGTCAGCAGCGGCATCGTGCGCACTACCGCCGGCAGCACCAGCGTCGCGGAGATGAACGACACATCCATGGCGAGAAACGTAATGGGGACCGCGATAAACGTAACTAAAGAAGTGACCTGTTCCGGCTTCAGATTCCGCGCGTTCGTCCGCTCCAGCAACCTCACACGCGGATCGACCCGCAGCTTGTGCGCAATCTGTCCATAGCCCGTATCGATGGCCAGCACTGCCGCCGCGCCGTGCTGCAGCAGACAATCGGTAAAGCCGCCGGTCGAAGCGCCCACATCCGCACAGGCCCGGCCGTTCACATCCACCTGCCAATGCGCCAGCGCCGCCTCCAGCTTTAGCCCGCCGCGGCTCACATAGGGCATCTCCTCGCCCAGCAGCCGCACCGCCGCATCTTCCGCCACTGCCGCTCCCGGCTTCTCCACCTTCTGCTCGTTCACCAGCACGCGCCCGGCCAGAATCAGCGCCTGCGCCCGCTCCCGCGACGGCACCAGCCCGCGCTCCACCAGAAACTTGTCCAGCCTCACCTTCATTCTGCGTCCTCAGCCACATGCGCCGCGTCTACAGGTAGATCGGCGCCGCGCAATCACGCGCCGTGACATCGCCGCGCCCCCTTACGTATCATCAGCCAGCATCCCGCGAATGTTTGAATCCGCTTCCAATCCGAAGCCCTCCGATAACCGTACATTGAACGACGAAACGGCCATCGGATCCATCGACGACACGGGCATATTGGCGCGCATGGGGCAAGGCGACGAGAGCGCGATGGAAGAAGTCTTTCGCCGCTATAGCGGAGTCGTCTATTCCGTAGCACTCCGCATTCTGCGTGACAGCGGACAGGCAGAGGACGTGATGCAGGAAATCTTCCTCCAGCTCTGGCGCAAGCCCGCCGCCTTCGTTCAGCAACGAGGCGCACTCGGCGCGTGGCTCATGGTCCTCACCCGCAACCGGGCCATCGACCAGTTGCGCCGGCGCAAGCTCACAGACTCGGTGGACGACGTGGTGCTCTCCTCGCCCATCAATGTCGCCGATGAGGCGGAGCGCAATACCATGATGCAGAAGGTGCGAAGCGTTCTCGCGAAGCTTCCCCAGGAACAGCGCAAGAGCCTGGAGCTCGCCTACTTCGAAGGACTGACGCACACCGAGATCGCCAGCCGCACCGGCGATCCGCTGGGTACGGTAAAGACCAGGATTCGCCAGGCACTGATCAGTTTGCGAAAGGCATTCGAAGCATGAACGAGCGCGGCTCCAACCCGGCCCCTCTCTCCCCGGAGGACCTCACGCTCTACGCGATGGGGTCCCTGCCTGCGGAAGAGATGGCTGCCGTGGCCGCCGCACTGCGTCAGAATCCGCAGGCGCGGCAGGAGCTCGCCCGCATTCAGGATGACCTCGCGCTGCTCGCTCTCTCCGTCGACCAGCAACCCGCACCCTCCGGTTCCTTTGCGCGTCTCCACGCACGCATGAGCGAAGCCGGCCGGACCACCACACCCAATCAGACAGCAGGAAACATGACCACCACCACATCCGAGCTCACCGCCGTCCGAGGCCGCAGCAAATGGGCCATCCTCACTCCCTGGATCATCGCCGCCTGCCTCGCCATCGCGTGCAGCATTCTTGGCTACAAGGTCAGTTCGATGAACGATGCGCTCGACGGTGAATCCCGCCTGGTCTCGAACCTCGCCGCCAAGGCCTCTCACGCCCAGCAGGTGCTGGAGGTTCTCAACGCACCGGATGCGCAGCGCGTCACCCTCACCGCCAGCAAGACGCCACCCGCGCCCACTGCGCATGCCGTCTACCTCGCGGAACGCGGTGCCCTGGTCATGGAAGCCAGCCATATGACTCCGGCGCCTGCCGGTAAGGCCTATGAGCTCTGGGTGATGCCGGCCGACGGCGCCCCACCCATGCCGGCCGGCACCTTCTGGCCAAACGCGGAGGGATACGCCTCGCTCGTTCTGCCCAAGCTGCCCAGCGGCGTCGCCGCCAAAGGCTTCGGCATCACCATGGAAAAGGCCAGCGGATCGAACACCCCCACCATGCCCATCCTCCTGTCCGGAGGCTAGCCAACAAACTGCCGAAGGGAACTTGATGTGGCTGCTTCGTTTTCAATGGATCCGGCCCATACGGCCGTCTTGAGTATGGATTGTCAGGCCGGCATCGTTTCCATCTACACCAGAGAGGCCAAAGACGCTTTCCTGGTTCGCGCCGCAAGTGTTCTCAATCATGCTCGTGCGACTGGCATGACCGTCATCCACATTCAGGTAAGTTTTCGGCCAGGCCTCCCCGAGGTCAGCTCCCGAAACACACTCTTCGGTGCCGTCAAGTCTTCGGAGCAGCATCAGCAGCTGTTTCGGGAACCCCTTGGAACCATCGCGGATGCTGTCGGACCGCGCGAGAATGAAATTGTCATCACCAAGCATCGGATCAGTGCGTTCACGGGCACTGATCTCGCGATGATCCTCCGCGCCAATGACATCGATACGCTGGTTCTCTACGGAATTGCGACCAGTGGCGTCGTTCTGTCCACTCTCCTCGAGGCTGCTGACGCCGATTATCGTCTCGCGGTCATAGGGGATTGTTGCGCTGATCTGGACTCACAGCTCCATGATTGCCTCATTCAACGATTCTTCCCCACGCGCGGATCCGTCTTCTCGGCTGAGGAGTTTATCGCCGCCTGATCGCAGCAAGGCTAGGTGGTCAGGTGGATCGACACCGATCGGCCTTTCTCATCGCCGACTGTAGCCACATCGTTGAGATCCGACCGAAGCGGCAAAGCCCCGCAGTCGAGGAATCTGCTGTCAGTCCGGTAAGACCACGTAAGCGA
>DASUWP010000308.1:0-10997 GCA_036378335.1 Acidobacteriaceae bacterium | reverse complement strand
CTGCCAGACATAGCCAACTTCCCGGTTGCGGAAGTCTGCGGCCTGCGTGGAGGTGAGTTTGTTCAAGTGGATTGAGGCGAAGTATAGGGCACCACTCGTCGGCGCATCAAGTGCCCCAAGAATGTGCAAAAGTGTGCTTTTACCCGCCCCGGAGGCCCCGACGATCGCCAGCAGCTCCCCTTTGGCGACCGTAAAGCTCAAACCATCGAAGAGTTGGAGACGGCCCCGGCCGGTGACATATTCCTTGCGCAGGTCGCGCACCTCCAGCAGGGCATTTCCAATGCTCGCCTCCTGGTGCACCACTACGTCGGGGATGACAGACCCGCCCATACCAATGTCTACCATTTAGAGGGGGAGTGCGAAAGTACAAAACAGTAGCCATAGGACTGCCACTTCCGTGCAGGTCAACGTTTGTTTCCAGCAAACGGTCCAGTTCCCACATCTCGCGTTTCTGCTGTTCGCCCGCAATGCCACCGCATGGTACCCCACATCTCGCTTTTGCCATGTGGGATGAGAGAAGCTCGGCAGCGCCGCTCCACTCAACGAGCAGCAACAACCTCCTTCACCTCCACAGTCCTCCGCGCGCCAACATTCGCCGCCACAACCCAAGCCGCTGCGGCGATCGCCCAGGTTATCCAGAATGCCGTCCACGGCAGCCGCGCCCTGGGCGCCGCCAGAATCGCCGGCAGCCACACCAGCAGCGCGAACACGCTGATCATCCCCGCCTCGCAGAAGGCCGCCACCCGCGGCAACACACTGGCGGACACGCGAGGCAGCATACCTCCCAGCACTCCCAGTCCGCACGCCATCTGTCCGGCGCCCGTCAGGTACGCCCATCCCATGCGGGAGGGAAGCCACGCCGGCACCAGCGCGATGGTCTCATTCACATACATAATGTGCGACAGCCCGATCGGAATCAGCCACACCGCGAACCAGCACCGCGCCGCCCGCGCGCCGTTCTCACCCGATACCCACCGGCACCAGCCGTCTTCACGCACACCGCCCAGCCGCGCAAACAACATCCATGCCCCGGCCACCAGCACCGCCAGCTCGCCAAAGCCTAGCCACACGCCTTCGATCTGCGGCGCCACCACCAGCGCAGGCACCTTCAGCAGCGCCCAGACGATGCAGTAAATGAACAGCACACGCACCGCCCACCGCACCGTCCTCTCGAAGAGCAGCCCCACGCCACCCGCGAGCATTACCGCCGCGGCCAGATAAGCCAGCGCCGTCCGCCCCGGCACCCACGCCGCAACCGGCTGCCACACCATCGCGAAATCGCCATAGATCAACCCAAGGATGGCTAGTCCAATCATCCCCACGGCAAAGAGCGTCAACACAGGTTGTTGCGTGCGGGTCATCTGCAAGATCGGCCTCCAGTGGCGATCCAGCTTATCGCCAACCAGAAGAATTCCATCCCCAAACAAAGGCATTCCGCCACAATGCCCGAGAGACCGAATCGGTTCCCCATTCCCACGCTGAGCAATTCTCCCAGACGTTCAAGGACAGCTCGTGTTTTGGCAACAGGAGGAATGAAGACAAAGAGTACTAACATGGAAGCCCGGCAGCCGGGGTTTCATTCCACGAGGTACATCAACATGAAAACCGAAGAGCGCCCAGAAGAGCGCCCAGACCAGTCGATCCCAGACCAGTCGATCCCAGAGCAGTCGATCCCAGAGCAACAAATACGGGAAGCCCTGAACATGCACTGGCAGGCGTCCGATGCCAACGATTTTGAAACGGAGCACCGCATTTACCACGAAGACGCTGTGCTGGATTACCCGCAGTCAGGCGAGCGAATGCGCGGTCGATCGAACATACAGAACCAACGCGCCAGTCAGCCAAGCAACAAGCGGTTTACGGTCGGGCGAATCATTGGCAGCCGTGAACTTTGGGTTACCGAATTCGTTCTGACCTATGACGGCAAGCCGTCCTACACCGTCAGCATCATGGAGTTCAGGGGCGACAAGGTTGCGCGGGAAACACAGTATTTCGCGGATCCCTTCGAAGCGCCGGCCTGGCGAAGCCAATGGGTTCAGCACTAAGCGGAAATCCGTAAGCGTTCCATAGCTTATAGAACGCTTGAATATCCGCAACCCGGAAGTTCATAACGCTATTGATGTGATGCGCGTCCTGCATGCATCCCTACTCATACCGCAAAGCCTCAGCCGGCAAAACCCGAGCCGCCGACCGCGAAGGATAAATCGTGGCCACCAGCGAAACCCCCAGCGCCAGCGCCGCCACAATCAGCCCATCGGAAATCCGCGGCGCAAACGGAAGGTGGTCGATCGAGTACACATCCCCCGGCAGATGAATGAAGCGGTAATGGCCACCGGCCCACGAAGCGGCATAGCCCAGCACTAATCCCAGAGCGGTTCCGATGGCGCTGATCAACAACCCCTGCATCAAGAAAATCCGCCGGATCTGTTCCGCCCGCACCCCGAAGCTCATCAGCACCGCGATATCGCGCGTCTTTTCCATCACCATCATGGTCAGCGCGATCAGGATGTTGAGCGCGGCCACGCACACAATCAGCCCAATCACGATGAAGGTGACGATTTGCTCCAGCCGCAACGCGCGGAAGAGCTCGCGGTTCTGCTCCATCCAGTTCGTAGTCAGGAAGCCCGCACCGGCAGTCTGCTCGATCTCGCGCCCGATCGCGTCCGCGTGATACAGATCATCCACCTTGAACGCGATCACCGAAATCAAATCCGGCTCGCCCAGCAGGCGCTGCGCATCCTGCAGCCGCACAAAGCCCAGGCTCGAGTCGTACTGGTAGAAACCGGAGTGGAAGATCCCCGCAACATAGAAGCGCTGAAACTTGGGCACGATGCCCAGCGGCGTCAGCTCACCCTGCGGACTCGTAATCAGCACCGTATCGCCAACATTGGCGTCGAGCGTGGTCGCCAGGTCCTGACCGATGACGACCGGCGGTAGCGGCGCCGTATCCCCCTGGATTACCGGCAGCGCCGGCTCCAGCGCCTGCGCCGTTCCCAGCTTCACCATATCCAGCAGATCGGTGACCCGCCGCTCCTCATCCGGCAGGACGCCCTTGATCATCAGGCCGCCGGAGCGCGCACCGCGCGACACCAGCACTTGTCCATAGAGTCCAGGCGCATCGGCCGTAACATGCGGCAGTTTGCCCAAACGCGCCACCAGCGGACGCCAGTCGCGCATGCCGTCGCCAGCCGTGCGCATCAGGTCTACGTGAGAAGTGGATCCAAGCAAACGATCCTGCAGGTCGCGCCGCATCCCGGTCGTAATGGCCAGCGCAATAATGAGCGCCGCCACGCCCGCGGCCACGCCCGCCACCGAGATCGCCGTGATCACCCCCACCACGGCCTGCCGCCGCTTGGCCCGCAGATAACGCGCCGCGATGAAAAGTTCAAAGCGCATGGAGGCTCGACATTCGCGGCCAAACAACAGCCGCTGTCATCCCGGCCGCAGAGAAGCTCATTTGACTTGTCATCCGGAGCGAAGCGGCGAAGCCGCGCAGTGGAGGGACCTGCTTTTCACTCCCGACCCGCGCCACACTCGTCACCGCACGACCGTCTTCGCCGTAGTCGAGTTGTCATACCGATCCACCACACGCAAGGTCACGGTGTGCTCGTTAGGATTCGCTGGCGGAAGCTTCGCCACGCGCAACTGCTCTGAAGTTTGCGGCAGCGGGGCAGAGAAGTCGTAGCGCTCCGTTTGCGAATCGGAAATCTTGCCCAACGGCTCGATGTACTGCCACGGGCCGGCGTCGATCGAATACTCGGCCCGCGTAATCGTCGACGACGGATCCTTCGCCTCCGCCGTCACATGCATCTCGCCGCCCTCAAGTCGCGCCACCAGGTTCGACACCAGCGGCGTCGCCGTATCCAGCACGAAACGCTCGCTGCTGCGCTCGCCGATGAGCGCCTCACCCGGATTATGTGAGGGAGCATCGCTTGCGACCACCTTGAGCTGGTACGGACCATCCGGCACCTGTGCCGCTTCGAATGTGTAATAGCGTTCCGTGACGTTGTCCTTCAGCAGTTGCCAGTTCTGCTCCCTGCTGTTTCCTCCAGAGGCACGATAGTAGATCGCGAAGACCAGGTCGTCTCCGTTATCGTCATGTGCCGCCCAGCGCGCGGTCACCGCGCCCTTGTCCTTTACGCCCTGCAGCGGCGCCGTCGCCTGGTCCTGCTGAATGTTCACGACATTCGCCGAGGCCGACGGAAGGTTGATCATCACCGTCGGCGTTGGCGGCTGGAACTGCGCCTGCTGATTCACCCGCGCCCCCGGCATCACCACCACCTCATCCACCACCGGCGCAACGTTCACCGGCAGATAGTTCAGCGCCACCGCGTTGACCCGTGTAGCCGGCTTGATCGTCAGCTTCCATTGCGCGAATCGCGCCTGTGGCGCCGCGATGCCGGTGCCGGGAGCGATGCTCTTCCACGCGCTCCAGCCGCGCTCGGCATTGCTCACGTTGCCGCTGCGCACCGAGAGCTGATAGCCCGGCCCGCTGGCATCCACTTCCGCGCGTCCCCACCGAGCCACCGCTCCGGCATCCTGCACATCGCTCTCCATGCTGCCTTCCGCGCTCTGCGCGCTTACGTGGTAGAGCTTGCCGCCGTTGCTCGTCCCCACGTAGAGGCCATCCGGCGCCGTCGCAAATCCCGTAGTCTGCGATGCCTCGATGTGCGCGATGTCCGCGAACTCGCCGTTCTCCTGCACGCGATAGATGCGGCCGCGGTTGCCCGTTGCCGCCAGCAGGCCATCGGGCGTCCAGCGCAGCCCGTAGACCACGTCATCATGCGGCGCCCACAGCTTGCGCGCTGCGCCCGACGGATCCAGCTCAAACACCTCCGAGCCATCCGGCACCAGTGCGTTGTTGTTCGACGCTTGCACCGACCCCGGCGTCAGGATGGTAATTGTCGCAGTCATGACGGCAATTCCCTGGACCGGCAGCGGCGGCAAACTGCTCTTGCCCTTCTCGCCCACCGTCGCGACGTAGATCTGGCCCGCAGGCGACTCCGTCAGCGTCGTCACTTCGCGCTTCGATGCGTTGAACAGGATGAACCCCTTGCCTTGCTTGTCGATCCGGTACACCAGCCCATCGCCATCGGAGCCGGCCAGCAGGCTCCCATCCTTCTCAAAGAGAAGCGTCCGAATGTGCTGCTCGTCGCTCTCGAAGAATCGCTCCACATGCGCCTCTCCCGCAGGCATGCGCACGCGATACACCGCGGCCGGTCCACCAGTCGCGACATACAGCGCGCCGTCCGGTCCAAAGGCCAGGTCCCAGATGTATTTGGCCGCGCCATCCGGCTTCACACCCTCCACCTTCGCCGGATCGAAGACAACGGTCGCCTTCTCCGAGTCCACTTCGGTTTCTCCAGCAGGGATGCGGTAGACCTTGCCGTTGGGCAACGTGGCCGCATAAACCGAGCCATCCGGTCCCAGCGCGACCGCTTGCACGCTCATGTCCTTGGTTTTGAAAATCGCGGTCGACTTGCCGTCACGCGCAATGCGCAATACCGTTGCCGGCGATCCCGTCGCTACATACGCATTGCCGGATTTGTCGCTGGCGATCGCCCAGATATAAGTCGATGGCGTTGTCGTCAGCAGTGAACTCGCGGGCGCGGCGGCCAGCGATCCGTCGCTCGAAATGGCGATCCCGGCAGGCCGCCCCTTCTCCCACTCCTCCATGTGCGACTCAGTCCAGACTTTGGTGCCCTGCGCAAAACAGGTCAGGGAGGCGGAGCAGAGCAAAAAAGAGAGGCTCACAGTGCGAAAAGACATGTGAGTTAAGTCTAGGGGAAAAGCAGGATAGGCGTAAGTGAGATCCCATGGATTCGTCATCGCGACCCGAGCAGTGCGGGCAGCGACGCCGCCCGGTGGGGGGATCTGTTTTTCCTCGGCTGCGGGTCCTTCAGCGCCGACTAAGGTAACGTTATACGGAGCTTTCCGGCATAGTCTGGAAGACCGCTTCGCGCAACACCGATACACGCCTTGGAGAGTGAATGAGCATTAACTCGCACGTAGTAAAAAGCACGATCGTGGGCGCACTCGGCGGCCTGCTCTTCGGCTTCGATACCGCCGTCATCTCCGGCACCACCTCTGCTCTCACCCGCACCTATCACCTCACTCCCGCGCTGCTCGGCGTCACTGTCTCAAGCGCTTTGGTGGGCACGGTCATCGGCGCTATGGCCGCTGGTATTCCCGGACAGAAGTTCGGCCGCCGCGACAGCCTGCGTGTCATGGCTCTCTTTTATGTGCTCTCGGCGATTGGCTGCGCCTTAGCCTGGAACTGGCCCGCGCTCATCTTCTTTCGCTTCATCGGCGGCCTCGGGATCGGCGGCTCGTCCGTTCTTGGCCCCATGTACATTGCCGAGATTGCGCCGCCCGCCTGGCGCGGCCGCCTCGTGGGCTCCTTTCAGATCAATATCGTCCTCGGCATTCTGCTCGCGTATCTCTCAAACGCTGTGGTCGGTAGCATGCACCTCGGCGCGAGTGACTGGCGTTGGATGTTTGGTGTCTCCGCCGTTCCTGCGGTCCTCTTCCTCGCGACTCTGTTCATCATTCCGCGCAGCCCACGCTGGCTGGTCACCCAATCCAATCTGAAAGAAGCACTGGAAGTACTTCGGCTCACCGGTGTTCCCCAGCCCCAGCAGGAGCTCGACGAAATCGTCGCCTCCGTCCATCTGGAACGGTCCGGGGCCAGCGATTCGCTCTTCTCGCCCAAGTACCGCAAGCCCGTCATCCTGGCTCTCACCGTCGGCATGTTTTGCCAACTCACCGGCATCAACGCGATTCTCTATTACCTGAACGACATCTTCGCGCTCGCCGGTGCATCCAGAGTTTCCGGAGACCTGCAGGCCGTCGCCGTCGGCGCAACCAATCTGGTCGCCACCCTGTTGGCTATGACGGTCATCGACAAGTTCGGCCGCAAGAAGCTGCTGCTGGTCGGCACCGTGGGCCTCGCCGTCTGCCTCACCATGATCTCTGTCCTCTTCCTGACCCACAGCCACCTGAACTGGCTGGTCTGGCTGCTCATCGTCTACATCGGTTTCTTCGCCATCTCGCAGGGCGCGGTGATCTGGGTCTACATCAGCGAGGTCTTCCCCAACCGCGTACGCGCCAAGGGCCAGAGCCTCGGCAGCTCTTCCCACTGGATCACCAACGCAGTCATCTCGCTGGTTTTCCCGATGATGGCGAAGTCCTCCGGCGCCTACCCGTTCATCTTCTTCGCGGCCATGATGGTGGTCGACTTCTTCATCGTCCTCTTCTACTACCCGGAAACCAGCGGCATCTCCCTCGAGCAGATGCAGCACAAACTAGCCATCGACTGATGGAGACTCAGCATAGTCGCGGCGTGATCGCGACTGTAGCGCAACGGAGAGATTTGCCCCGCCAGCTATCCTCTCGTGAGCACGACATGCGTCGCGCGCTCCGTGGCTTGGTGCTCCGTTACAGAAAATCCCAGCGCGGGCAGGTCAATACCGGTAAGCAGTGCCTCACCTTGGCCGAGGGCAACAGGTGCACATGCAAGTTGGAGGGAATCGATCAGCCCAGCCTGCAGATACTGCCGTACGGTGGAAACACCGCCTCCGATTTTGATGTCCTTGTCACCCGCAGCTTGTTTCGCGAGCCTCAGCGCATCTTCGATTCCGCTGGTGACAAAGTAAAAGGTCGTCCCGCCTTCCATCACCAGGGGTTCACGCTCGTAGTGCGTCAGAACGAAGGTCGGCGTATGGTATGGCGGATTGGGCCCCCACCATCCCTTCCACGAGTCGTCCTGCCATGGGCCACGGACCGGTCCAAACATGTTGCGGCCAAGGATGAATGCGCCGAAATTCTCCATTGCCCGCCGTGCGAACACGTCGTCCACATCGGTGGATCCGCCTTCCCGCCCCTGCATGGCACGGAATGTTCTGGTAGGGAAGAACCAACTAAAGATCTCTGGGCCGCGCTTGCCCAGCGGATCGTCCACGCTCTGCTCTATCCCTGCTCCGAAGCCGTCCAACGAAACACCAAATCCTGCGACACGAACCTTTGACATGTATGCTCCTCGCTTTCGAAAGTGCGTTCCTTACCGTGTGCTCGCCTTCATCGCGGGGTATCCCTTCGCCGTCGCTGCTCGCTTTGCTTAATCATGTCGTTCAAATCCGCAGCTGGACGTATTTCGAACAACGACCCATACTTGAGGGCCGGATGCTGCGACATGAGCTGAAGGGCGTGATTCATGTCCCGCGCCTCAAGCACGAGAATGCCGCCTAGCTGTTCCTTGGTTTCCGCATAGGGACCGTCGGTCGTGGCGACTTTGCCGTTCTTCCAATACAGAGTCAACGCAGTTTCAGCAGGCTGAAGAGCTTCGCCCGCGGCAAAGTGCCCGTTGCCGCGCAAATGGTCGTCGTACTCAAAGCATTTGTCGAACATTGCATGTCGCTCGTCCTCGGTCATGCCTGCGTGTTTTGCTGGGTCGTAGTATCCCAAACAGATGTATTTCATCCATTCCTCCTCGTCCCCTTTGACTCAGAGAACCGTAGCTCGCCGTTCTGTTATCAGCTAGTCGTTCGAGAGACCGAAAATCGACAGCTACTCCATTTTTTTATTTCAAGTGCCGAATCCGCTCCTGCAGGAATTGCCGCTCTGGTTCCTGCTGGGTCAGGGCCAGAGCCTTCTGATACGACGACCGGGCCTCAGCCGTCCTGCCGAGCCTGCGGCACATATCGGCACGTGCTGAATGCGCCAGGTGATAATTTGCCAATTCGCCATGCGCAAGCACCGCCTCGATATGCGCCAGACCAACCTCTGGACCATCGCGCATGGCAATGGCCACGGCACGGTTGAGATGGACAACCGGCGAAGGCTGCATTCGCACCAACTGGTTGTAAAGCGCGACAATCTGCCGCCAGTCGGTCGCAGCGGCCGATTCCGCCTCCGCATGAACGGCTGCGATCGCAGCTTGCAGTGTGTAAGAGCCGAAGCGGCGGGACTTCAAGGCTCTTTCCACTAATTCCACTCCCTCGTCGATCTGCTCTCGGTTCCAGAGTGAGCGATCCTGATTTTCCAGCAAAATCAGCTCTCCGATCGGCGATGTTCTCGCGCCGCGATGGGATTCCTGCAGCAACATCAGGGAAAGCAGCCCCATCACTTCCGGCTCTGGCTGGAGTTCGGTCAGCAACCGCCCCAGTCGAATCGCCTCGCCGGTTAGCTCGGCCCGCGTCACCTCCGCTCCTGCCGCAGCCGAATAACCCTCGTTAAAGACGAGATAGATGACCTGAAGCACCGCGCCCAGTCGCTCCGCCAATTCCTGCGGCGTCGGCACCTCATACGGAATCGGTGTCTCTCGAATCTTTGCCTTTGCTCGGACAATGCGTTGCGCCAAGGTGCGAGGAGTAGTGAGGAAGGCCTTGGCAATCTCCTCGGTCGTCAACCCGCACACCTCACGCAAGGTGAGCGCAACACGTGCTTCCGGCGGTAGAGATGGATGACAGCAGGTGAAAATCAGGCGCAGCCGATCATCCTCAACGCTGTCCTCTTCGTTGGATCTTTCCGCCGAACTGCGTTGCGCTTCGAGATATCGCACCAGCTCGTCTTGAGACGCATCAAATTTCGCCCGTCGACGCAGAGTGTCAATGGCTTTGAAGCGGGCCGTCGAAATCAACCATGGTCGCGGGTTGCCAGGTACTCCACTCCTCGGCCACAGGCTCAACGCAGCCGCAAAGGCTTCGTGCATCGCCTCCTCGGCAAGATCAAAGTCACCGAGCAAACGGATCAGCGTTGCCAGGATGCGTCCCGAATCCACGCGATACAGGGAGTCGAGCAATTCGCGGATCTGCTCGGTGGAACGCTCGGACATGACGACGACCTTAGCAAACCAGCTACCCCGAATCAATTTGGCAAACGGCGGACCGACGCAAGGTGTTCAGGTCCTGACTCTGGAATCTGGAGCAACCGAACCGCTTCCTGGATGGACGCAAAGGCCTTTTCGGATACAAATTCGTACCCCAATGAGGCCTGTTTCTACTCCGGGGTAGCCTCCAACGTCAGCACCTGGAATGGCTCCAGATGAAACGTATGCGGCCCCCCCGCCTCTAATTCCACGCTCGGCATTCCAGCCTCGTCCTGCCACGGGCTATGCGCGCGGAAACGCCGCACTGCATCCGCCGGCAGCTCGAACGCCTGGTCCACATCCAGCCGGAAGTCCTGTGGCTTGTCGCTTGGATTGCGCAACGTCAGGATCGCTTTCTCGGGCGTCCACGAAGCCCATCCGTAGACCTGCAGCCAGCGCGGATCGCCGCCCACCCAGTGCGTATCCTTCAGCACCGCGGCGTTCGTGCGGGACCACTTCGCCGCCTCAGCCAGCACATCCCAGTCGGCCGCCTTCAGCAGCGATGGCGTGATGTACATTTCCTGCAGCTGCGTCCCGGTGCCGAAATAATCCCTCACCTCGTTTTTGAAGTCACCGTTGGGATCTGTTTTCAAGTGGTAGGCATATTGCCCGTAGATCAGCCCGTGCAGCATCAGCGAGTTCAGCGGAAACAGCGAGCCGCCCTTGACGACGTGATCGTAGACATCCATATCGCGATAGGTGATCCATCGCTCGCGCTCCGGACCCACGCCGGCAAAGCTGTGATCGTCGCCGCCGCGCCAGATCGAGTCCGCATACATCAGCCAGAAGGGTGAAGGATAGGTGCCGGTCGTCAGATTGATGTAGAGGTCCGGCTTCACTTGCCGCAGGTCGCCGATCAGGTGAATGGCCGCATCGAAATCACTGTCGAACGCGCTACCTTTCACCACTGTGTCCACGTTGCCGGTGCCGTCGAACTTGAATTGGTTCACACCGTAGTTCTTCACCATTTCCATGCACACCTGATGGAAGCGCGCGTAGTACTTCGGCCCGGAGAGCGCGAAGCCGCCGTTCTCGATCTCGTAACCTTCCTTGCGTCCTTCGGCAATGCGCTCCTTCTTTGCCTCTGCATATCCGCCCCACGGCGAGAGCCACACGCCGGGCGCAGTGTCGT
>DASUWP010000307.1:0-4928 GCA_036378335.1 Acidobacteriaceae bacterium | reverse complement strand
AGGCACAGGCCGAAGCCATGCCTCCCATCGACTTGATCGCCTGTCTGGTCTCCGACGAACTAACTCTACGCACTGACCGCTTGCTCCAACGCCGCCGTAAGCAGGCCGCCTTTCGCGATGCCGACCGGACTCTCGATAACTTCGACTTCGTCTTCAATCCAAAAATGAACCGCAGTCTGGTGTTCGACTTGGCCACAGGCGCGTTCATCAACAAACGCGAAGACGCGCTGTTTCTCGGCCCCAGGTGGAACGGGCAAAAGCCATCTCGCACAGGCCATAGGCCAGTGCGCCATCCAGCAAGGCTACAAAGTGCTGTATCGCGAAACGCACATCCTGCTCGATGAACTGGCCGACGCGGTCACTGACGGCAGGCGCAAAGAGTATATGGAATCGGTCTCCACCGTGCCGCTGCTCATCATCGACTTATGTGAAGTTGCGAGTAATGTGGAGTTGGGCGCGGCAAGCCCTGCCAGTTGGCGTTCCCGCAGGGCCCC
The DNA here is from genome assembly GCA_036378335.1 of Acidobacteriaceae bacterium. Lineage (GTDB taxonomy): Bacteria > Acidobacteriota > Terriglobia > Terriglobales > Acidobacteriaceae > KBS-83. Next base: position 4,434 of record DASUWP010000307.1, on the reverse strand, counting down.
GCTACACATTTAAGCCTTAGCATCGGGGAGTCGCCGTTCGGCGGCAAATCCTATTTTTGCTGAGGTATCGATGCTGAAGTCCCTTCTTCCGAAAGCCCACGCCAGAATGCTGGCGCTTCCCTTGCTCGGTCCGATCGTGGATGGCTTCGACGACTGGCTGGCGGCCACCGGGTATACGGTTGGTTCCCGGAAGTATGCGATTCGCATGCTTCCCCACGTGGACAACGATCTCCGAAAACGTAAAGCGCTGACTGTCGCAAAGTTGAATCACGCGACGCTTCATGCCAGTTGGCGGCATCTGATCAAGCGCTTTCCGATGAACGCTGGAACGGTCCGTTCGTTGGAGCGTTACCTGACTGCCACCGGCAAGATCGTTGCTGATGACAGGGAAACCGTCACGCTGTCCGTTGCGGAGAAGCTGAGCGAGGAGTACGTCGCCTACCTGCGAGAAGTTCGCGGATTCGCCATTCACAGCATCGCCAATCACCGGCGCGTCTCGCAGGCCTTTCTCGATCATGTTGCACGGCGGCAAGCCTCATTGAAGACCCTTCAGCCGAAAGACATCGAGGTTTTCATCACCCAAGCAGGTAAACGGCTCTGCCGTGGAAGCCTCCAACACGAAATCGCGGCTCTGCGCGGACTGTTGCGGTTCCTCGCGTTGGATGGGAGAGTCCCGCCAGGATTGCACAAACAGATCGACACACCTCGGCTCTACCGTCTCGAGCAACTTCCACGAGCGCTGCCCTGGCCAACAGTGATCGAACTGCTAAAGTCGCTTGATCTCAAGTCGGACATCGGGCTGCGCGACTACGCGATGTTTCTTCTGATCGCCACCTACGGCCTGCGCGCCAGCGAAGTGGTGGAACTCACCTTGGACGATGTCGCATGGCGAAAGGGCGTGCTCCGTATTCACCAGCGAAAGACGGCCTCGCCTCTGGAACTGCCGCTCACCAACGAGGTGGCAACAGCCCTGACGAAGCACTTAAAGCGCAGTACCCCACCGGTGCCATACCGAAGGATCTTTCTTCGAAAGCGAGCCCCCATCGGCGTGCTGAAGCCCACCGCTGTCACAGAGGCTTTTCAGTCCCTGGTCCGGCACAGCAAGCTGAGCATCCCATTCGAAGGACCACATTGCCTTCGTCACTCGCTGGCCGTGCATCTGCTGAAAAGCGGTACGCCCCTCAAGACCATCGGGGATATTCTCGGGCACCGTACCGCAGAAAGCACGTCCATGTATCTGCGGTTGGCCACCGGAGACTTGCGGGGCGTCTCGCTCGCGGTTCCCCGTAGTGACAATGCGGGCAAGGGGGCGCGCCGATGACCACCACTCCGCTGTTTTCGTCGGCGCTGGCGCCGCTGTTGGAACGATACGTCAACTTGAAGCGATCGCTGGGACGCCGCTTCGCGACGGCTACATGGACTCTGCAGTCGCTCGATCGGTTTCTTAATGATCACGCAGGCACCCACAAGGATCTGACGCGGGCGGCGTTTCATGGCTGGTGCCAGACGCACGAACATGTCGCCTCTGGGGTTCGCCGGGTGAGAATGCTGGAAGTCCACAACTTCTGTGCCTATCGGCGTCGAACTGAGCCGGATTGTTTCCTGCCAGACCTGGCGTCGTTTCCGCCCTACCACCAACGCGCCAAGCCGTACATCTTCTCGACGACGGACGTCGCGAAGTTGCTGAAAGCGGCCGAGGGTTTGGCGCCCAGCCACTCGACTCCGCTTCGGCCCGAAATCACTCGTCTGGCGATCGTACTGCTGTTCACCACGGGGATCAGACGTGGGGAACTGCTGAATCTCACTGTTGGCGACTACAACCGGAAGGAGGCAACGCTGCACATCCGGGAAACCAAGTTCTACAAGTCTCGCCTGCTGCCGATCAACGCGCAGATCGCTGACGAGATCGAGCGTTATCTACGCGCACGAACTCGCAAGCGGCTGCCGATTCAACCAGACACTCCGCTCATCTGGAATGCGACGCACGGCGGGCGCGCCTATACCGGCACCGGCTTGCTTTACTGCTTGCGGCCACTGCTGAGGGGATGCGGAATCCGCACGCTGAAAGGCCAGCCACCACGGATCCACGACCTTCGGCACAGTTTCGCGGTGAATGCGCTCATGCGCTGGTATCGGGAAGGCGCCGACGTCGAGTCGAAGCTGCCGCTGCTGGCCACCTATCTGGGGCACGGCTCGGCCCTATCGACGCACCATTATCTTCATTTCATCGAGCCCATTCGAACAGCCGCCAGCGAACGGTTCGCCCGCCATTACGGCGCCCTGATCACGCATCCACCTGCGCGAAAGGGCCGGCGCCGATGAAGAAGCCTCTACCGAATCTCCTTGGCGCGGTTATTCGCGATTACTTCACCGATCATCTGCCCAGGCTCCGCGGAGCGAGCCCGCACACGATTCACAGCTACCGGGACAGCATCGTTTTGCTGCTCCGTTTTCTTGCCGGTAAAGGCGGCAAGGCTGTCACTCAACTCGATCTGGTCGATATCGATCCACCCGGGATTCTGGCCTTCCTCTCCTACCTGGAGAAGGAACGGAAGAACGGTGTGTCGACGCGCAACATCCGGCTTTCCGCAATACACGCGCTCTTTCATTTCGTCGCCTCCCGGAACCCGGAGCACCTCGAACTGGCGCAGCGGGTCCTCGGCATCCCATTCAAACGTGCCCGGCAGCGTGTGATCGATTATCTGGAGTACGAGGAGATCGACTCGGTCCTCCAGGCCATCGACCGGACCACCACTCAAGGTGCCCGCGACTATGCATTGCTGGCCACCATGTTCAATACCGGAGCCCGCGTTCAAGAAATCGCGGACCTGCGCTTTCGCGACCTACAACTCGACAAGCCGTTTCAGGTGAGGTTATTCGGAAAGGGCAGGAAGGAGCGTTACTGTCCCATCTGGCCGCAGACGGCATCAGTGTTGCGGTCGTTCTGCAAGGCGAGAGACCCGGAATCGCAACCAGAGGCACACGTCTTCCTCAATCATCGAGGCGCACCTCTATCGCGATTCGGCATCCGCCACATCCTTGGCCAGTGCCTGCAACGCGCACGAGACGACGTTCCGAACTTACGCAAAAAGCGGCTCCATCCACACAGCATGCGGCACAGCACGGCCGTGGCGCTGCTGAAGTCCGGCGTTGATCTCTCGACGATCAGTCATCTGCTCGGCCACGCCAGTCCGACGACCACGAGCCGCTACGCCAAGGTCGATCTGGAGATGAAACGAAAGGCAATTGCCCGGGTAAAGCCAGTTCCGCGCCGCTCTCGCTTGCCGTGGAGTAAGGACAGCACCATCCTCGACTGGCTCGAATCCCTATAGCCCTGTAAATGTGGAGCAATGCCCCGCCGGAGCGCCAGCTGGCGGGGCTTCCTGCGCCCAACTCCACATTACTGGCAACTTCACATAAGTCGATGATGAGTAGCGGTACGGCGGTCAGCGACTCCATGAACTCCTTGCGCGTGCCGTCGGCAACCGCCTCGGCCAGATCGTCCAACAGCACATGGGTCTCGCGATAGAGCACGCGATAGCCCTGTTGAATCGCGCTTTGGCCGATGGCCTGCGCCAAGTGGCTCTTGCCGGTGCCGCCAGGACCGAGAAACAGAGCATCTTCCCGCTTGCCGATAAAGGCGCACGTGGCCAGATCGAAGACCAGGCTACGATTCATCTTCGGGTTGAAGGTGAAGTCGAAGTTGTCCAGGGTCTTTTGCGGGTCGCGGAAGGCCGCCTGTTTGCGGCGCCGCTCCAGCAGCCGATCGCTGCGCCGGTGCAACTCGTCGGTGATCAGGCACGAGATCAGATCGATCGGCGCCATGGGTTCGGCCTGAGCTTGATGCAAGCGGGTTTCCAGCACGGCGGCTATGCCGCCGAGCCGCAGTTGTCGTAAAGCACGTTCGAGTTCCAACACGTTCACAGTTCACTCTCCTTGGTTTTGCTTTCGATGAAGTCGCGGTACAGGGTGAGCTGGCGGATCAAGGGATCGACTTGGCGCAAGCTCAGCGGCAGTTGCGGCCGGCGTTCCAGATAGCGCCGCAGTGCACGATACTCACAGGTGCCCATTTCCAGGAGCACGGCGCAGGCATCGTCCACGATGGCAGCGCCGTACTTCTTGGCCAGAAACAACACGCCCTGGATACGTCGTACCGCGGTCTGGCCGTCCTTGACATGCATGCTGCGGCAGAAGACGCCGATCTGCGAGCCGGCTTTATCGGCGCGACACAATAGTTGCAGCGTGCCCAGCGGCGTCTGCTTGGGCCGGTCCTCGTCCTGGATGCGATGGCCGCCGCGCGCCTGGCGCAGGTGTTCGCGCAGTAGTTCACCGGTCTCGGGATTCAGCAGCCTCACGCGATGGCTGTCCCACTGCACCTGCACACGGCGGGTGATCCAGCCCGGCGGCGCGCCGTAGTAGGCCGCTTCGACTTCC
>DASUWP010000306.1:0-8749 GCA_036378335.1 Acidobacteriaceae bacterium | reverse complement strand
TTTCTGTCGGGGATACTGCTGGGGGTTCTGCTGGTGCCGAAGCTCGGATCGGACCGGCAGCAATGGATTCGCCGGCAGTGGCTGGCGTTTGGCAGCGTACTGCTGCTGGTGCTGCTGGGTGCGCACTTTGTCGCCAATCTGTGGCGCGGCTGAGATGGAGCAAGGACCAGGGATCAGGTGTCAGCAGGCGGGCAGCAGATTCCTCCCCTGCGCGGCATCGCCGCTAAGGCCGGCAGGACAGATTCGCGGATGCGCCCAGCTTTATTCCGATCCCTAATCCCTGATCCCTAACCTTTAGCGGACCGCAGTTGCGGCGAACTTCTTTACCATGGCGAGCAGCAGCTTGCGGTCGCTGTCGTTCAGGTTGGAGGAGTAGCGCCGGATCTGCGTAAGGAACCGAAGCTCCTCGTCCGTCAGCTTTTGCGTGTTCATCTCCCGGCCCAGCGAATCCTCTGCAAAGAATTGCGCCAGCGGCAGATCGAGCGCCTGCGCAATTTTTGCAAGCGTGTCGAGTGATGGAACCGTATGCCCGTTTTCTACACGGGAGAGATAGCAACGCAGCAGACCGGTGCGTTTTTCAATATCGCCTTGCGACAAACCCTTCTGCAGCCGGTAGCCCCGGATCGTCGTTCCAATTTTCATGTGCGCCTGGCTTTCAAAGGCCCACGCCTGGCCCGGGTAACTGCGTTGGCGAGGGGCTTGTTTCTAGTTTATTGGCTGCATAGTTAACATGCGCACAAGGCCAAGAGCAAGAATAATTTGCAGCGGGAACCAGGATTTATCCGGACCTGCAACTTATGAGGAAGGTGTCCTTCCATAAACGTGTCACAAAGGTTACCGGGTCTTTACGGATCGCTTACGGCTTTCCGCCCAGCTCACGGGCGAAGAAATGGAGATAGCGGGATTTCGCGTCCGTCGCGTCTTCGGCGCGGTAGCCCGCCGTGTTGTTTGGGTTCTCAAAGGCGTGGCCCGCGTCAGGGTAGATTTTTACATCCACCGGCTTGCCGAGTTTCTTCAGATCGGCGGCAAAGCTCTCCACCGTGGCCGGCGGAATTCCCTTATCCAGCCCACCATAATTGCCGAGGATGGCGGCGTGGATCTGGGCCAGCGACGCGGGATCGGTAGGCGGCGGTCCATAATTGGCGGCAACGGCTTTCAGATGCGAATCGGCGACCGCAAAGGCCAGCGCATATCCGCCACCCATGCACCAGCCGATGGCGCCGATGCGGGTGCGGTCAACGTCCTTCCGCGAGCTCAGGTAGGCCTCAGCCGCTTTTAAATCGCGAACAACACGGTCCTGAGGCGCGCCCCGGCTGATCTGATGGGCAGTATCGGGATCAGTGGCAACCTGGCCGCGATAGAGATCGACGGCCAGCGCGATGTAGCCATGGGCGGCGAAGTCCGCAGCCTGCTCCTTCACCCAGTCATTGAGGCCCCACCACTCATGAATCACGATGACGGCCGGATGCTTCGCGTCGCCCGCAGGAGTATAGAGCAGCGCGTGCACGGTCTCCGGCCCGCTGGGATAGGAGACCTCGACCGGCTTGGTTGGGTCAGCGGCGTGGGCAGCAGGAAGCATGAGGATGGCTGCCAGGGCGAGTAGAAGTGCGTGGAGACGAACGGCAGGTGCGGGCATGGTTGTTCCTCGGAAAGAAAGACAATCGGAAAACTGTAACTGAGGAGTATGGCGCGTCTGCCGAGCGAGGAGCAAGTGCCGGAGCGAGGAGCAAGTGCCGTGGTCTGTAGAAGATCGCCGTCTTGGGCTCGCCGAGCGATCGAACATTGGGGGGAAATCAGGGTGCCGCATTTCTTCAAAGCAATGATCGTAGCGTCAGATCGTAGCCATCTTGAACGAAGTTCGCATCATCGCACTCGAGGATAGTCATGCGGCGCGGGCTGCTAAAACGGGTGCCCTTCCGGCTTTGGTGGGCAAGGACAAAGGAACTCTCCGGCATTGTGTACGAAGAGCTTTTTCGCACACGTGCGTTCTCGATGGCAGCGGCGATGTCCTACTATTTTCTGCTGGCGCTGGTGCCGCTGCTGATCTTTCTTTCCGCGATGCTGGGCTACCTGCCCATACCCAACCTGTTTGACCAGTTGCTGGACCTGTTCGCCGTAGTGGTGCCTCCTGCAGCCATGGAAATGGTGAAGCATATCCTGGCCGGTCTGCTGACTCCCCGGCGTGGCGGCCTGCTCTCCTTCGGCCTGCTGAGCTATCTCTGGACCGCTTCCGGAGGCTTCGCCGCATCCATCGAAGCGCTGAACATAGCCTATGACGTCGAGAAGATGAGAAGCTGGTGGCGTGACCGACTGCAGGCGCTGCTGTTGACGCTAACCACAGGCGTCATGAGCCTGATTGGTCTGCTGCTCATCATCGCCGGCCCCCGCTTCGGCGAGCTGCTAACGGAGTTGTTTCCGGTGCCGCATGCCTTTGGTGACATATGGCAACCGGTGCGCCTGGTCACAATATTCATCATCTTCGTGGCGGCAGTGGAGATCCAGTACTACCTGGCGCCGAATCTGAAGCAGCACTTCCTGGACACGCTACCGGGAGCAGTAGTGGCAGTGAGCGGGATTTTCCTGAGCTCGGCCGGCCTGGGCTACTACTTCGCCCACCTCTCCAACTACAACAAGACGTACGGATCGATGGGCGCACTGATCATCCTGATGTTGTGGTTCTATGTGGTCTCGCTGTTCTTCATCACCGGGGCGGAGTTGAATGCAGAACTGCTGAAGCAACTGGCCGCGCACGGAAAACGCAAGGCGATGCAGCACATGCCGGCCAGGGTGAAAGGCGCGCCTGCAGCTTGATCGCAGCGAATCCTCCGAGACACTGCCGGTAATTCTTCCTGTAACGCTTTCGTATTTCACCCCACTATCCCAGGTTGAGCGCTGAATTTCTGAACAGCGTTTCGATGAGGCTGCGTTGCTGCGTCATTCGCATTGGGCGATTCGGCCGGGGAATTCGTATGAAATCGCTCGCGACCATCTTTCTCGTTTTTCTTACCTGTCTCGCTGTGGCCGGCACCATAGCGCTTGTGGATCGTGCACAATCGGTGCTGTACCCATCCGCCGAGGGCGCGACTCAGGTGAGCACCGCGCATGTGAACGATGCGGCAGGCGCGGTGAGGCTTGCCGAGTTTGCGACGGATCTGCGAGAGAAATTTGCTCTACCGCAACCAGCAGACCTGGTGGTGTTCGACGATGTGCGTCGCGGCGATGCCAACTACGCGAGCGCGCAGGCCGTCTATCCGTTTCTGCACCGGCAGCTGCTCTGTCCGGAATGTGCGCTGAGCTCCAGCTTTTCTCCAAACGAATCAGTGACGCGCGCACAAGCAGCGGTCGTGCTGGTCAGCATTCTGAGCGCTCAAGACAGAGTCAGACTGCTCTCTCCTGAGCAGACAACAGACGTGCTCTCGCAGCTTGACGATGCCGATGCGGTGTCCCCCTTTGCGCGGCCATATATCGCAACTGCTGTTGCGAATGGACTGCTTGCGCCACGGGCAGGGAACATGCTCGATCCAACACAGCCGTATCTGCGAACAGAGATGGCTGCGTTCCTGGATACGGTGCAGCACCGCTTCCCGCCGTTCGCCGCCACTGCTTCGCTGCATCTTGCGGGTGGGAGTGCGCGATGAGCGGTGAAGAGACCAAATCGGAAGCGATAAAGGACAACTCCGTGGCTGCGAAGCGAATCACCGCGGCGCTGCTGCTGGTCATTTGCATGATGGCGGTCGCTGTCTAGAGGGCCGGAGGAAGTTGGCCGCTCTCAAGATGTGGTGAAACGCTGTCGCTTCTCAAAGCACGATGATTCAGCCGGCTCAGAAAGATGGCCGGAGTCTCAAGGGTGGAAGGAGATAGTATGGCGACCTCGCAAACAGTTACACAAAACGGAAATACAACGCAGACCTGGATCTTCAGCGGCGGCGGCATCACGAATCACGAAGCTGTGGTGACTGAACTGGAGACCACGGGCGATCCCAACACTGGCTTGCTGATTTCGAACATCGTCGGCTTTATCGATCCGACGCGGTACGAATTCGACGTCACAGTCAAAGGACCATCGGCGGTGGCATTCCGAATCAATTCCAACGGAGTCTAGGAGGGAAGTATGCAAGTCAATCTCATCAAAGATGCGCAGGGAAGAGTGCTCGGAAGTTTTGAAGCGGGCAAGTCAAGCGGTGGCGAACTGAAACCCAAGCTCGGCAGCGGGCAGACGGTGAGCACGGCTGAACTTTCCCATGACTACGCGAAGAAGCTTGGCGAGCTCTACGGCGCCGGGAGCAGCAAGAAATAAAGCCGAACGTTCTCAGGGCCGCCGCAGCGCGGCCCTGCATTACCGTGCTTAACTCCGGCACGCAATCTCAAGCCATGTGCATGCCGCCGTTCACATCCAGGGTGTGGCCAGTGATGTAGCTCGCTTTGTCCGATGCGAGAAAGGCGACCGCGTTTGCGATGTCCTGATCGGTGCCCGCGCGGCCGAGCGGGATGAACTGCATCATGGCGGCCTTCTGCTTTTCCTCAAGCACCGCGGTCATCGCGGTTTCGATCATACCGGGTGCAACGACATTCGCGGTGACGTTGCGGGAGGCCATCTCGCGCGCGAGCGACTTGGTAAAGCCGATGAGGCCGGCCTTTGACGCAGCGTAATTGGCCTGGCCGGCTTGCCCGGTCTCACCCACCACGCTCGAGATGCTGATAATGCGTCCCCAGCGCGACTTCATCATGGAACTGAGCACGGCCTGCGTCACCAGGAAGGTGCCGGTGAGATTGGTCGCGAGCACATCGTCCCAGTCGGCGCGCTTCATGCGCAGGAGCAGCATGTCGCGGGTGATGCCGGCGTTGTTGACCAGAATGTCGATGCGGCCGAGCTTCGCGATCACCGCCTTCGCAGTGTCCTTGATAGATGCTTCGTTGCTGATGTCGAGGACGAAGACTTCGGCGCGGCCGCCAGCGGCAGCAATTTCTTCGGCGACGGCACGCAGCTTCTCTTCATTGCGCGCGGCGAGCGCGATGCTGGCACCCTGGGCGGCGAGAGTGAGGGCGCAGGCGCGTCCGATGCCCTGCGATGCTCCGGTGACGAGTGCGATTTTTTCAGCGAATTCGGTCATGCGGAGAAGTATCGCTGATGAGGGAGCGAATCGGCGAGTCTGCCTACGGGGCGCGAGATGATCTTGCATGCCGCGAGAAGACCAAATGCAACTACTCGCGGGTAATTTTTTCTATCAGCTTTCGCAGATCAGGATTTTCGACCGTCTCCAGCATTTCTCGTGCTGACATTCGTTTGCGCCTCTTCCAAAACTGCCACCGAGGGGGCCGAACACTTGCGCCCGTTTCAGCTGCAACTACTTCAGCTAAGCTAGTCTTACCCTGCCAAATCTGATTCAATTCGGCCCATGCCTTGCGAGACCATGCTCCCAAAAATTCCTCGAAGACCGCCGCGCCACACTCTCTATGCGAGGCCACATTCTGAACAGTTTCGAGAAAGCCAACCATGGCAGCATGTCTTTCTGCGTCTGTTCCCGTCGCGAGGAGACGCTCCGCCAAATTGAATGCTGGCCGAACATCATCAGTTCGTCCTTTCTCGAACAAGTCAACAACGTGGCTACCAAGTTCTTCCATGAGCTGACTATCGGACGCCCCCTCTTCGGTCAGACGCGAGAACTCTCCCGCCAAGAGCGGATATGACTGTGCGATCTTTTCGGCGAGTTCGGTCATGGGGAGAAGTATCGCTGAAAGGTGAGCGAATCGGCGAGTCTGCGTGAACGGATGCACAGAGATCGGGAGCCGAGTGGGGTATTTTTGTTTGTACCCACACACTGACATGCGATGTCTATCTCGAAGGAGAATCGGTTATGAATCTAACCAGATTGGCGGCATGGATTAATGATCGGAATATCCCGTTCATGGTCCTCAGCATCGGTATGATTGTCATGCTACTTTGGGCTGGGTCTTACAAAATGACCGCGCCCGGGGCTGAAGGCATCGTTCCTTTAGTCTCTAATAGTCCACTAATTTGGTGGCACTTTAAATTATTAGGTCCCTACATAGGGTCCGATATCATCGGGCTCACTGAGTGGACTGCCGCGATATTGATCATCGCAGGCTATGTGAAGCCTAAAGTCGGCATCGTAGGCGGAATGATCACTACACTCATGTTCTTTATAACCAGCACCATGGTTATCACTACTCCGGGAGCGATTATTGCCGTTCACGGGATCAGGTACATGAGGTACATGAGTTTTCTTGGCCTGTTCCTTTTCAAGGATGTCATAGCGCTCGGGGCATCTTTTTACCTGATTAGTTTTTTCGGCAAAAAGGCTATTCTTTCCGAACAGACAAACTAAGAGGCACCATCGGAAATCATGTCGCTTCGTTTGGCCAGTCCCTCTTGAACGTTCGAAAGATTCCCCGGAACGTATCGTGCTTGCGGCTTAAGCATTTGGCTTGTTGGAAGTGAATGGCGCTTACAGTGGTTCGGCTGCCGGCACGGGCCGCCTTGCACCCAATGCGGACTTGAGTCCCTTCGCCAGCTCGATCGACCAGATGTAGACGACAAGCTCGCGTGCGTAGAAGAGGATCGGCTGGGTATCCGGGAGCGTGATGCCGTGGGCGGCGGGAAGCTCGTTGAGAGGGAACTCGGCCTCGGCGGCTTCGAGCGGCCAGGGCAGGTGATGGATTTCGCCCTGGAAGAGGCGGCCGCGACGATCCGCGGTGTAGAGCCGGTATCGCTCGGTGAGGAAGTATTCGATGGTCCCGGGAGCACTCTGGGCAAGGCGGTGCGTCGGCCCGAGGCCACGGTAGGTAGCGCGGAAGCGCACCGGGTGGCGCGTGAGGTGGCGGTCGCTGCGATAGAGGAAGCGGCCATCCTGCTGCGGACGGATGGACATGCGCGACCAATAGTAGGGCAAGCGAAAGAAGGCGCGTGCCACTGAGACAGCAACGGGGTTCGGGGCGTCGAGCGAGAAGAAGTAGACGCCGGAAAGGTTGGTGTGTTCCTCGCGGACGTAGGTGCGCAGGTTCAGCTCCGGGAAGGTATGGGCCCCGGGCACCCTGGGGATTGAACGAAAGCGGATGCGGTCCATCCAGAAGGGAACGACGCCGATCCAGGCGGAGCCATCGAAAGTGTGCGGAACCAGCCCGGCGGGGAGCAGAGGCGCGACTGAGGCTGCGGGAACTGGCCAATGGGCGAACAGCAGATCATTCCAGCGCTGGGTCACGGCCCAGTGGCGCTTTGGCAGTGGTGTCGGCCGGTGCCCGGTGATCTTGAGGATGTCCTGCACGTCCTGGTCCTTGCTGTCCCGTGGCGGCTCCGCCCCGCGATGAATTCGGAGACGCCGGGGTTGCGTATCCGCGTTCCAGAGTAGCGTGGCGCGGGTGTGGGTGCAATTGACGGGGCGTGACCGTAGGGGAGCCTAGAGGTAGCGGTCCCGCAGGATCGCAACGTGATGCGTCACGTGTCCGGGAACCATGAAGCCGAGCGAGAGCACGGTAAAAGGACTGTCGCTGGCGATGCCGCGGCGGGACCATGCCTCCGGCTGCAGGTTGCGGAAAAAGTCGATGCTGGCCTGACGGATGTGGCGGAACTCCTCGATGTGCGCAGCCCAGGGCAGGCGGTCAGGCTCCGCGCCGGTGACGCCGATGTTTTGATCGAAGCTGGGCAAAGGTGTATCGAAGCCGCGGGCAAACCACATTGCGCGCATGACGAAGACGCGCTCGGTATCGTTGAGGTGGCTGAGGACCTGGCGGATGCTCCACTTCTCCGGCGCGTAGCGGTGGAGGGATTTTTCTTCAGAGATACCCGCGAAAAAGGTCAGAGCCTGATCGAGTTGCGCGGTCATGCTGGCGAGGCAGTCGTTGCCTTCCACCTTGTCGATGTAGGTGAAGTAGTAGGGGGCGGCATCTCCAGCGGCGGGGCGGGCGTTCATGGCTATAAGAGTAGAGCCAGGCAGGTTCGCGGGCCAGCGGAATGGGACGTGTTTCTCACAGGGTGTGGCGACGCGCGACAAGCCGTATGCTGGTGGCAAGATGGCCCAGACCGAAGTGGCTCCCCTTCCTCCCACTACGACGCATGGTAACGGCGAGCAGCCGCGCAACCAGACCGATGTCTACGCGGTGCATGGCGCCGATCCCGAAGTGCTGGCCTATGCGATGGCGAAGTACTCGCGGTCTTCGCTGTCGATGAAGGAGTCGCTGCGGGAAATCTCGAGCCAGCGCGCCGAGCAGTTCCTCAATACCTTTTATTTCCAGTACGGCCACCGGTCGATTGCCGATCTGGCCCACGTCGCGTTTGCCATCGAACGCCTGAGCCTGCTGGCTGCGATCGTGCTGGTGGATGAGCAGCGCTGGGATGGGCAGGAGCGCTCGACGCGCTATCAGAACTTCCGCAAGAGCGGCTGGTATCTGCCTGAATTCGGCAAAGCCGAGGCCGCACAGGCGACCTATGAAGCGACGATCGAACGTCTCTTTGCCGACTACCACGTTGTCAGCGAGGGTGTGCTTGCCTCGCTCATGGCGAAGACCGAGCGCCCGGTAGAGATGAAGCCGGAGAGCTTCGAGCGGACGCTGCGGGCGCGAGCCTTTGATGTGGCGCGTTATCTGCTGCCGCTGGCGACCAATACATCCCTGGGGCAGATCGTGAATGCGCGCACGCTGGAGACCCAGGTAAGCCGCCTGCTGAGCGATGAGCATGCCGAGGTGCGCGACCTGGGCGAGCGGCTACGCGCGGCAGGCACTGGCCCGGCGTGGA
>DASUWP010000305.1:0-2601 GCA_036378335.1 Acidobacteriaceae bacterium | reverse complement strand
GTCATCAACCACCTTGGGTTTGTCTCGGGATTCGCCTTCCTGGGAGCTTCGCTACTTCTATGGAGAGTGAGTGGTTCGCGAGGGCGAAGACTCCTGCTGGCCGAAGCGGTGCTGGTGGCCGCGATGCTGGGGACGACAGCGTACGTTCAGCTTCACATCGTGCCTGCCATGGAACGGGACCGTGCCGCGGTGGGCGGCGATATCACGTCCGTGCCAACGGATAATCCCACTCGCGCGCACTTCAACGCGCTGCACGCCACATCGGAAAACGTGGAAGGCACAGGGTTGCTTCTTGGCCTGGGCGTCGTTCTGCTGATGGCAGCCGAGGACACGTCCCGAGAGGCCATACCAGTTACACGTTGAACTTGAAGAAGAGAATGTCTCCGTCCTTCACGACATAGTCCTTCCCTTCAGAACGCAGCAGACCCTTCTCCTTCACAGCCTGCTCACTGCCATACTTGAACAAGTCCTCGCAGTGGTAGCAGTCGGCTTTGATGAAGCCTTTCTCGAAGTCAGAGTGAATAACGCCCGCAGCGCCTGGCGCCTTCGTCCCCTTGACGATAGTCCATGCACGGACCTCCTGCACGCCCGCCGTGAAGTAGGTGATCAGGTTCAACAGTGCGTAGGCCGAGTGAATCAGCCGATTCAGCCCCGGTTCCTCCAGGCCCATCTCTTTCAGAAACTCGTCGCGCTCGGGCGGATCGAGTTGCGCAATTTCCGCCTCCATCGCGCCGCAGATGCGGACCACCTGCGAGCCCTCATCCGCTGCCCTTTTCTCCACCGCATCCACCCACGGATTATGTCCTGCCAGGTGGCCCTCGTCCACGTTTGCTACGTACATCAGCGGCTTCGCCGTAATCAGATGCAGGTCCCTTGCGAAAGCCTTCTCCTCGTCGGTCAGGTCAACGGTACGGGCCGGCTTCCCATTCTCCAAAGCGTCCTTCAGCTTCTTCACGGCAGAAAACTCCGTCTTCACCTTGTGATCCGCATTCGGATTCTTATTGAGCTTCTCAACCTTCTGGTACCGCTTGTCCACAGTATCCAGGTCGGCGAGCAACAGCTCCGTATTGATGATGTCGATGTCGTGCAACGGGTTCACCGCGCCTGCTACGTGAACCACCTCCGGATCGTCAAAGCAGCGGACGACGTGCAGAACTGCGTCAGTGGACCGGATATGCCCAAGAAACTGGTTGCCGAGCCCCTCCCCCTTGGACGCGCCTTCCACGAGGCCCGCAATATCGATGAACTCCATCGTGGTCGGTACCAGCGATTTGGGCACGATGAGCTTCGAGATCCTCTCCAACCGCGGGTCTGGAACCGTCACAACCCCTGTATTCGGGTCAATTGTGCAAAACGGATAGTTTGCGGCCTGCGCCTTGGCCGAGGTGAGCGCGTTGAAGATGGTACTTTTTCCAACGTTGGGGAGCCCAACGATTCCACAATTCAGAGGCATTCTTTGGCTGTTTCCTTGAGGTAGTTCGGGGCGCGTCGCCGAGAGGCAGAATCAGGAGCCTCATACAGGATAGAGCATCGCGGGATCGCGCACCTGGGCTCAACCCCGGCAGTTAGAATGAAAGTGACTCGAGTGCTGCACTGCCGCACATAAGTGCTGCTCGCCATCTTGAAAGACTGCGATGACTCCTGGAACCGCCGCAGCGGCATATCACGTATGAACGTCTCGTTATCCGCTCCGCGGTTCTGGCTTGCGCTGGTTCTCGGCCTCTCCGCAGGCCTTGCAGACTATCTCGGCGGCTTTCTGCTGGTCCGCAGATCGCCTTCAGCCCATGCGCTGCGTTACTTCGTGGCGGTCGGCGCCGGATTCATGCTGGCCGCGGCGATTCTCGAGATGCTTCCCGAGGCTTTCCGGATGAACATGCACTGGGCTGCACCGCTGGTACTCATTGGCTACGCCGGCGTGCATCTTCTCGAGCACACACTGGTGCCGCACTTCCATTTCGGCGAAGAGACACATCACCACGAATTTCTTAACGCTCGACGCAGCTACTCCGTCCTGCTTGGACTTGCAACCCATACCCTCTTCGATGGCATCGCGATCGGGTCTGGGTTTGTTCTGTCGGCGTGGCTGGGTTGGATGCTGTTCATTGCAGTGTTCCTGCACAAAGTGCCCGAAGGCTTTACGGTTGCGAGCGTGATGCTGGCAGGCGGTCAGGGTCGGCGCGCGGCACTCAACTCTTCCCTCTTCCTCGGAGCGACCACACTTCTTGGCGTCCTTGCGATCAATCTGCGCCCGGCATGGGTTCAGGCCGGGCTGCCTCTTTCGGCCGGCGTCACCATCTACGTTGCAGCGACCGACCTCGTGCCCGAAGTAAACCGCGAGCCCGGAATTCGTATGGCGCTCGTGTTCTTTGCCGGAGTGTTACTGTTTTTTCTACTGAAGCTTTTCAGCCCGGCGTAACGCCGGTCCTGCCTGTTATTTCGCGCTAGACTGCTTCACACTCGGCGGAGCGGTGTAGCCTGTTTGCGTGAATTGACCGAGTGTATGCTCCTGCGCGATCGGGCCAACCGGCGTGTGGTTCAGCAACGCGCGAAGCATGCTCACTGAATCGCTGACACGACGAAACTCCGGATCGATGCGCGATC
>DASUWP010000304.1:0-16306 GCA_036378335.1 Acidobacteriaceae bacterium | reverse complement strand
TTCGATTGAGGACGATGCGGGTCGCCCAATTGCCGACCTCAGCGAGTTTCTGGGCGTAAAGACCAATAATTTTGCGGAGTATTCCGGACTGCTCGCAGCGCTCGAATATGCGCTGGAGCATGGGCATCCGCGGCTGCGGGTGGTTGCGGACTCGGAGCTGATGGTGAAGCAGATGAAGGGCCAATACCGGGTAAACAGCCCGGATCTGCGGCCGTTGTGGGAAGAAGCAAAGCGCCGCGTGGCGGGACTGGAGCGATTTGAGATCCAGCATGTGCTGCGAGGCAAGAACAAGCGCGCCGATGCGCTGGCCAACCAGGCGATGGATCGCGGGACGGGAAAGACGGTGAAGCAGGTGGGTGGAGGTGAGGCCGGCGCTCCGCCGAAATCCTCCGCGGCAATGCGACCGCATCTAGTGACAACGGCGGCTGGCAAACCTCAGTCGGCGGATAGTCCACTCTCCGCGAATCGTGGGGAGAAGCGGGTGCTCAAGGGCTTCGTGAAGAACGGCGTGGTGCACCTACTGGAAGGCGAGTTGCCGGAGAATTGCTTTGTCCGCGTGACACCGGAATAGCCTCCTGAATCACGGAACCAGACGCCCAATGCACGCGTAAGACAGGGCATCATGCGCCTGCTGCTTCTTGCGGCTTCCATTGCGGTGTTTGCCGGCCATGCAATTGCGGCGCAGTCAGCCGTACCTGAGGCGCTGACTGCCGATCAGATCATGACGAAGGTCGCGGCGAACCAGGACCGCACCGAGGCAGCGCGTTCGCACTACATCTACCTACAGCACGTGCGGATGGTTTCGCGAAAACCTGGCGGCAAGGTGATGTGTGAAGAGATCACGGACAGCCGCGTGAGTCCACAGCAGAAAGAGTCAAAGCAGCAGTTATTGAAACTGGATGGACGCTACTGGCAAAAACGGCAGTATTTCCATTACACGACTCTGCAGGAGCACGAGGACGAGAAACCGAAGGCCGGCGATCCGCAACATAAAGAGGTCAAGACCGAGCGGGAAGACTTGGAAGGGATGGATATCGATCTAATAGAGAACCTCCGCAAGAACCTGGCGGATGACAAGTCGAAAGACGGGCTGGGCAAAGGACTCTTTCCGCTGACGACCGAGCAGCAGAAGCAATATCTCTTCGCGCTCAAAGGCCGGCAGACGATGAATGGCCGCGATGTATACCACGTGAGCTTCCGGCCGAAGGACAAGAACGATTTCGACTGGAAGGGCGAGGCGTTTATCGATGCGCAGGAGTTTGAGCCGGTGGTGGTGTACACCGAGATGTCGCGCAAGATCCCGCTGGCGGTACGCACGCTGCTGGGCACCAATGTGCCGGGGCTGGGATTCTCCGTGACGTACGATCGCGAACCGGATGGCGTTTGGTTCCCCCTGAGCTTTGGCACGGAGTTCCGCATACGTGTGCTGTTCTTTATTGCGCGGGATATCTCGATGTCGCTGGCCAACTCGCATTTTGAGAAGACGCACTCGGATGTGCGGATTTTGGATGGCGTGAAGGTGCTGGAGAACTCGGCGCCAACTTCGCCGAATACGCCGCATTAGTCAGCTCGGGCAACTGGCAGAGGCGGTGCAGTTATAAGAGGATCTGCCAATAGCCAACGTCGATCCAGCGGTCAAGTTTCCAGCCGACCTGCTCGAAATGCGCAACCTTATGGAAGCCGAGGCGCTCGTGCAACGCGATGCTGGCGGTATTCGGAAGAGCGATGCCGCCGATAGCCGCGTGGAACTTGCGTGCGCGCAGATTGGCCAGCAGACCTTCACAGAGTTGCGAACCGATGCCGCGGCCGGTGAATTTCGGATCGAGATAGACCGTCACTTCCGCGGAATGTCGATAGGCGCAGCGGCCCTTCCATTTGCTGGCGTAAGCGAAGCCGTGGACGTCAGCATCGTCTTCCCATACGAGCCATGGCAGTGACCGGAGGGTTTCGTCGATGCGGCTCGCCATCTCGGCTGGTGTGACTGCCGCTTCTTCAAAGGTGATGGTGGTCTCGAGGACGTAATGGTTGTAGATGGCCTCGGCATCTCTCGTCGTGGCGGTGCGGATCATGCAACTAGCTCTTCGCGAGCTCGGCCTTTACGATTTCGCTGAGCCGTTTGCCGTCAGCGCGCAGGCCGGTGGCGGCAATCTTTGTCTGCACGTCTTTGATGATGAGCCCCATGTCTTTTGGTGTGGGGCGCTTGCCGGCGGAGCTCATCTCGGCGAGGGTGGCCTCGACCAGCGACCGGATCTTCGACTCGTCCGCCTGTTGCGGCATGTAGGTTTCGATGATTTTGATCTCCGCTGCTTCCTTCTCGGCGAGCTCGGGACGATTGCCCTTGGTGAACGCCTCAACGGAATCGCGGCGCTGCTTGATGAGCGTGGTGAGCGTCTGGAGCACTTCGGGCTCGCCCAGCGGAGCGCGCTTCTCGATTTCCTTGTTCTTGATCGCGGTCTTCACCATGCGCAACACGTCGAGCTTCAACTGCGCCCGCTCTTTCATGGCTGCGATGGTGTCCTGCTGGATGCGCTCCTGAAGGGTCATGCGTTTTCGTCTCCTGGCTGGGACAAAACCAACTTACCAGTATAAAGACCGGCGCGATCGATAGAATAGAAGCCAAGGAAACCGCACAGACATGATTCGAAAGACGCGCCTCTTTACGCCCGGTCCTACGCCTTTGCTTCCCGCCGCACAGTTCGCCATGGCCGCGGCCGACCTGCACCACCGCACGCCGGAATTTCGCGCGCTGTATGTCCGCGTGCTGGAGCAATTGCGCGCTTTTATCGGCACCAAGAACGACGTGATTCTGATGGCCTGTTCGGGCAGCGGCGTTATGGAGGCCGCGGTAGCGAATATAACCTCGCCCGGCGATCGCGTGCTGGTGCTGAGCGCCGGCAAGTTCGGAGAGCGCTGGACGGGCATCGCGAAGGCCTACAACTGCGACGTCGACCTGGTGAGCGTTCCCTATGGGCAGACCTTCTCCCTAGATGCGGTGAAGGCTGCGCTGAAGGTGGAGACCCGTGCCGTGTACATGCAGGCGAATGAATCGTCCACCGGGACGCGGCACGATGTGGAAGGCGTGGCGAAGCTGCTCAAGGATGCGAAGAGTGACGCGGTGCTGGTGGTGGATGCGATCACCGGACTGGGTACGACGCACTTGGACGCGGATGCGTGGGGCGTGGACATCATGATCGGCGGCTCGCAGAAGGCGGTCATGATTCCGCCGGGGCTCGCATACTGCTCGGTAAGCGAGAAGGCGTGGGCCCTGATGGGCAACGCGCTGAACCCCCGCTACTACTTCGATCTGCGCAAGGAGCGGAAGAGTGCCGCGAAGGGCGAGTCCTCGTACACGCCGGCGATCTCGCTGATCGCGGGGCTGAGCACGGCACTGGACTACATTGCTTCGCAGGCGGGCGGCGATCTGGTCGCGGGCCGCAAGAAGCTGGTGGACAACGCCGAGACGATTGCGGCGATGACGCGCGCGGCCGTCGAGGCGCTCGGGTTGAAGCTGTTTTCAACCTCGCCGGGCGCGGCGCTGACGGCTGTGTTGCCGCCTGCGGGCGTCGACTCCGGGGTGGTGGTGAAGGAGCTGAAGTCTCGCTTTGGGGCGATCATCACGAACGGGCAGGGCGAGATGAAGGGGCAGCTCTTCCGCATCGCGCACATCGGCTACTTCGACTATCTGGACACCATCGCGATCATCGGCGCGCTGGAGCAGGTTGCGGCGACCTCGCTGAAGCTGCCTGCATTCCAGTTCGGCAAGGCTCTGGCGGCTGCGCAGCAGGTTTTTGCCGAGCGTACCTTAGCCGTACAGCCGGAGCTAGTCGGCGCGAAGTGACATGTCGCCGCTCACCGATCGGCGTTCCGGGTGGGCGGCGTTCCCGATCAATGCGCCTCGTCCACATCGCCGTGTCGTCATCACCGCACAGGAGCGTTTCGTGAAGATTGTTCTCGCAGAAAAAGTTTCTCCTGCCACGCTCGCCGTCTTTCAAGCCGAGCCCGGCTGGAATGTCGTGACGCACGATCAGGTCAAGGACGGGCTCGCGAATGAGCTGAAGGATGCCGACGGTCTGGTGGTGCGCTCAGCGGTGCAGGTGGACGATGCGCTGCTGGAACATGCGCCGAAGCTGCGCGTGATCGGTCGCGCGGGCGTGGGCGTGGACAACATCGATGCCGACGCGGCGACGCGGCGCGGCATTGTGGTGATGAACACGCCGGGCGCGAATGCGATCGCCGTGGCGGAGCTGACCATTGGGCTGATGCTGGCGCTGGCGCGGCAACTGCCCAAGGCGAATGGCGCGCTGCATCAGGGCAAATGGGAGAAGAAGTCGCTAAGCGGCGCTGAGCTGCGCGGCAAGACATTAGCGGTGCTGGGGCTGGGCCGCATCGGTCTGGAAGTGGCGCAGCGGGCCGCGAGCTTCGGCATGCAGATCATTGGGCACGATCCCTTTGTGTCGCCGGCAGTAGCGCGTGAGCGCGGTGTGGAACTGGCGCCGCTGGATGCGCTGTTTGCCCGCGCCGACTATTTGACGTTGCACGTTGGGCTGACGCAGCAGACCGCGAATATCATCAACGCGAAGAACCTGGCGGCAATGAAAAAGGGTGTGCGCATTGTGAACTGCGCGCGCGGCGAACTGGTGGACGATGCTGCGCTGCTGGCAGCGCTGGACACTGGCCAGGTCGGCGGAGCGGCGCTGGATGTCTTTCGCGATGAGCCGCTGAAGAACTCGCCCTACTTCAACCGGGAGAATGTCATCCTGACACCGCACATCGCCGGCTCGACGGCGGAGGCACAGGAAGCAGTCGGCATTCAGATCGCGGCGCAGGTGCGTGAGTATCTGAAGCTGGGCGTGGTGCAGAACGCGGTGAATCTGCCATCGCTTTCGCACGAAGAGTATGTGGAGCTGTCGCCATACATCGATATGGCGGCGCGGCTGGGCGCATTTCTCTCCGCCACTGCCGACGGCAATGTCGAGAGCATATCGCTGGTCTATCGCGGACGGCTCGCGCAGGGCAAGACAGACCTCGTGCGCAACGCGGCCATTCAGGGTGTGCTGGCGCATTCTGAGAATGTGAACCGCATCAATGCGGCGGCAGTGGCGGAGGAGCGCGGCATCCGGCTCCATGAGTCCAAGCTGGAGAACGGCGGCGCTGCGGGCGTTACGCTTACGCTGCACACGCGCGGGGGCGAGACGACGGCGACGGCCACGGTGCTGCATGGGCGCTCGCCGCGGCTGCTGGCGAGCGACGGCATCGACATCGAAGTGCCACTGCACGACACACTGATTGCGATTCGCAACCACGACGTACCCGGCGTGATTGGGCGTGTGGGCACCGTGCTGGGTGAGCACCAGGTGAATATCGCGAACTTCGCGCTGGGGCGCGGCGCGGAACCTGCCGCAAAGGACGGCGTGGGCGGGGCGATTGCGGTGGTGCAGGTAGACGGCGAGATCACGCCGGCCGTGATTGGAGCGCTCGAATCCATCGAAGCGGTGACGCGGGTGCGGCTCGTCAAACTGTCACCGCTACAATAGATAAAAGTTACTGAGGAGCCGTCATCCGTGCCGCTTTACGAATACCAGTGCAAGCAATGTGGACATCGCTTTGAGAAGATCCAGAGCTTCAGCGCGCCCGAAGAGAAGGTGTGCCCAAGTTGTGGCGGCGAGGTGGAGCGCCTGATCTCTGCACCGGCGATTCAGTTCAAGGGTGCCGGCTGGTACGTGAACGACTACGCCGGACGCGGCAAGGCGCCTTCGGCGAGCGGATCAGACGGCAGCTCGAAAGATGGCGCGAAGGACAGCGGCGGCAAAGATCTCTCGGCAAAAAGCGCGGAGGGCACCTCCAAAAGTGAAGGTGCGAAAAGTGATGGTGGAAGCAAGAACAACTCCGGCGCTGCCTCCACGAGTTCAGGAAGCAGCGCCGCGAATTCTTCCAGTTCCGGATCGAATACCAAGTCCTCCAGTTAGCTAGAAGATTTCTTCGAAGACTTCTTGCGGCCCGTGGACTTCTTCCGCGAGCTGGACTTTTTCTTTGAGCTCGATTTGCTGGAGCTCTTTTTCTTTGCAGATTTTTTCTTCGCCGGTGGCACCTTTGCGCCTTCCTTGCGCGCTTCGGATAGCCCGATAGCGATGGCCTGCTTGGGATTTTTCACCTTCTTACCGCTGCGGCCGGACTTGAGCTTGCCGCGTTTGTACTCGTGCATCTCGCGTTCGACAGACTTCGAAGCCTTCGGGCTGTACTTCCGTTTCGAAGATTTCTTTCGTGCCATGTTTTGCCTCCGTGCGCACGTATGTGTGCGTCTCCCGTTATGTAACTGAGAGGCAAAAATGAGTTATGTGGTTGTTGCGGAGCAGCTTACAGGAAAGAGATTGATGTTTAAGTCTCTGCCATCGCGGGCAGAATCTCATCTACATCTACCCAGTCGGTGGGATAGTTGCCGGTATAGCAGGCAGTGCAGAACATCGGTTCGCTGCCACATGCTTCCAGCAGGCCATCGAGCGAAAGATACGCAAGCGAATCGGCTTCGATGAAGCGGCAGATTTCGTCGACGCTATTGTTGGCGGCAATCAGGTCTTTCTTGCGCGGCGTGTCCACGCCGTAGAAGCACGGCGATGTAGTGGGCGGGCAACTGATGCGCAGGTGGACTTCTTTTGCACCGGCAGCACGAACCATGCGGATGATCTTGCGACTGGTGGTGCCGCGGATGATAGAGTCGTCGACCAGGATGATGCGCTTGCCGGCGAGCAGATTGCGCACCGGGTTGAGCTTGAGCTTGACGCCGAAGTCGCGCACGCGCTGCTCCGGCTCAATGAAGGTGCGGCCGACATAGTGATTGCGGATGAGGCCGAAGTTGAAGGGGATGCCGCTTTCGGCAGCATAGCCGAGCGCTGCGGTAACGCCGGAGTCGGGCACGGGCACGACGAGGTCGGCAGCCACGGCGGATTCACGCGCGAGCTGGCGGCCCATGTTTTCGCGGCTCTCCTGCACCCAGCGGCCGTAAATGCGGCTGTCGGGTCGGGCGAAGTAGACGTGCTCGAAGATGCAACTGGTCTGCGGAAAGCCGGTGGCGTATTTGCGCGAAGTGACGCCGTCGGGCGAGATCATGACGAGCTCGCCGGGCTCGACGTCGCGAACGTATTCGGCACGCAGCAGATCGAAGGCGCAGGTTTCGGAGGCGAAGACGTAGACGTCGGGTGCGCCATTCTCTCCGACGATCCTGCCCATCGAAAGAGGGCGGAAGCCGCGTGGATCGCGGGCGGCGAAGATGCGGTCGCGCGTCATCATCACGACGGAGAAGGCGCCATCGATCTGCGAGAGCGAGTCGGCGATGGCGTCAACCAAGGTGGTGGCCTGCGAGTGCGCGATGAGCTGAACGATGATTTCGGAGTCGGATGTGGTCTGGAAGAAGGCGCCCGCGCGCTCGAGCTTGGCGCGGATGTTGCCGAGGTTGACCAGGTTGCCGTTGTGCGCGATGGCGATGAGGCCCTTCGTGGACTCGACACGTATGGGTTGCGCGTTGAGCAGTGCAGAGTCGCCGGTTGTCGAGTAGCGGGTGTGGCCGATGGCGAGGTTGCCGGGGAGCTTTTGCAGGACCTCGTCGGTGAAGATGTCAGCGACGAGGCCCATGCCCTTGATGTTCGAGAGGTGATGGCCGTCCGCGGTGGCGATACCGGCGGACTCCTGCCCACGATGCTGCAGCGCGTAGAGCATCAGGTAGATCTGGCGCGCGGCTTCCGGGTGAGCGTAGATGGCGGCTACGCCGCATTCTTCGTGGAGGGTGTCGGGATCTTGCTCACGCGCGATGGGGGCCTGGGGGAACGGAAGAGTTTCCTCAACCCCTGGGACGCCCTGGTAGAGACGCTCGGTCATGCGGTCACCGTATCGGCTGCGAGGGTGGATTGGAGGGTGTTCGACCAGACTTCTTTTAACTCTGTGACTGACACATTAATTACTAACGGCTGAGTTTTCTCCGACGGTGTGGGTCTCGGCTCAACAGACGCGGTGAATCGACCGTCAGCCGTGTTGCCGAGTATCGCGCACTCGATATCTATCTCTTCATGCATGATCTCAATCAACGTGCCTACCGACCCAGGAGAGCAAGTGATCAAGACTGCCGAGGTCTCCTCGCCGAAGGCATTCAAGATATCGGTCTCGCCAAAGATGCTGAAGAGTTCCAGGTCTGCTCCGATGCCATTTGCAAACGAAGCTTGTGCTGCGGCCACAAGTACGCCACCATCCGAAACATCGGTTGCAGAATGCACAAATCCCGAGTCGCTGAATCGCTTCAAGGTTCGGTGGAGTGAGACTTCATTTGCGAGATTTACAGCGGGTGGAGTGCCCCACGAGGAACCAAGCACCACCCGCGAAAACTCTGATGACCCCAGATCGCGTTCGGAGTAATTGCGTATTGGATTCTGAGCGAAGACAAGCAGGATTGCGTCGCCAGCTCGCTGGAAATCCGCCGGCACCGCCTTCGATACATCGTCCAGAATCCCGACCACCCCAATCACCGGTGTGGGATAAATCCCTTCACCCTTAGTCTCGTTGTAGAGCGAGACATTGCCACCCGTGATGGGAGTGCCAAGGGCGGTGCAAGCCTCTGCGATACCGTCGATGGCGGCGGAGAGCTGGGCCATGATCTCGGGCTTCTCCGGGTTGCCGAAGTTCAGGCAATTCGTCGCAGCGACGGGCACAGCTCCCGTACAGGCCACTTTCCGCGCGGCTTCGGCGACAGCCAGTTTCGCGCCCTGCTTGGGATCGAGCCAGCACCAGCGGCCGTTGCCGTCGAGCGCCATTGCCAGCCCGCGCTCGTGCCCCTGTGTGCCTGATCCCTTCACGCGCATCACACCCGCTTCGCCGCCCGGGC
The DNA here is from genome assembly GCA_036378335.1 of Acidobacteriaceae bacterium. Taxonomy (GTDB): domain Bacteria; phylum Acidobacteriota; class Terriglobia; order Terriglobales; family Acidobacteriaceae; genus KBS-83. The sequence continues at coordinate 7,440 of DASUWP010000304.1, read as the reverse complement.
CTTGCACGGTGTTGGTCTGGACCATGGAGTCGTATTGCTCGAAGACCCAGCGCTTGCTGCAGATGTTCGCCGATGCCAACAGCTTCTTGAGGTCGGCGGTGTAGTCGCGCGGCTTCTTGAGTTCTTCCAGCATTTCCGCTGGCGGATCGAGAGGGACCGGCGCCTTCCAAGTGCCGATGGGCCGATGGTAGAGCGGCGCATCGTCGGTGAGCGATTGATTCGGAATGTCTGCGACCAGCTCGCCGTGGTGGCGGATGCGCATCTGCGGCTCGCCGATGACCTCGCCGACGATCACGCCGTCCAGTCCCCATTTTGCGAAGACGCGAAGCACTTCGTCCTCACGGCCTTTCTCGGCGACGAGCAGCATACGCTCCTGGCTTTCCGAGAGCATGATTTCGTAGCTGGACATGCCGGTTTCGCGCTGAGGCACATTATCGAGCTCCACGTCGAGCCCGACACCGCCGCGACCACCCATCTCGCAGGTGGAGCAGGTCAGGCCTGCCGCCCCCATGTCCTGGATGCCGACGACTGCGCCGGTCTGCATCGCTTCCAGGCAGGCCTCGAGCAGCAGCTTCTCCATGAACGGGTCGCCCATCTGCACGTTGGGGCGCTTCTGCTCGGAGCCTTCGGTGAACTCCTCGCTGGCCATCGTCGCACCATGGATGCCGTCGCGGCCAGTCTTGGCGCCGACATAGATCACCGGATTGCCGATGCCGGTGGCCTTCGCGTAGAAGATCTCGTCCTTGCGGACGAGGCCGAGCGCGAAGGCGTTGACCAGCGGATTGCCACTGTAGCAGGGCTCGAAGCGTGTTTCGCCGCCGAGGTTTGGCACGCCAAAGCAGTTGCCGTAGCTGGCCACGCCGGCCACGACGCCTTCAACGATGCGGTGGTTTTTGCGGACGATATCGGGATCGGATTCGCCATCTTCGATGGAGAGCGGACCGAAGCGGAGGGAGTCCATGACCGCCAGCGGCCGCGCGCCCATGGTAAAGATGTCGCGCAGGATGCCGCCGACGCCGGTGGTGGCACCCTGGAAGGGCTCTATATAGGACGGGTGGTTGTGCGATTCGATCTTGAAGGCGCAGGCCCAGCCATCGCCAATGTCGATGATGCCGGCGTTCTCGCCCGGTCCCTGGACGACGCTGCCGGGGCCGCTCGTCCGATCGCCGCGTGTGGGCAGCCGGCGCAGATGTACGCGTGAAGATTTATAGGAGCAGTGCTCGCTCCACATCACGCTGTAAATGCCCAGCTCTGTGAGGGATGGGGTGCGCCCCAGCGCCTTCTCGATGCGCGCGTACTCTTCGGCCGTAAGGCTGTGCTGCTTGAGAAGCTCGGGAGAGATGCTTGCCGGTGCGGGCACCGCGGAAAGCGTCCTGGTTGTCATGGCGATGCTTATATTGTCGCATGATCAAACCGGATTGAAGCAGAGAGCGCCGCGCGGATTGCTGTCGCGGGAAATCATCGTCTTGGCCTGAGATTTCGGCCTACAAAAGCAAAAGGGCGTTGTCCCTTTCGAGACCTCGCCCCTTGCTTTCCGTATTTTGAAGATCTGGATCGGCTAAACCAGATCACAACTTTTGTTACCCGGGATTATCCGGGATTTCGAGCTCAGCCCGAGTTTCCCTCACTCTCCCGTCGTAACGGTCGTTGTACGAGCTACCTCGCTGCCAATCGCGAGTCTCGTTGCCGATTCTCTTGTTGGCCATAGGTACTCTCTCCTTCTGGAAGATTTCTCTTCCGTTAATCAGTAAGACTCGATGCGGCGCGCGAGAGTTGTCGAGGATCGCCAGGCATTTTTGTGGAAAAGCAGCTCTGAGATTGCTTTGCCTGTGCGATCGCGCGGATATGCTGCGGGCCGGTGCGGCAGCACCCCCCGATCCAGTCGGCGCCGGCTTTCCCCCAGGCTGCGGCCAACGCGCCAAAGCTTTCCGGGTCGGAGCTGCCGGCCCAGCTTCGTGTCTCGGCGATCCAGGTCTCGCCGGAGTTGGGGTAGACAACGATACGCTTGCCGGCGACGGCGCGAATTTGTTGGATAAGTGGCAGAATGTAGCGCGGAGCGGTGCAGTTGATGCCGATGGCGATGATGTTGGCAGCCGGATCGAGCAGATGGGCGCACTCCTCAATGGGCTCGCCGTGACCGGTGTGGCCCTCGTCGCGGCAGGTGAAGCTGATATAGGCCGCGAGGTTGGGATAGGGGGCCAGCGCTTCGAGGATGGCTTCGGCCTCCGCGAGCGACGGGATGGTCTCGAAGGCGAGGAAGTCGGCATCCGTGCCGAGCATCGCGTCGATGCGTTCGGCGTGGAAGGCGACAAGCTCGGCGTGCCCGATGTCGTAGCGGCCATGGAATTCTGCTCCGTTGTGCAGTGCGGCGCCATAAGCGCCGAGCGAACCGGCTATCCAGATGGGGCGCGGCCTGCGATGGGCGTCCAATTCCGCTTGCGCGTATTCGCGGCGGGCCCGCTCGGCTAGAGAGACGCTCTGCTGGATTGCTTGACGCGCATCATCGGCGGCGAGTCCGATCTCGCGAAAACCCAGCGCGGAGAGTTGATAGCTTGCCGTGAGCAGGCAATCGGCGCCGGCTTCGAGGTAGCTGCGATGCACCGCGAGTACCTTTTCCGGCTGCGTACGAAGGACTTCACCCGACCAGAGCGGGTTTCGGAGATCGCAGCCGGCGCGCTCGAGCTCGGTCGCGAGGCCCCCGTCGAGCACGCGCAGCCCGGTAAGGTCGAGTTGGTCGCGTGAGGTCATATAACGTTGTCTACCGTCTTTGCGGTGCGGCGGCAAGCTGCGGGCAGCGCCTTCAATTCTGCTACACTCTCAAAGTGCGCTCGCGTGGTTTGCCATCCCTACCAGGACGATGGCGGCGGGCGTCCCACCCAAAGCAAGTCGGTCGATCGGGGAGTGGCTCAGCCTGGTAGAGCACCTGGTTCGGGACCAGGGGGTCGGAGGTTCGAATCCTCTCTCCCCGACCATTCTTTCAATCACTTGGAGAATGACCCACGCCAGGGGACTCCAGTCCGGAGAGGAAAACCGCTTCGACGGTGCGCGTCACCGCCGCCACTCGCTCTTCCCACCAGCTGCGCCCATAGACATTTTGCGTTACATCGATGGTCGCGTGTCCCATGTTGTCGCGCGTGACCTCCGGCCGCGCTCCCGTCCGCAGCATCAGGCTTGAATGCATCGTCCGGAAACTCCGGAAGTCAATTTCTTTGGGCAGGCCAAGCGCCAACGCCGTGGATTTGATCGCCGTCGTCACTGGAACACCTGGTTGGCGTTGACCCCATGTTTGCGAGCCACTCGCGCCACTGATGCGCCTGGTGCGAAGGTCTCTTCCACGACTCGTCGGCGCTCCGCCACGCTATGTCGCCGTCGTGCAGGACAATCCAACACACTCGCTTCTACGTGAGGACCCATCATGCAGACATCCTCTCGGCTACATCTCCATCTATCTACACGGTGCAGAACAAACGCTTACGAACCAGGCGCACTTACGCCGCCTATTTCGGTCGCAACCCAGCCCGACACGCTGCGTCTACGAAAATGACCATATCGCGTAATTCACCATCTAGAGTACGGGTAAACGCGTTTAGGACGGCTTTGGTGAATAGACGCGCCTATTCGAAAGGTGTCCAGGGTTCTCTGCGCCACATCGCGGGAAGATTCGAAGGTCGATCCGCTCGTTGCAGAATGCTCTCGTGGACCAAGGAGTTGTTCGGTATCTGCCGTCTTCTACCCAACGGGATATAGAAGCCCTTTCCATTTAGATGAGGGTCCTGGTGAGGCAACAATTCGAGAAACCACCAGATACCATGTAGGCTGTTATGAATGCAGTCCTTGATATTTGGCATGCGGAAATCTGGAAGGCCCGGAACAGAGGGCAGAGGCACATCTCTGCCTAGAAGCGCCTCAGCTCTGAATTGATCGAATTCAAGGCCGAACTTTCTCGCCTCGACAAACATCCATTCGAGCGCCACCTTGGACAACCCGCTTTCATTTTCTGCATAGCTACCCCCGACGTCGGCGTGGACACCCGAGAACCACACCTGGCGAATGTCTTGGTGACCCTGGGGTTCTCCCCAGAGATTGTCCTGGTAATAGCACCGGCGTTCATCAATCGAAACCGCGTGACGTGCAGTGCGGATGATCGGGTTACACCCTAGGAAGGGCAACTCGATCGGATCGTATACCCAGCCGTACGAACTGACAGTGTCCCATACCCCGCAGAAGTGGATATCCACAGCATTTTGATGTGAAAACTGCCATTTGAAAGCCTCATCAGTATCGAATGTGCGGCGTTTGTGATGGGCCGCTTTCGAGCGTTTCGCATACATATTGAGAATGTATGGGATCAGTTGGTGATTTCCCGAACAAAGCAATCCAAACACATGGATAAGGCTGGCAAGTACCCGCACCGTGAAAGCCCCCCGACTGAAACCGAACAAAAATATCTGATCGCCATCGGCGAATGTGTCCATAAGGAAGCGATATGCGTCGCCAACGTTTTCGAGCAGCCCACTGCCGAACGCGAGACCCTTAAACCGCGACCACTCTCTGCCAATCCGGGTGGAAGCATTCGGCGCGCCCATGGTGCCAACACCAGGGTGGTAGTAGGCGATCTGTGACTCAGAAAGGGCCAAGCTGCTGTACAGCTTGGCTACGTTGGATTCTTCTGACACAGTGTCAAAGCTATTCCCCGTGCCGTCGCAGCAGATTACTATACGTTTCTTCCCGGCCATTTGCTGATACCTCAAGCTAATCGAATGAATCCTTATGTATTGGATATCTTGGCCCAATTGGCTTCCAATAAATGCCTGTATCAGGACTCCTCCGGCCATGGCATAGGACAGGGCGCGCTACTTCATTACTTCAAGTCCAGGTTTCAGCACGCTGTAAAGCGTGCCGCCGATGGTTGGATACTGTGTTGCCAGCCAGGTGATCAGCGGAACAGCACCAAAGCCGGCTACCCGCATGTAGAAATCCAGCCCGAGGGATTTTGAGTTTTTATTGGTGATCCGACTCAGCAGCGGGTTTCGATGCATCTGCGCCAGTACCATCACGATGCCGGCGCTGAAAGACAGGAACAGGCCCGTGACGCACCAGTCAATCTCCTGCTTCGGCTGGAAGGGGTAGCTATTGATCGCGAGCATGATCAGCACTAGGGCCACAGAGATAAACAGCAGCAAATAGCGCATTTGAGCCAGGACGGCACGGATGATGGCTACATAACGGATGGCCAGAAGCTCTTCGGCCAGCAGCACGATGTTTGGCTCCTTCTCCAGCGCCGCATCTTTGCTCACGCTCTGCATCAGGCTGTGGCGTTTCCGTAGCCAGTGCGGCAACAGAATGCAGCACAGGACGATCTCCGAGCATCTTGCATATCGCTTCTCGATTGATTCCATGTATTGCCACGCCCGTTTGTTTGCGTCCGGCCGCATTGTTGCATCGCGCAATGCCCTGACATGCTGCTGCAATTGGGCGATCTCTTCTTCCAATTCAATTTTTTGCTGTGCCAAGTCTCCGCTCATGCAGTCGGTCGGCATCTCCGGGTCATTGAGAATCTGTCGAATGCCCTCAGTCGAACGCGACATGTCCCGCCAGCGTTCTAACTGGCCGCTCTCGCGCAGCATGCTGACCCAATGAAAGCCCTTCAGTCGAGTAAATGCTTGCCGCAGCGGCATGCGCTCAAGTGGCTCCAGCAGATGAGCGCGCAGCGATGCCGACATTAGGAAGAGCCGCGCCGCAGCACACAACACGATCACCAACAAGGGAACGAGCAGTAGACCTACGAAGAGTTCATAAAGCGTGGTCGGCCCGATCACTTGACCGAAATGATCCATGGCGCGCATAGGACACAGGCCGATCCACAAAACCGCGAGCGTCGCGAGAAACAGCATCAGCAGGGCGTCTAACAGCGTTGATTTCCATTCGGCTCCGGAGCTTGTCCTATTTGGAATACCGCGGTCCCTTGCCACACGAATCACAGCGGGTACCCGAAAGATCTGATGAAGAAACCGGCGCGAGATCATCAAACAGGTAGTATCTTGAAGCAGTCCGACCTGCAGCCGCGTGTCGGAGACAAACATGTCCGGCTGTGTACGCTTGTAGTTGGGGCAGTCCTCCTCCTCCAGTGCTGCTGCAGTAGGCATGATAGGCCGCGAGTCCATGGTGAGCCGCAAACGCCGCGCGTGCATAAGCCCCCAAAAAAACCATCCCAACAGCACTAATAGCGGTGGCGTCAGGGGTGAGACACCGCTTGCCGGGTGAAGGCAGCGATAGCTGAAAAACGCGCCGAGCTGTTGCGGCCCAAGTGAACGCGTGCAGAGTCTGACCCACATCGCAGCAAGTGCGAGAGATGCCACGACTGAGCCCCAGTAGAGCACCATACACAGTTTGGTTTCGCGCCAGGCGAATAGACTCGGAGCATCGCGCGATTCAATCCGCATGGCTCGGAATGTTTTTGCTATTCCGATGATCCAGCTCAAAGTTCCCAGGGAGACAGTTACGATACCCAAACCCAGGTTCTGGCGATCCAGATGAATCGTTGGAGAATGCAGAAAGCTGGCCATAGGAAATGCCACCAGGACACTCATCAGAAACAGTGCTGCGCCGCCGATTTGGCCGTATAAACCCCGCCGGTGCGGCATGGTGTTTTCGCGGATGTCTAGGTCGCAGGTCAGTGGCGAGGCGTAGCTCGCAGAGCACAACGCCGCGATATGCAGTAACGCGGCGATTGCCAGTAGTACACTCAGCGCCTGCCAGATATGTGCGGGATAAACCATGATGCCTGGTACATATTTCCGCTGTGGTTCCCCTGCCATCTCGCTTGGGGTCGTTAGCATTGCGACGGGATAATAGCCATCGCTGCCGACTGCGGTCAGCCATAAGTGAGGACAGTTTGGGCCTTCCGATCCAATGCAATGTCCTTGAAGCGGTGTGCTACCGTACCCATACAATATCGGAGTAGGGCTGCGATTTATCTGTCCAAATGTGTAGCTGGCTGCGTTGTAGTATGCCTGCATCGCGGCACTCGCAAAGGATCGTAATTGTGCCGGACGTTCGGCTGAGCGTGCCAGCCATACCAGTGGATAGGGACTGATACTGAGCGTACCAACATAAGCTGCATCCTCTCCCTCGCGTTCGAACAGAAGATCTGGCTCTATCACAAGTCGCGTATCGGGGTTGGAGCGACGCAGCCACTTAGCCAGGAAGAGTGCGTCCATCGGGTTCGACGCCGCGATGTACGCAAAGTCCGCGTGAAGCTGCGTTACCGTATGTGAAATCCCCATCACTTGGGCTTCCTGCGAAAGTGGTGTTATGTCGGTCGAGAAATGGGGTAGCGTATCTTGCGATCCCTCGTCACGCGTTGTCAGCCGAAGATAAGGAGAGGGTGCCCCACCTTCCTCTGATTGGCTATTGCTTTGGGTTGGTTTCTCAGCGTTC